>CAYOEJ010000001.1:0-96116 GCA_964403015.1 uncultured Arcanobacterium sp.
TCCGACCGGCGAGCGGGCGCTAAAGAGTCTTGTTCGTGGGTGACTGATGTGAACCCACGACCCCTCATTGGATTATCTGTTGACGTATCGACGTTTAACCCGCGTGTTACTGCCAATATCTCGGACCGAGGTTAAGCCCTATCTTCCATCACTTGCCATCGGTTCCCATGATGTTACACCCTTTAGGGGGTGAGCAAAGGGGGTGAATCACTGGCATGGCTAAACGTCGATCATTTGGGAAGATTCGTAAGGTGCCGCGTAGGACTTTCAAGGGCGGCATCGGACATGAAGCATGATTCGCTAATCCACGATTCGGCTACCAGGGCGAGCCCCGGCGCATAACTAAGACCTTCAAGCAAACGACAGTAGCGAGCAGGTGGCTTGCTGAGCAAGAGACAAAGATTGATCGAGGTGCTTGGGTGTCCCTGTCGCAGTTGCGGGAGACTGAGGATCGGGCGAAGGTCGAGAGTCGGCGCGCTAAGCGGACGTTCAAAGAGTTTGCTGACACGTGGACTAAGAAGCGGACGCAGCGCCATAAACAGTCTGTGAAGCGTACGAATGAGTCTTTGCTCAGAAATCATCTACTCCCCCGATGGGGCGATGTCGCCCTAGTAGATATAACGCCGGAAGCGGTCGATGACTGGGCCCTGGTCGAGCTCGCCCCCGGCCGTCCAGGAGCACGCCGGCACGCCTATGAGCTGTTTAGGGCGATCATGCGGTCTGCTGAGGCCCTCAATATTGTTGAGGTGTCTCCCTGCACGTCTGAGACGGATGAGAATGTAGCAGCGTCATGCAAAGCTGAAGAGTCACGTCGCCATGCGGCTCGAGGACTTTCCGACCTTGAGATTGAAGGACTAGTGCGAGAACTGCCGGATTCGATGTTGCCGATGTTTAAGTTCATGCTCATGACCGGGATCAGACTCGGTGAGGCACGTGAGTTGAGGTGGAAAGATATCAACTTCTCCGAGGGCACCTTCTCACCCCGGCAGATGGTGTTGGAGTATTGTTGGTCATGGCGGTGCCTTCCAGCTAGGTATCGTCCAGCCCACCAAGTATTTGAGTACTGTGGTGGGCATCTTATTTCGATACCGGCATCGCCGCCGTAGAGGGGCGGATAAGGGGGCGACCCCTCAATGAAGAAACGCTGGCATCTCGTTTTCGTTGAGATACCAGCGTTCTACATGGTCGGGCTAGCGGGATTTGAACCCACGACCCCTTGACCCCCAGTCAAGTGCGCTACCAAACTGCGCCATAGCCCGTTTTCCAACTACTCAAGATTAGCCAACACGAGCGGAGTTTTCCAATTCCTATGCGGCTTGAGTTTCGTGGGTGTTGTCTCAGTTACGGATTCGCACGGAAAGACAGGTCACGCAACCTTCAGTTTTTTCAAACTCCGTCATAGGAGTGGTGATGACATGGAATCCTTCCGCAGAGAGCATCGCTGCTGTCTTCGGGCCAGACTCCGAGAGCATCACGGTATCGCCACCGAGCAAGATGACCTGTGATCCGAGAAATTCGGGAGCCCTGCGATAGCCGGGGAAATATTTTTCTTCTGGCGCATAGTCCGGGTGTGCGAGGAACGTCCCGTCCGGCAGTGCAGTAATAGCCGACTTCAAATGAAGTGCCTTCTCGACCGGAACCGCAGTGACTTCAACCCCATGCTTTCCGAGGATCTCTCGCAACGCTGCGATTCCGGCGTCGTTAGTTCTTGTTGACTTACCCACCCACACGTGGTCGCCAAACTTGAGGATGTCTCCACCTTCAAGAAAAGCCCCCTCGGGTAGTTCCACGACGTCAAAACCAAGCGATTCAACGGCCGTGCGAACTCCGGCGTGTTCTGGCTGACGGGATGGGTAGCGAAGGCTCGTCATTACCGCGGTATTGCCATACGTGAACACCGTGTCTTCAATAAAGACTGAGTCTGGGCAATCCGGGGCTGGCTCGACATCGATAACCGCGGCGTAATCGGTCAAGATCTCCCTGTAGTTAGTCCACTGCTCTAAGGCAAGGTCTGCCGAAACCGCATCGGGTTCAAGATGGGTGAGGAGACCGTCTGCCAGTGAGGGCGAAGGCTTACGTACAAGCACAGTCGATAGATTCATGCCAACCAGCCTACAACGCGACAGAGTTCTATTTTGAAGTACCTAGCTTTACGCGATTGAATGGAGTCGTGACTGAGAACCTTAAGCGCTCCGAAGCGCAGACACGCAGCAAAGCCCTTCGAATCGAATGCCACGAGATCATCTTGGACGTACGCGAGGCGGTGGTGCCCAGTTCAAAGACATTTACGGTCAACAGCCACATCCGGGTTGAAGTACGCGAAGCTATCACTACCTTCATTGATTTCTTGGGCGAGAGTGTCTCGAGCGTGAAGGTCGATGGCTGGGATACGGACGTCGAGTTCGACGGAGCTCGCATCACTCTTCCGCAGCTTTCACCGGGCGAACATAATCTGTCCATTACAGGACAGGCACGCTACTCGACGACGGGGGAGGGCCTCCATCGCTTCGTTGACCCCGAGGACAACGAAACATACCTTTACTCTCAGTTTGAACCCGCCGATGCCCGCCGCGTTTTCCCTAACTTCGAGCAGCCAGACCTGAAGACACCCTTCAAGATTTCTATTCTGGCGCCGCGAAGTTGGGTTGTGCTGTCGAACGGCGCCGAAGACCATCGCACCGATGTGGATACCAATTCACTTGGGCAGGCGTGCAGTTGCTGGAGTTTCGTCGAGACCAAGCCAATGCCCACCTACCTCACGGCATTTATTTGCGGCCCCTATACAGGTTTCGACGATGTGATAGAGCTCGATAACCAGCGGATTGATCTTGGCTTTTACTGCAGGACAAGCCTGGCCCCGTACTTTGACCTCGACGATATTTCCACGGTCACCAAGCAGGGTTTGCACGCATTTCCGGCGGCTTTTGACTTCAAGTATCCGTGGGGAAAGTACGACTCCGTGTTCGTACCCGAATACAACCTCGGCGCAATGGAGAATCCCGGCTGCGTGACTTTCAACGAAGACGCCTACATCCATCGTGGACTGTCCACTCGCGCACAGCGTGCGGGGCGCGCCAACACCATCCTTCACGAGATGTCCCACATGTGGTTTGGTGACCTCACCACACCGACGTGGTGGGATGATCTCTGGCTGAAGGAGTCTTTCGCAGAATTCATGGGGGCCTGGGCCTCCGCCGAAGCCACGCAATACAAGGAAGCCTGGGTTAACTTCGCAGGCCAGCGAGTCTCTTGGGCCCTTCAGAACGACCAATACCCAACCACCCACCCCATCGTCGCTGACGTACCCGATCTTGAGGCTGCAGATCAGGTATTCGACGGCATTACCTATGCCAAGGGCGCCGCCGCACTGCGTCAGTTGGTTGCATGGGTTGGCGAAGAGGCGTTCTTCAACGGTGCACGCGCGTACTTCCGCGACCATGCATTCGCGAACGCGACTCTCGACGATTTGCTTGACGCACTTGAGCGCGCCTCTGGACGTGACTTGCGTGAATGGAGTCGCGAATGGCTCCAGACGGCAGGGGTCTCAACTGTCAGAGTTCAGCGTACCGACGACGGTGTGCTGCTAACGCAGGAAGGAACCGACCCGACAACGGGCAAGAGAATCACGCGTCCGCATCGGCTCAAGGTGTCAGGATGGAGCGATACCGGTGGCGTACTTTCAATGGAAGGGTCTGTAACGATCGATCTTCGCGATAGCGTTCATATTCCTTGGGAAGACCTCGGTGGGGCAGACGTTGACCTCATTCTTCCCAACGACGACGCCTTGTCCTACATCAAGATCACCTTCGACGAACGTTCCGCTCGGACCGCGATAGACATAGATCTCGATAACGATCTTTCGCGATCGGTGGTGAGTTCCGCTCTTTGGCAAATGACTCGCGACGGGCTGATGGGGGCGCACAACTACGCCCAGTTCACAGCAGCACAGCCCGACCTCGGCGATTCAGGACTCCTATCCCAGCGCACGCTCGCGTCAGTGGGTGCACTTCGTCGCTTCACTGCGACGGAATATCGCGCCGCAGCACAAGACGAATTCTTCGCCGCGGCTCTCGAGGCGTGGGAGCAAAGCACCCCGGGATCGGATCAGCATACGATTTGGACACGCACCCTGTCTCGCATAGGTGCGACGCTGCCGGATCGCGACTCCGACATTGGCACGGTCCTCGACCGTACCGATGACCGTGACCTACGCTGGATGCTCCTCACCACACGCGCAGCCCACGGTGGCGTTGACAAAGCCACATTGGATGCCGAGCTGGAGAAATCAAAGAGCGCCACCGACGTCGTCGCCCATCTCGAAGCTGTTGCTTCTCTTCCCGGAGATCGCGCCGGAACTCTTCAGAGAATTCTTAACGGCGACGTATCAAACGACCATATTTCTGCGCTCATTAGCGGATTTACCCACCCGGCACGCACCGAGGAAGCTCGCAAAGTGCTGCCGGACTACTTTGAGAGGATAAGCGACGTATGGTCGCGCCACTCTCAGGAGATTGCAGAACGCATCATTTACGGTCTTTATCCGTTCTCTGATCACGATACACAAGCTGGTGAGAATGCCGAACTAACAGCAGCAACAAGGTGGCTGGATGACAACCTAGATGCGCCGTCCGCGCTGCGCAAGATTGTGCTCGATTGCCGAGATGATCACGAGCGCATGCTCAAAAACCAAGCACTCGATAACAAGAGTTAGTAGGACTTTTTACCGATTTAGGAAGCATAAATCGTACTTGCGTCCACAGGTTTGATCATAATTTCACTCCCGCATATCAAGGGCAAAAGTTTTAGGTTAAAGTGGAGAGCAATCGACGGAGGAGGAGCGATGAGAGAATTCGATGCGTCACAGAGCGCAGGAGACCCGAGGTCCACAACGCGCTTTACTGCGATCACTTCTCATTCGGAAACCCCGGCAAAAAGTCGTGGCCTAGATGCTGAGGATATTGCGACAATCAATGCATTGCCAGCCACCTCCGCGCTACTTATTTCGCTTCACGGGCCGAACTCTGGAGCACGTTTCTTGCTCAATGCAGACTCCACAACAGTCGGGCGCCATCCAAAGTCGGATATCTTCTTAGACGACGTGACCGTGTCACGCAAGCATGCATATTTCTTGCGCTCAGGTTCTGACTTTTATGTGCGTGATTCCCGTTCCCTCAATGGCACGTATGTGAATCTTCAGCAGATTGAAGAAGCCCGGCTCTCTGATGGGGACGAAGTCAGAATTGGAAAGTTCCAGCTGATCTTCTACGGCTCACCTGCGGCTGAGAATGCCGGTGAACCCGCCGCACCTGAGGCGGGCGAATGACTCCTCTGGCACAACCTGCTTGGGAGGACAACGTCCCGAGTTCGTGGCCACAGGACGTATCGCATGATCCCACACTCAAGATTGGCGAAGTCCTCAAGCTCTTGAGTTCGGAGTTCCCGTTTCTAGCAGCCTCGAAAATTCGTTACTTGGATTCGCAGGAGCTCATTACTCCGCAGCGCACTGACTCTAATCAGAGGCTCTTTTCGCACGCGGATGTAGAACGGCTCCGTTTCATTCTGACCGAGCAGCGTGATCGCTACGTTCGGCTTCCGCAAATCAAGGAGATGCTGCGTCAACTCGATAGCGGTGAGTCCGAGCACGACCACCCGGGTCGGATGCGCGCATTGGCATCTGATGAGGTACAAATGCCTCGGCCTGGTACGCGGCTGCATAAGAAGGAGCTCGCTGACCTCGTTGGGGCCTCCATGGCTCAGATCGATCGGTACATCGATGCCGGACTTCTCGTGCCTGATTCGCGTGGACGTCTTACCTCGCAGGCTGTAGATATCGTTCGATATGCGACGCTTCTCGAAGAGTCCGGAATGGATATCCGCCAACTCAAGTCCGTCCGTAACTCTGCTCACTCCCACGCCGTCACAGTGGTATCTATGCTCGCCGCGGAGCGTGCCCGCAACACTCCCGTAGCCAAGGAACGCGTAATCGCTGAAACCGGTGAACTCTCAGCGATGCTGACGAATCTCTATCGCTCATTGCTCCTCGAAAACGTGGACGTAGAGCTACGCTAATTACGGCGAACTACCTCAAGTAGTACTTGAGACACGGCCGTGCGACACACCGCGCCGAGTTTAACGATGTCGTTGAGAATCACGCGGCTGGGGCATAATCTGAATGTAGTCATTTTTACAAGGAGGCTGACGTGAGCGACGCAACCGCACAAGGCGTTCATCCGCAGCGAGCACAACAGATGCTTTTTGGAGATACGCTGCCGGATCTCGATAGTGAGACCGGCTACCGTGGTCCCGCCGTTTGCCGCGCAGTAGGCATCACATACCGCCAACTCGACTACTGGGATCGTATTGGATTGGTTGAGCCTTCCATTCGATCCGCACACGGATCCGGCTCGCAGCGCCTGTACTCGTTCCGCGACATTCTTGTATTGAAGGTCGTTAAGCGTCTTCTCGACACCGGAGTCTCACTCCAGCAAATCCGCGTGGCAGTCGCACAACTTGCCGAATACGGGGTAGAGGATCTCGCGGTTATCACGCTGATGTCTGACGGTGCCTCGGTCTACCTGTGCACGTCCAACGATGAGGTTATCGATCTTATCGCGGGAGGTCAGGGTGTTTTCGGAATTGCTGTGGGACGTGTTTGGCGCGAAGTCGAAGGCTCACTCAGCGAACTTCCAACAGAGCGCGCCGAGGATGCGGTTGTCGACGAACTCGCTGCGCGCCGCGCAGCGCGACGTAACGTTATGTAGCGCTTATTCTTTATCAGGTATCCCGCGAGTGAATCACTTGCGGGGTCCGTTTTGTGCATAGCATTGACTTATGGCGCGAACGGCACAACCAATGGGAAAAGACAGGCGAGCGAGGCTCTTTCAGGCTGCAGCTAAGGAATTCGCCTCAGGCTATTCGGACGCCTCGCTCAACCAGATCCTCAAAGATGCCGGATTCTCGAAGTCATCCTTCTATCACTATTTTGCGGATAAGGAAGAGCTGTTTAACATCGTGGCCGGTGCCGCAATTGAAGAGTGCGCTGCGAAGATTTCCATTCCGGACCCGGGGGAGTTGTCTGCTGAGACCTACTGGCGTGGCGTTCGATCCGTGATTGATGATCTCGCCGAGAATTCTGAGCCGGGATCAGCCGTTCAGTGGCTGGCCGTTGTCGGCTTTCAGCCAGATAGCCCCAAGGGCGGTCCGATTGGATTCCTACGAGGTCACATTCAAGCCTGGCTTGTGGCTATGATGCGGTGCGCACGTGAGCTCGGCGTGCTTCAAACAGAACTATCCGAGGGGTTGCAAGCTCAGCTTGCCGAGAGCATTTTGCTGACGATACTCAGTTGGATAAACGATCATCCAGAGGAGAGTGAGTCAGCGTGGCAGGCATTGGAGCCAATGCTTCAGGCACTCACGCGGCACTAAAACTGGCTAGTTCCTAGCCATCCACGGCACGGGCTAACCGATAGTCGTTAAAGTGCATTCTCAATGGCCGCACAGGTTTGTATCCGTGCACACGATTGTATCCGCCAAGTGCCGTATTCTCGTTGTATGGCTCAAAGGAAAGATGCACGGCGAAACCGGGAAGAGATTATCGCCGCCGCAAAGCGAGTATTCGCTCAGCACGGCGTCAACGCACCGATCTCCATGATCTACGAAGAAGCCCAGGTAGGTCGAGCCACGTTCTACCGTAACTTCAACAGCCGCAATGATCTGATCCACGGCATCTACCTCTATCAGCTAGAACAGCTGGAGGAACTAGCTAACGAGGACAAGGATGACGGCCTTCGACGCGTCATTGAGGGCTATATTCACTTCGTTGCACAATCACCAAATCTCTTGAGTGTTTTCGTGATGGGACCCGAACACTTTGGCACGTTGGAGTCGATGCGACATCGTTACTTCACTTTCTTGGACGGTGTTCTTCAGCAGTCCATAGAAAAGGGAGACGTGCCGAAGAAGACCACAATCGAGGATCTCAATATGCTCCTTGCGATGGTTCAGGGAGTCATTCTCCTTCGGGACAATCCGAACACCAAGTCGCGCACCCGGTTCGCTCTTGAGGTAGTCGATTCTTACTTCGGGTGGGGGAATCATTCCGATGAGAAGCCGAAGGGCCAGCCAAGAGAGTAATTGAGACGGAGTGTTTTAGTATTCTCACTTAGGTCCTTAATCCACGCTTTCATGGCCTAGACCACAGGGGTTCGACATAATGGAACGAACAGTGACTTAGGAGGATATCCGATGGAAAACAAGTGGGACGAAAGCTACGACGTCGTGGTTGTAGGTTCCGGTACCGGACTCATGGCAGCAATGACTGCCGCTAAGAATGGTCTATCAACTCTACTGGTAGAGAAGACAGAGACATTTGGTGGCTCGACAGCGATGTCGGGTGGCGGAATGTGGATGCCAAACAATTCGGTTGTGAAGAAGAAGGGGATCGAGGACTCCGTACAACGAGTAGAAAAGTACCTCGACCAAATTAGTGGCGAAGATTCACCGCGGGCGCGCCGCTCTGCGTTTTTGAGGTATGCACCCGCAGCTGTGGATGCCATTGAACGGCACACGCCACTGAAGCTCGGGCACATGCCAGAATACGCTGACTACTTCTCTGACCTCGAAGGTGGTTCACCTATCGGTCGGTCTGTCGAGCCGCAGCCCTTCGACATCAATATTCTTGGGGACGATGTGGATCTCATCCGCTCTGGCGATATGTCAGCTCCTGTGCCCATGCCAGTAACATCTGTCGATTACAAGTGGATGAACTTGATGAAGAGCCGGCCGACCAAGGCAATCCCAAAGATTGGTACGCGAGTGGCGCAAGGAATTGGAGGTATGGCGCTCAAACGGAAGTACGTGGCAGGCGGCATCGCCCTCGCTGCCGGCCTCTACGCTGGAGCGAAAGCCGCTGGAGTTAACCTGTGGAACAACGCTGGCGTCACTGAAATTCTCAAGGACGGCGAGCGAGTAACCGGCGTCGTGGTAGACCACGACGGCACATCGGTTCGCATCGAGGCCAAGAAGGGCGTCATCCTCGCTAACGGCGGATTCGACAGGAACCTCGATATGCGCCACAAGTACCAGTCCGAGTTCCTTGAAGAAGGATGGGCCTTCGGTGCACCGGGCAATACCGGCGAGGTTCACATGATGGCTGAGAGCATTGGCGCTGAGCTGCTCCTCATGGATCAGACTTGGTGGTTCCCGGCAATCAAGCCTGCGAGCAAGAAGGACGGCCCATCGGTGCTGCTCGCTGAGCGTTCGCTTCCCGGCACGCTGATCGTGGATAAGACTGGGCACCGCTTCATGAACGAATCCGTCGATTACATGAGCGCTGGTCAAATCATGCTCGGACTTGACGACGGCGAAGCGCCCCACCTTCCGGCATGGCTTATCTTCGATAAGCAGTACCGCGATAGCTACGTGCTCGGAGCTACTTTGATGCCGGGAATGGCATTGCCGAAGGAATGGTACGAGGCTGGCATCGCCATCAAGGGTGACACCATCGAAGAGCTCGCTGCCAAGATGGGTGTCGATGGACTGCCCGCGGGCGTCGAACGATTCAATTTGTTGGCGAGCCAAGCGAACGACGACGACTTTGGTCGCGGAAACACCCACTACGATCGTTATTACGGCGATCCAACCAATACGCCGAACCCCAACCTCCGCCCGCTCAAGAAGGGTCCCTTCTATGCCATTGAGGTTGTTCCGGGCGACTTGGGCACCTGCGGAGGCGTCTCTGCAGATGAGTTCGGACGCGCATTGACGCCGGAGGGCACCCCGATTGAGGGCCTGTATGCCATCGGTAACGCTGCCGGCAACGCATTCGGCAAGGTTTATCCGGGACCGGGCGCAACCATTGGACAGGGCGTAACATTTGGCTACATTGCCGCCCTACATTTGGCAGGAAAGCTGTCGTAGTAGTTCCTGAGCGAAACAATTGAGGGCCCCAGTTTTATCCACTGGGGCCCTCAACGTTTGAAATTTATGCGCTAATGAATAGGAAAGAGAACACGACGTTCAAGATCGTACCAGCGATCATCGGAACGGCAGTTCGCTTCACCAGCTCAAGAGGCGAGACCTTAATCGCGCCTGCCACAATGAGTACCGCAGCACACACGGGGGAGACCTGACGCATCAGGTTTGAGGTTCCCCAGATCGAGTTGAGCATGCGAATGGGAAGCACGCCGCTCTCTGCCGACAGCGCCGGTACAACTTCGGCAAAGGCGAAGTACGGAGCCACGCCCGAACCCGTAAGTGCCGCCAGAAGGGCTGTGGAAACGGTGAAGATGATGATGATCAGGGCTGCCGCTCCATGCGATCCGGAGGTGGAGTCCGTGAGCATCTTGATCACACCGAGCTGTGTAATACCCTCAACAAGAACAGCCGCTGCAACCAAGAGCGAGACCACACCAGCAGCGCCTTCACCGAGTCCCTTGAAGAAGTTCGATAGTGACTCAACTGCTTCATTAATCGAACGACGACGAATGATTTCGATGAAAACAGCGATGAAGAGTGCCGTCACCGTGGATGGAAGAATATCCAGCTCAAATGGGATCACGTCGAGGCGCTGAAGTGCGGCCGTAATAATGATGATAAAAAGCGGAAGGAGGGGGAGAAGTGCGTAGAAGCCCGGCAAAGCCTTCGCACGTTCAATCGCGTCGTTGACCGTTGCCTCGGATGGATCGTAAACCTCGTCGGCCGGGATCTCACCAGCAGCGACCCTTGCCTCTGCCTTTTGGCGATCCTTCACGTCACAGCGATGCTGCCACCACATATGGACAAACGCGATGATGAGGAGTGTGGGGACGGTGGCCTTTGCGACCTGACCAAACACGTACTCCGAAATAGGCATGTCCACGAGTTCGGCGCCACGAATGAGGCCAGCTTCAAGTGGGCTGGGAACGATCGTGGAGGACGTAACCACGATTGCGCCAACAGTAAGTGGCGTTAAGCCAGCAGCCACGAGCGCTGGAAGCAGTGTCGCGATCAGCAGTAGAGATAGCGCCGACGCCGATGGCACGACGAGCGAGATCAGCGTTCCGACTAGGAAGCCCACAGGCACGAGCCAGTAGGAGCCATGAAGCCGGCGTAGGGGAGCGGAGAGGATAACGACCGTCTTCGCATCGGCTCCGATATGACGCATGTAGGCGACGAAGCCGAAGAGAACCATGATCGCCATGCCGATTCCGGAGAAGCGCGACTTGAACAGAGACTCGACTACCAGAAGCTGGTCGAGGAATCCATTCCCCGTTGCTTCGATTTCGATGGAACGATTGTCGGCCTGACCAGTCAGAGCTGCGACCATGAGCAAAATGACGCCGACGAAGAAGATCGCAGCGGCAGCATGCACGCGTTTAACAATAAAGTAACCGACCGCTGCGATTGCGAGCAGCGCGATGATGACGTAGAGCATTGAGGCTCCTTGTGATTAGGCGAGCGAACCCGCGCGTGGATATTAGTGGCAAAATGATCCGGAGCTAGGATTGCCGGTTCTAGCGCCTAAAAAGTACGGGAAACTGGTCCTGCTCAGTCAGGGAGCCGACGCGGAACAAGTTGGTCCTCGCGTACTTCGTCGCCGTCCCTGAAGGTGTGCCAGCCATAGACTTCCTCCCGATCAGAGACGACGTCGACCAACTCGGTGTCCTTGTACACGAGGCCAATGCCATTCTCGGAGGAGTAGGCGCGCTCGAATGTGCCATCGCCAACCATTTCCTGAATGAGCTGCCTACGCAGCGGATTGACGCCGTAGTGGACGCCGTTACCGTAAGGAAGGAAGCCGAGACCGTCCGTTGTACGACGCAGCGTGGGCCCAAATGCGTCCGTAGCACCACCAATATGCCAGCACATCGACCCTGCTGAAACACCAGCAAGAATGATGCCTTTCTCCCAAGCTTCGCGCATCACAGGCCCGAGGTTGTGTGCTTTCCACAAAGCCAAGAGGTTAACGACGGATCCGCCATCAACCCAGATGACGTCCTGGTCGAGTAGATACTCACGTGGGTCCTCCACATTGGGCATCATATAGAGGGTGAGCGGGTTGAATTGCCAACCGCGCAGACGCATCGCCTCAGCGCGTTCTGCGAGACGAGCCTTTTGGTCTCCCGACGCCGTTGCGAGATAACCGATCTTGGGGGCGCGGCCAGAAACACCGGCAAGTTCCACGGCATGCGCGGCGAGTGGACCATATTCCACATCGCATCGCGTACCAGGATGATAAGAACCCGAGGTTCCGACGATATAGCGCTCTACAGACATGGTTCACCTTTCCATAATGCGTTATGCGTTCAATCAAATTAACAAATAATTATGGAAAAGCATGTGACTAAGGGCAGGGAGTCGCAAAGTACCACATAGTGGTCGTTGCGCTGATATCTCGTGGCACAGGGGATCGGGCATAAGGAGCAAATGCTCAAGCCCCGGAATACCTACACCAGCCCGGTTCGCTAATTTGACATAATGTACATTATCGGATGTTTCCTCACCTGAACGCTGCGTCCGGAATGCAGTTACCTCAAGGATTCACTCGAAAGAACGACCTCTCTCCATAATTTCTTCTCGAGTCGATCCCGCTGGATACTCCCACATGGGAACTTCGGCAAGCCGCTCGGCGATGATGTCCATCAGTTCCCAGCCTTGCTCTGCCGCGCGCCGCGAGACTTCCAGTTCGTTACGCCCTTCCATCATCGCCGCCACCACGCGCCCATAGGCGCTGAAGTCGAATTCTGAAACTTCACCGCTCAGGCAAATCTTCTGCGGCTCACCCGAGTTTGCCGGGTCTGGGGCGCCAACCATAAGCGAGATGCCGTCGTCGTTAAATTCAATCTCGAATCTATCCGGCAACTCATCGGCGAGCGTCTTGTAAGTGACACGAATGAGCTTTTCAAAGCTGCCGACAGCCTTACCGGATTCCAGAGTGATTGGAACGCCGCGCCAACGGTCGGTGTCGATCTCGACCTCAACGTGAGCCCAGGTTTCAGTGTTGTTTTCTGGGTCTACGCCCTCTTCGTCAACATAGTTTGGGAATTCTTTACCATTTATTGACCCCTGCGTGTACCTACCGCGATACACCCGGTCTTTCAGTTTGACAGGCTCCAGCACATCTTCGGACATCTCGTCACCGACGGAAAGAATACGAGCCATCGTTTGCAAAAGGTGCGACTGAATCATGTCCTCTGCAGCGCCCGTTGAATCATAAAATTCAGCCCGGCCCTCGAGTCCCAGATCCTCGTTGTATACGAGCTCGATACTTTCAATGGCCTCAGCAGACCATAGCCGTGAGAAGATCGACGATTCGACGATCGCCTGCGTATTGAGGGTTCCGGACATTGTAAGAAAGTGATCGACGCGGAAAACGTTGTCCTCGGACGTGAGGTCAAGTAGTGCCCTATTGAGCTCTCTCGCGGACTGCGCGTCTTCACCGAATGGTTTTTCGACCGCGATGGCGAACTTCCTCGGCAACTTAATGTCTTTGAGGGCTGCCACTGAATCGATCGTCACACTTGGAGAGAGGGCCATATAGAGGACGACGTCGTCGCGACCTGAAAGCACGTCCTTGAGCACGTTGGGATCGGTCGCGTCACCCGCCACAAATTCTGCGGTGTCGATCAGATGTTCGGAGAACTCCCCCGGAACACTTTTCACCGCTTCAGCAACGAATTCGTCGTAGTTAGGCACGTCCGAGCGACCAACGCCAATGATCGATATCTTTGTGCCTCGATGCGAAGCATATTGCGCGATCCCTGGAATGAGCAGCCTCTTTGCTAGGTCACCAGCTCCGCCAAGAATGATAAACGTCGTTTCAGCCATGGTTAAAGCTTAGGGCGTTAGGTATGCTAAAGCCGACTTTTCCGCACGAAACTGCTGTTTTATCGCGCGCGGTGAAATGAATTGCGGCCCGGCCGGCGATTGGAGACGATGAATTAATGAGCGCACCCCTAGAGCAATATGCACTTTTGTCCGATGTCCACACTGCCGCTCTGGTTTCTGAAAGCGGGTCAATTGATTGGCTTTGCTTCCCTCGATTCGACTCACCAGCAGTTTTCACAGCCCTGTTACATGATGAAACAGCTGGTCGATGGAAGGTAGCTCCCAAGGACGGCACGCTGGTGGACCGTCGATATCGGCCGGGAACATTTATTTTGGAGTCCGATTGGGAAACTCCCACCGGCAAGGTGCGGATCACCGACTTTATGCCAACGCGCGGCGTCTACGAAGACGAGTCCGATATTATCCGGATCGCCGAGTGCACAGAGGGTTCAGTAGAACTCGAAGTGGAGATGTCTATTCGTTTTGAATATGGCCAAGCAACCCCTTACGTCGACACAACCGACATTGAGGGAACCCCCGCTCTGCGCGCTGTCGCCGGTCCTTCAGCCTTCCACCTCACTGGTCCGCTCCCCACGGCCGACAACCACCACCACTATGGTTGCTTTCCCCTTGTCTCAGGTGAACGAGCAACGTGGATACTGAGCTGGTCAGAAAGCTTTGCCCCGGCACCGCAACGTGTCGACGTGCAAAGCCTGCTCGACCAGACCGAAGAATTCTGGACCAATTGGGCCAAGAACATCAAGGCGGAGGGACCCTATGCTGAACACATTGAGCGCTCGCTCCTGACCCTCCGGGCGCTGACGGATTACACGACCGGCGGCATTGTCGCTGCTCCAACCACATCGATTCCCGAAGAGTTCGGCGGCTCACGCAACTGGGACTACCGCTATACCTGGCTTCGCGATTCTGCACTCACAATTGAGGCGCTCATTTCGCACGGCTTTAAGAATGGTGCAGAAGCATGGCGCCAGTGGCTCCTTCGTGCGGTTGCCGGCGATCCAGAGAACCTTCGAATCATGTACGGCGCGGGTGGAGAACGTCATCTTCCTGAGTTTGAGTTGAATCATCTCAAGGGATACGAAGACTCGCGTCCGGTCCGAATCGGGAACGGAGCTGCCGAGCAATTCCAAGGTGACGTCGTCGGCGAAGTCATGGTGGCACTGGATAAGCTTCGGTGTTTCGGGGTCGACGACGACGAACGGTCCTGGGGCCTTCAGCTCGCGCTTTTGAAGTTCGCAGAAGACAACATTGACCGCCCCGAGCACGGCATCTGGGAGATGCGCGGCGAACTAGCTGAGTTCACGCACTCCCGGGCAATGATGTGGGCCGCATTTGATCGCGGGATCAAGGCCGTTGAGAAATTCGGATATGACGGACCTGTTGATCGCTGGCGCGAACTACGCGACCATCTCGCACAGGAGATCGAAGAACGCGGTTGGAATTCAGAGATTGAGTCGTATACGCAGACCTACGGTTCAAGCGAGGTCGACGCGTCACTCCTTCAGTTGGCACACATCGGCTATCTCGGATACGACGATGAGCGCATGCTCAAGACTGTCGCGCGCCTAGAGAGGGACCTCGTTGATGAAAGCGGATTCCTCTATCGATACCGCACGCAGTCCGGTGCCGATGGACTTGACGGTGACGAGTATCCGTTCCTTATCTGTACGTTCTGGCTCATTGAGCAGTATGCGCTTAGCGGCCGAATGGACGACGCGCAGGAGCTCATGGATAAGCTTGTAGCAGTTGCTTCCCCGCTCGGTCTTCTATCGGAAGAGTACTCCCCCACATTTGAACGGCTGGCGGGAAACTACCCACAGGCCTTCTCGCATTTGGGATTAATCCGTGCTGCTGATGCGTTAGCAGGGAGGAACCCCTCTCGCGTCCCGTGATAACGTAGACGTGATCAATTTAAGGAGTCTGAATGGTAGAACGCTCACTGCGCGGTATGAAGATTGGCGCCAACTCTCTCGAGTCGGATATTGGCGTTGCCTTTGTTGACCGTCGCGAGGAGACCTTCCAGTGTTCCAACGGCCATAGCTTCATCATTACCCTTGCTGCCGAGGCCGATGCGCCGATGAGCTGGGAATGCAAGTGTGGCGCCGAAGCCAAGCTCATTGGCGGAACCGGCGAGGAAGAGAAGAAGAATGTGAAGCCTACCCGTACGCACTGGGACATGCTTCTCGAGCGTCGGAACACCGACGAGCTGCAAGTGCTCCTTGACGAGCGCCTTGACCTTTTGCGTTCTGGCCGCCTCTACAATCGTAGACGGACAAAGTAGCTCCTAGACTTCGCCTAGATATCAGCCAAAGAAGAATGCCCGGCACGTGCCGGGCATTCTTCTGCTTTTGCGCTCGTTGCGCTGTTTAATGCGCGAAATCCTTCTACTTCTTACGGCGAAGCTGTGAAAGTCTTGCCTTTGCTTCTGGAATTCGCTTCTTGAGCCCCAGCTTCGTGGTGCGCAGCATTGCCTCGGCTACGATATTGCCAGACATCTTGGATTCACCCTTCTCTCGCTCGTGAAAGCTGATGGGGACCTCCACAATGCGGGCCCCAAGCTCGGTGAGCTTACGAGTCATATCCACCTGGAAGAAGTATCCTTTAGCTTCGATGTCATCGAAATCCAGTTTGCGCAGGATATCGGTTCGGAAGACACGAAATCCTGCCGTTGCATCTTTTGCTGGCAGGTTCAGCCAGAGCTTGATGTAGAGATTGCCTCCACGCGAAAGGACCTCTCGATGCTTGGGCCAGTTGACCACGTCTCCCCCACGAACCCAGCGGGATCCGATTACCAGGTCTGGCGCATCAGCCTGCTGTGCGCGCTCAAGAAGATCAGGGAGCTGCTCTGGTAAGTGCGAGCCATCGGCGTCCATCTCGCACACGTGCGTGTAATCGCGTTCAAGCGCCCAAGAAAAGCCATGCAGGTATGCCCTACCGAGCCCGTCCTTCGCAGTTCGATGGAGAACGTGGATATTCGAATCGGAAAGCGCCAATGAGTCGGCTAGGTCGCCGGTACCGTCGGGAGAATTGTCATCAATAATAAGGATGTCCACCTCCGGCGCTGCCGCCCGTACCCGGGTGATAACGTCAGGCAGCGATTCCTTCTCGTTGTAGGTAGGAATGCAAACAAGTGCTTTCATAATCAGCTCTTTCTCCGTTTCTGACGCGAGGCGCGGCGGTCCTTTACCCAACCGAACACACCCACCATACCTGCAACAACGCCAAGTGCGTACGCCAGCACATGCCGGGCAACCGCCGTCGTCGTCGCCAAAGTCATCTCTTCGTAGTAGGGAATCGAAACCACTTGTGCATCTTGGGTGAAGATCTCGCTCTCGTAGCCCACCACACCGTTCGCGGTGGCTACGCCGGATATCCCTGAGGTTGCAACCTGAATGGCGGTTCGTCCGTGTTCCACCGCTCTAAACCGAGTCATGGCGAACTGTTGATGGGGCTCTCCCGTGTCACCGAAGGTCGCGTTGTTCGTGGGAACAACGATGATATTTGCACCGAGCCGAACGGCATCTGCGACGATGAGATCGTAGGCAACCTCAAAACAAATGGGTGTGGCTAACTGGAGTGAATTGTCTTCGAGGTCCACTTTCAAAAGTGCTGGCTCGGAGCCTGGGGCCATATCGGTACGCACCTCGTCCACAATCGGTGCAATTGGGCGCAGCAAATCTCGGCCTGGGACATACTCGCCAAACGGTACTGGATGTTGCTTTGAGTAGGTGTCGGTAATCGAACCATCCGGCATCATCACCACGTAGTCGTTGTAGCGGACGTCCCCAACGTATTCTTGGGTACCGAGCAGGATGGGCACGCCAGCCTCGCGGGCAATGTCGGTCACGATCTTTTGCGCCTGAGGATCTTTGCGTATGTCGCGATCTGAGGCTGATTCGGGCCACAGAATGAGATCGGGATTCTGCTCAAGTATGAGGCGGGTTGCGTCGGCGTGGTTTTGAGTCACGATCAGTGCTCGGGAATCCCCTTCGCCAAGTGTCGCAAGATTAGGGACATTTCCCTGAACTATCGCAATTCGATGGTGTCCCACGGGCTTTGCGCCGATTGAGAGCACTGCGGGCGCCACAGCAAGGAAGAGGGCGGTGATAGCCAAGATTATCGCTTGGCCAGTGTGAGTGCGGATCTTTTCAGCTGCGGTTCCAAGAAGAATTCCGATGACGACGACGGCGGAGCCAACCAGTTGAGTTGAACCTATCGGCGCAAGTGCCACCAGCGGTGAATCAATCATCGCAAAGCCGAGCGCTCCCCACGGCATTCCGCCAAGCGGCCACGCGAAGCGCAACACCTCCATGGCAGTCCACGAGGCGGCCGCGAGTAACACTTCGACAATGGGGGAAGATATAGCGCGGAGTAATCGTGTCTGCTGGCACTTGCGTAGGCGCGCAACCACCATGGGCGCCCGCCGAATCCCCGCCCACACGATCCCGAGGATACCGATATAGATAGCCTCAACGCCCGCCAAGGCTATTTGGGCCAAGATAATTCCAGTTGCCTGTGTCGCCCAATCGAAAAGCAAGAAGAAGTAGGTGAAGGCCCAGAGGTAGGCGAGCCCACCTGCGCGCAACACGCCTGAGCCTCGGAGGATCACCCAAAGAACTGCAATGCCAATGAAAGCTAGTGGCCATAATGCTAGTGGCTCTTGAGATGCCCAAAGCGCCACTCCCCCAAGGATGGCAAGAGGTATGCAGTAGCGCTTCCTCATCGGCACGGGCATGTTTTTCACATAACGAGCATAGCGGCTCGGGCCAACAAGAAAACGCAGGCCCTAGGGTAGTTCCTCGGACCGACCATCTCTGATCGTTTTCTATCGAACTATCCGCAAGGCCTGCGTTACACCTGAGTGCGTCCTCCAACGGTAGGCCTCTTCGCTCGGGACTTTCAAGTCCGATTTGGTGTCAAATCGGAAGGGTCCGAGTAAAGCGCGAGAATCCATCCTTGTGTGTTAGCTCACATCGGAGTGTCGCCTCACAACAGTCTCTCCCGCCCCAATTTTCAACAGAAAATACGGGTAAACTACAACCATTCCCAACGGCGGATGAGGTCACGAGCCTCACGCGCTTTTGCCTCGATCCAGCTTCCGTTTCCGACATCGATGAGTTGACCAAGGAGGTCGATAAGGCGACGGTTTGCAGATATGAAATCCCCCACGACCAGGTTAGACATGTGCATGACTGCCTCAAGATCGGCTCCTCGCGCCCATTCGGTAAAGGCTCCAGCAGCGCCTGGAAATGGTTCGGCCGTACGCATGATGCCGGCCTGCGACTCGAGTTCAAGAAGATAGACCAAATTTCGTTCGATCGCGCTCCATGCGGCGCGAAGGCGTGGGTCGCACGGCAGATCACCGCCTAGGCGACGATCGCACAGAAACGCCGAGCACAGTCCCGCGAATTCTTCGGCACTGAGTTCCTCGAGTTGCGATTCACTGAGAGACAGACAGATCAAAAGATCAGCTTCGTTGTGAATGCCACGCAGGATGTTGGCTCCACCGGCAAGCCTTACGTGACCGTCTTCGCCAGGCTGAATGAATCCTAGATACTTCAACACATTAGCGGTCGCGTCAAACTCTCTAGCTACGGATTCGTCGAAATCCTCGCGCATACCATGGAGCTCTTCCAGTCGGGAATCGAGCGACATGAGTTCGGTGGCGTCCTCGATGTGGTCTCTCAGATCGGGGCAGGTATGCACCGGATGCGATTCGAGCTCTGGATCGGTCTTCACTGCAAAGCGATCCCATGAGCCCTCGAGATCACGGTCCGTTCCGAGCTCGGTGCGATCGTCGACTGCAGCAATGATCGCCTCCGCAATATCCTCGCGTACCGCGGGATCCTTGGCCGACATCCCGAAGGGCATCTCAATTCGCCCAAGATCACGCATCTCCGCCGAAAGTTCGGATTCACGAAGCCATACCATCTCGGCAAAAATATTGACGAGCCGGAGCTTGTCCTTTCCGCGAGATAAGACGACTCCATACTCCAGTTCACCCTCACGGGCATAGGCGTAGAGCCTGCCGGTCTCTACGGCATTCCATGAGTCTTCCATGCGCTCGCGATAGGCAGCTTTAGCGCGTTTACGCTCTGACTTTGAAGCGCGCCCGGCACGTTCACGCATGCGAATGTACTCAACCACGTCTCCACGTTCACAGGTTCCTTCTAGCGCCTGCGTCAGCTCCCCGATGCGGTTACGCACGCGAACAATGCGCGCCTCGACCTGTCCAAGATCGGCGTTGTTTTGATACTGCGCGAATGAGGTGCCCATGATGGCTCGCGCATCCTCATAGGAGTAGTACGCCAAGAGATTGATGACGGTGTTGTAAGACGGGAAGAAAGCAGACTGCAAAGGCTCCACACGCCCAGAACCGAGATCTGCTAAAGCTTGGATATCCAAATCATCGGTGTGCAATACCACCGCGTTGCCAAACTTGTCTTTACCACGACGGCCAGCCCGGCCAATGAGCTGCGTATACTCTGTTGCAGTCAGGTTCACGAAATCCGCACCATTCCAGCGGTGCAGCTCTTCCAGGACCACCGTTCGTACGGGCATATCGATCCCGAGCGCCAACGTTCCAGTGGCATACACGAGCTTGAGCAACCCGTCTTCCATGAGCTTCTCAGCTAGCTCTTTCAGAGCGGGGAACATGCCGGCATGGTGCGCAGCAAAACCCCGTGAAAAAGCTTTTGCCCAGAAATTGAATCGAATGGCGCGCGCATCGGCATCGGATAGCTCACCGCGAAGCAGTTTCAACCTCTTGGAGATTTCCCTCTCCTCGTCCCGGGTAGTCAGGAAGATATCGGAATCCAAGAGGTCGCCCACAGCCCTGTCACATCCCTTCCGGGAGAAGATGAACTCAATCGCCGGTAGTAGATCTTGCTCTTGGAGCTGCTCGAGAAGCTTCCGGCGCCGAGCAGGAGGCGTGCCGCGTCGTCGTCCCCTACTCTCGGGAGCGTTCCGGTCCGCGCGGGCCAACTGAGGCGAAACGTCGCCGTCCGGTCCGTACAGGGGAACGATCCGGCGCTGTACCGCAACGTGTTGAGAAAGGGGAACTGGGCGCACAGTGGAGACGACAGTCTCGGTGCGGCCACGTACCGAGCGTAGCCACCCGGAAAACTCTTCAATGTTGGATACGGTGGCTGACAGCGACACGAGCCTGACGTGGGCAGGCAGCTGAAGGATCACCTCTTCCCACACCGGGCCACGGAACTGATCTGCAAGGTAGTGCACCTCATCGAGCACCGCGTAGCCGACGTCCGCTATTCCTTCGTCACGCTGAAAGAGCATGTTGCGGAGCACTTCGGTGGTAACGACGACGACGGGCGCCTCACGATTGATCGTCTGATCGCCCGTCAGGAGTCCGACGTTCTCTTCGCCGTGCTTCGCTGCAAGATCCTTGTACTTTTGATTTGAGAGAGCCTTGATCGGAGCTGTGTAGATACAGCGGGTGGAGGTTGCAAGTGCCAGTTCAACGGCGAACTCAGCCACGATTGTCTTGCCCGCGCCCGTGGGCGCGCTGACGAGCACGTCGCGACCCTGAGCGAGCGCCTCGATGGCCTCGAGTTGGAAATCGTCGAGATGGATACCCCGATCTGCATATCGATCGCGGAAATTTTCAATGATGAGATTCATGTTCACCTAGATGAGAAGCCGAAGTGCGTGAGGGATCACGCGAACAGTTGCTGGGGCGTGACAGATTTCCTCTCCGTCCGCCATGATCATGGGAAGTCGAGCTCCGTGGGAGAGACTGTCACTAATGACGATTTCACGCGCCCGAATTTCATGGGCGCGAGAATCCCGTAAGTGGGTGCGTGCGATAAGCTTGGGCAAGAGCGACCCGAACTCCCCCAGCGAAAGCCCGCGTATGATCACGACGTTCAGCAGACCGTCGTCGGGACGAGCGTCCGGCGCGATACAAAAGCCGCCACCAAAATATCTAGTATTTGCGATGCTTGCGATCGTGAGCGACCCCGAAGCACGCTTGCCATCAATGACTAAACTCGCGCCGTACGGGGAATATTCCCGGAGCCCTTGAACGATCCCGCGAACGTAGCGGAGGTTTCCACTTGGCCACGAAAGACGATTGGTTCGCACATTCACATCGGCGTCTAAACCAACTGATACAACGGCAAGCGCCCGGTGGGTCTCAGTCTTTGTGGAGATTTCCATGACGTCGACGTCACGCCATCGGCGGGCAAAGAGTGCACCCATAATTTGATGGAGGGAATCCTCCAGCGCATGGCTCGGGAACCTAAACTCACGCGCGATGTCGTTGCCGGAACCGACGGCGATGATTCCCAGCGGCACTCGTGTATCGCCGAGCGCGTTGACGGCGCTGTGAACGGTACCGTCTCCCCCGGCCACGAGAAGCGCGTCGATATCGCCGCGTTGAACGGCCTCATGCATCTCCTTGACGGAATCGTGCTGCGACGTGGCCAGTACCCACGTCACCTCCACAGGGTATTCGTTCAGTACCGTTCTCAGTCGCTCCTGGTACTGAGCGGAGCGACCCGTTGCAGAATTAGGATTGATCGCGACGCAAAGTCTCATCTTTCAACCTTTCCCGCGTCCGTCGGGCCGCTTCGCGATGGTCCGCATCAAAGCGTTCGAAATCGGAATCGGCCGCGCTGTCCCAGCGTTCGATTGCGCTGTTAAGCCGCCTACGCCGTGCTATTTCGCGATCCGATCGCAGCCGGTCACGATCTTCGCGAGCCGCGACAAGCCGACTCGGATCCTCATAGACGTTACTAATATCAGCAAGCTCTCGGTGTCGTTCGTCGGAAAACTCAGATAGCGCCGCTCCGAAAGCGCGCGATGCCGAGCCTAGGCTTTTCAATGAACGCCAGATCTTGATCCCGTTATGGATCAAATATGCCAACAGCGCTAGTAGGCCGACGCCGAGAATTAGCCAGATCATTGCGCAACCTCCAAGGCAAGAAGAACTCGAGCCTGCTCTGCAATAGACGCCGCTAGCTCGGGAGGTTCTATGCGAATAACGTAAGTGCCGAGACGAATGAGAAGACTTCGAAGCCACGCCTCAGATCGAATCGGAAACTCGAGTCGCAAAAGACCGTCGATCTCCTGCGCCTTCACGCCCGGCAGTTGTTCGGCGACCCATCGAGAACGCGGTTCACACCAAAGGACAGCGGGAGTTCCCTCGATAAGGTTTCCCTCGTCCTCCACCTGCCGAAGCATGGCCTTGCGGAGCTTGACCGAGAATCCTCGATCGATGACGTCCACGCTGTTGATCCGATCAACACGAAAACGCCGTAACTCACCCGAGTCATTTGCAGCTACCAAGAGTGGTCGATCACCGGTAGTAATCCCCACTGGCGCAATGTCGTGTTCCGATCTGGTCAGGTGAGGGTCAGAACTCGCCTTCCAGTAGCCAATCCGCACGTATGTGCGATCGGCAATCGCCGCGTTGAGCGTATCAATGACCGCATGCGGTGCCACGGGTCGGGGCGCGGGCCAAAGAGCACTTTCATACCCGGCGTCGATCGCGGCGTGAGTCAAACGATCGCGCAAGGAGCTTAGATGCGGAGCTGAACGAGAATCCGAGACCTCGAGCAGAGCATCGATGAGTGCAAGTACGGAGATAACCTCTGCAAGGGTCAATGACGGGACGTCTAATTCCGCAATGTCTCCCAGCGACACGAGGGTTTCGGGTCCTGGATCGTCGTCGTCCATCACAATGTCGAACGGCGACACGTAGAAGCCACCGTGCTCGATCTCAATAACGAAGAGTTCGGTCAGCTCATCACGCATGTCTTGCCAGGGCCGTCCAAAGCGGTTGGCAAGTTCAGATAACGTGACCGGACCACCAACTAAAAACGCCAAGATCGCGGACTTTCGGGAAAGGGAAAGATCGACACTAGCCATGAATTCCCCCCAACCGCGCAAGATGCTGTAGACGCGATCGGAACTCGTCAACCAAAGCTGGAGGTCCGATGAGCCTAGCATCGGCGCCATGAAACATCAGATCGTCAAAAAGTTCGGCGCGGTCGACGTTCTTTAACTGCACTAGGACTCCATCGCCGCGCCTGTCTTCAATCGTTCCTCGCTGCGCGAGCGGCATGTCGGGTTCCGACACAATGACAGTAGCGCTCACAGGTTCAAGCTCACTGCTCGCGTCATCGATCATGTCGGACGTGGCAGGTGTATCGAGGACCTTGACCTTCCCAATGATGCGATCGACCTTAAACATGCGTGTACCGGGTTCTGCGACTCCCGCGACGCTGACCTGATGAGCACGAAGGTAGAAGGCCCCAAAGTGAACCTCGAGCCGCCACGGCTCAGCTACATATTGCACGGGTTCGGTGCGACGCGTTGATGCGTAGCTGAAAGAAATCTGGCGTCGAAGCGAAATGGCGGGAGCGATCGCAACAGCTTGATCTCCTCGCGGAACGCTCAACGTGTATGGGCTGACATCATCGGTCAGGTCTCCAGAACTCAGCAACTTTTGCACTCCGGATTGCGCGAAGAGCTCCGGGCCATCCACACTTTTCGAGTTCAGAATCTGACGAAGAACTGTCATATCAACATCGGACCCGTCAATCTCGATGTTGGTGGAGGTATCCAGACGATACTGTTCCTTGTCTCCGGTAGCGGAGACAACGATCGTATTGCCCGACGCCCGCAAACTCTCAATATCACGCTCAATCATTCGCGTCTGGGCCGCGTAGGCAGCTTCTTGCGCGGCACTATCTGCAGGCTCGTCTACGTCTACGTCTGCGCGCTGGTAGGCCGGTAATGATCTGATCTGGTCAAAAGTTGCGCCGTCAGTGGCCAACTTAGTGAGCAACGCAAAGCGTCGTTCTTTTGCTGACCGCGAGATACCCATGCGGCCAACTTTAGTGCACTACTCTGGTGAGGGTGATGATGTGGCGACGTGGCGAAGTTAGCGCTAAAAGAAAATCGTGGGGCGAGGCGGCCGAGTTCGATGTTGTGCTCGACGACGGAAGCTCCGTTCGCGCCCTTGCCTATGTTCCCCAGGTGGGCGAGGTGGCGGTAGGCGATCGCGTGCTGCTTTCTGCGGCAGCGTACGAGCGTGGCCTTGGAACTGGCGGCTATATGATGATCGTGGCGGTCCCGGACCGTTTGCCTGCGGATCCACCGCCCTCCCCCGGCCACATCGTCAAAGCGCGCTATACGCCCATGCAGTTCATGGTGCAGGGCGTAGATGAGCAAGAATCCGAGTGGCATGAGCTTTTGTCCGAAGCTGATTCCATTAATGGTATGCCCGTGGTGGTTGCGGACCTTCACTCGGCACTTCCGGCCATCGTGTGCGGAATCCGCCTCAACTTTCCCCATGCACGCATTGCCTACGTCATGACAGATGGCGGCGCCCTTCCGGCGTGGTTTTCCCAAACTGCTCACACCCTCAAAGAACAGGGCAGTATTTTGGGAACAGTCACATGCGGACAGGCCTACGGTGGCGATCTCGAATCCGTCAATGTCCATACCGCGCTTTTGGCGGTACGCCTCGTGTGGGAAGCCGATATTGCGATAGTCGCACAGGGGCCGGGGAACCTCGGTACCGGAACCCGGTGGGGCTTTTCTGGCACCGCCGTCGGCGAAGCGATTAATGCCGCAGCAACGCTCAACGGGAAGCCCATTGCTTGCTTGCGGATGTCTAACGGTGACGCGCGCGGCCGACACTACGGGATCTCACACCACACACTGCGCGTCCTCAAGGACGTCGTAAAAGTACCCTGCGCCGTTCCCGTGCCGGACTTCGCGGACGAGCTCTCCGAGGCGCTGCCGACCGAGTTTCACGAGACACTCTTGCGTCAACTCGATGGCTTTTCTGGACTTCAGAATCTCGATTTCGCCTCGGTGGCTACAGCCGGTCTACCTGATGCACTAAGGCAATCTCCCGTGGCCATGCGTACCATGGGCCGAGGCCTCGATGACGATTCGAGTTCCTTTGTTGCAGCTGGCGCCGCCGGCATCTACGCGGGGCAATTGGCCTTAGATTCCCAATAACCAGTCCGAGCTCACATACGCGAAGTCAAAATAGGTGTCACGATGATGCCGCGGGCGCCGATCCGGTGGAGATCATCCATAACTCGGTTCATGTCAGCTCGCTTCACCATGGACCGCACGGCGAGCCAGCCATCTGAATGCAGCGGCGAGATCGTGGGCGACTGGTAACCGGGCGTGAGTGCGACCGCCTCCTGCAAGAGCTCTTCCTTGCAGTCGTAGTCCATCATCACGTATGAGCGTGCCATGATGACGCCTTCAAGCCGACCATCAAGCACATCGAGTTCGTCGCCCAGATCCGCAGCGGAATTTCGGATCAGGACAGCTTCTGACTTAAGCAAAGGTCCTCCAAAAACCTCGAGACCGGCGGCGCGAAGAGTCGACCCCGTTTCAACGACGTCCGCGATGGCGTCAGCAACTCCCAGTCGAACAGAACTCTCTACGGCGCCATCAAGGTGAACCACTTCTGCCTTGGCGTCATGCTCCTCCAGATATATCTCCACGAGGTGGTCGTAAGAGGTGGCAACTCGCTTGCCCGCGAGGTCTGAAATCTCGCTGAACTCCCCCGTGGGACCCGCGAATCGAAAAGTTGAACGCGCGAATCCCAGGCCACGATGTTCTACAGCATTTGCGCCCGAATCGAGGAGCAGATCTCGGCCCGTGATGCCAACATCAACCGTTCCGGCACCAACATAGACTGCCACATCGCGGGGACGAATGTAGAAGAATTCAACGTCGTTTTCGTCGTCAACGAGAACAAGTTCCCGCGATTCGCGGCGCTGACGGTAGCCGGCCTCCTTCAACATGGTGGAGGCAGGTTCAGCCAATGATCCCTTATTAGGTACAGCAATTCGGAGCAAGTCTTCGTCCTTTATAGATACTTGTAGACGTCGTCGAGTGTGAGACCGCGAGCAATGAGCATGACCTGAAGGTGGTAGAGAAGCTGCGATGCTTCTTCGGCGAGCTCGTCGTCAGACTGATACTCGGCCGCCATCCACACTTCGCCGGCCTCTTCGAGAATCTTCTTGCCAATAAAATGAATACCGGCGTCCAGTTCCTCGACAGTGCCAGACCCGCCGGGGCGGGTCGTGGCCTTTTCACTCAACTCTGCGAACAGCTCTTCGAAATTCTTCACGTCATTACCCTACTCGTCCGCCCGCTTATCGGGTCAGTCAGTCCGCGCTTCAAGAACGGCCGTGGTGTATGCCTCGCTAGCGTTGACCTCTGTCTCAAGCACCTCAGCTTCGAGGAGAAACTTGGACATAGAATTCCATGTGGGCTCATCCTGTGCACCGAATACGTCTCCACCCTTGTAGAGTTCGAGCGTCTCTACGAGCACCTTGCCCGCAAGCTCACGTTGATCCGGGTCTGCCAGTGAAGGCACGTACTTTTGCGTAATATCAAGGGTCTTCTCAATGTCTGCTTCCGCGGTTTCCGTACCACGTTCGATAGCTTCAAGAAGTTTCGCCATGGTTTCTGGGTCAAGATCATCAGCCATGGAGCCGAGTCCGACGCCGATAAGTGGAAGATCTCCCTTGACCAGCGGCATCTCTACAACCTCTACCCCGGCATTAGCGATAGCTACAGAGTCGTTGTTGGAAAAACCAATGATTGCATCAACCTCTCCCGAGGTGATCGCAGCTGTTTGAGTGTAGCCGATGTACTCAACCGTCACCTCGTTTTCGAGATCATAGCTATCGAGCATCGCAAGCAGACCGTAATAGTTCTCGCCATAGGGCCCGGGAAGTCCAACGGTCTTTCCGCGAAGGTCTTCAGGTGTCGAAATTCCTGATTGCGCATCGGCGATCAACACAACCGGATACTGCTGATACATCGTGGCCCAGTTGACGACGTCCACACCTGTGGAACGGGCTTGCATCATCTCATCGCCACCCGCAAAGACCACGTCCTCCTCCCCCGCCTGCAGAGCACCGAAAAGCGACTCCTGCGCACCGTGGTGGCGGAGCGTGACGTCCAGACCGGCGTCGTCGAAATAACCCTCATCTTCGGCAACGTAAAGCGGAGAGAACTGAACGTCAGGAATATAGGTCAGGCCTACCGTGATGCTCTCGGACTCTGCTGACGACGAGCAACCCGCCAGTGCCAGGGTGAGTGCGCAAACAAGGGATAGTTTTTTCATTTTTACCTCGCAGATACGGCGGCAAACGCGCGGTTCTCGATGAAACGCAACGCCGCATAAATGGAAATGGCAGTGACCGCCAAGACGATGATGGTGGCGAACATGCCGGGGCTATCGTTGAGATGCTGAGCCGTAGTGAGCAGGATTCCAAGTCCCTTTTGGCCACCAATGACCATCTCACCAACCACAGCACCGGTGATCGAAAGCGTAAAACCGGTACGTAAACCGGCGAGGATCTCCGGAGCCGCCATGGGAAGCTCTATGTGCCGCAAGAGTTTGATGCCTCCCGCGCCATCGAGCCGCGCAGCACCGACCACTTCGGGATCGATACTCCGCACGCCCACAGCCGTATAGATGATGATGGGAAAAATAACCATGATCGTACACAAAACAACGATGGGAAACGTTCCGTACCCCACCCAAATCACCAAGAGCGGCGCAATTGCCACGGCTGGAATTGCTTGCGATGCTGCCAAATATGGCTCGATCGCATCCGCTACACGCCGCCAGTGGGCGATGGCAAACCCTACAGGCACACCTATTACGGTCGCTATGACGCAACCGAGAAGAGCCTCGAGAAGTGTTTGCTTTGTGGCGTCAATCAGATAACCGTTACTGATTCCGCGCCCGAGACGTTCAAGAACACTCTGCGGACTCGGTAGCGCATAGGAACCAACGATGTTAAAAGACGTTACAAACAGCCACGCGCAAAGGAAAAGTACACCAACAATTGTTGGCGTCACCCATCTGCGAGTATCCATGCGTCCTCTCCCGGTTCCTTGCACCGGGCAACGGACAGATGAGTCGACAGTGACTGCCGACTCGTCTGCTCCTACCATCCGGACTTTAACCGTCGGTTGGGGAATTTCACCCCATCAGCCACACGAGACAAACTCGAGTGGGTCGCGGACTATCACCGCCGGTTCAGACTTTCACTGACCCCGGAGCACTTTCGTACCCTCCCAGTATGGCATGAAACCGCGGCCATCGTTAGACCTTGGCAGTGTGCTTGCTCGCACGCTGGAGCCCTGCTCTAAGGTCAAGCGAAAATGCAGGGCCGCACAATAGCTAAGCGCGGTGGGTGGCTCAGTGACTGTGTCTGTTCGCGAGATCGCGCAGTGCCTCGATTTCGGCATGTGCGTCGTCGGCCTTGTAGACCGCAGAGCCGGCCACGAAATTATTGGCTCCTGCTGCGGCAGCGAGTTCGATCGTTCGTTGCGAGATGCCGCCGTCTACCTGAACCCACACGTCGAGTCCATGCTTATTGATAGCCTCGCGGGTCCGCTTTACCTTGGGCATCATCGATTCAATGAACTGCTGCCCACCGAAACCTGGCTCGACCGTCATGATCAAAATCATGTCGAACTCGTCCAAGATGTCGAGGTAGGGCTCGATCGGTGTGGCAGGCTTGAGCGCGATTCCCGCGCGTGCGCCCATGGCTCGTAGTTCACGGGCCAAACGCAGCGGCGCCGTTGTTGCCTCTGCATGGAACGTCACGGACCGCGCCCCGGCTTCCGCATAGGCGGGTGCCCAGCGGTCGGGCCCTTCGATCATGAGGTGGCAGTCGATAGGAAGCTTGGACGTACGCACCACGGATTCGACAATCGGGACTCCCATCGTCAGGTTGGGAACGAAGTGGTTGTCCATAACATCAACGTGCGCCCAGTCCGCATTCGAAATTTTCTCGAGTTCTCCGCGCAAATCAGAGAAATCACAGTTCAAGATAGAGGGGCTAATTTGCATTCAATTATCCTAGCTTTCGATGGGTTTGCGGAGGAGCACTAAGTACATGGCATCCGAGTTGTGTAGATCCGGCCAAAGCTGAAGCTGCCGGTTGTCGCCGGTGAGCTTCTGCGTGGATTCACCGCTAGCAATCTCCGGGGCGTCGAGCATCTCAACGGCGTGAGTTGCCGTGAACTTCTCGACGACGTCACTCGTTTCAGTGAGATAGGGCGAGCACGTGGAATACGCCAACACCCCGCCCGGTTTCAGCGCCCTGTACCCCGCTTCGAGTAGTTCTCCTTGAAGCTTGGCAAGGTCAAGACCATCTCTGGCGGACTTCCGCCATCGCGATTCCGGCCGACGGCGCAGGGCGCCAATACCAGTACACGGCGCGTCAATGAGCACACGTGAGTAGATGGCCTCTTCACCAAGATCTCGACCGTCTCCCAGGCGCAGATCCACAATATCGTCCCAAGGACCAACCGCGTCAGCCACCAGATCGAGGCGGTGCTCATGAATCTCATTGGCATGAATGCGTGCACCGCGCTGAGCGGCAAGAGCAGCCAACGTCGCGGTTTTTCCACCTGGACCAGCACACATATCGAGCCACAGATCGTCACCGCACTCAATTGGCGCCGCGGCAGTCGTCCGGGCCACCAGCTGCGACCCCTCGTCCTGAACCCCAGCTAACCGGTCTTTGACGGCGAAGACCCGGTGCGGATCACCGCCACGCAAGAGCACCGCCGAATCCACGAGCTTTCCCGGCTCACTTTCCATGTGTCCGCGCTCGATGTCTGCGCTGAGATCCGCGACAGAAATGTCACGGGCAACAAGGGCTACCGACGGCGGTACATTGTTCGCTTTGAGAACCTTCAGCAAATCGCGGTGAGTGCGGCCGTGCGCGCGAAGCGCTAGGTCGAAAGCTCGCACGATCCACTGTGGGTGTGAAAACCACTGCGACAGGAAGGATACGGTGTTTGCCTTACCCCCGGCGTCGTCCTTTAACTGCTGTTGCCACTGCGCAAGCGTACGCTCGCTAACTCGCCGAAGGACGGCATTGGCGAAGCCAGACGCTCCGGTGCCCACCTCATTTCGAACGAGAGTGACGGTTTCGTTGATAGCCGCGTGGGGCGGCGTACCAAAGTCGAGCAACTGATGCGTGCCCATGCGAAGCAGAACGAGTACGGCTGTATCTATGTCCCCTAGCGGCCGTCCCGATGTGCAATGGGCGATGACGGCGTCCCATCGGCCTCGCATACGCAGCGTGCCGTAACAGAGATTTGTTGCGTATGCGGCGTCCTGCTTGTTCAGGCGGGCGCGATTAATTTCTTTGGGGAGAATGAGATTCGCATAGGCTTCGTCTTCTTCGACGGCCATGAGCACATCGAAAACCACCAGTCGCGCTGGATCAGACGCAGCGCGGCCGGGCCGCCAATTGTCAGGGCGCTTGTTACTCATGCCTCCACCTCAAATCGGGGTGACTCTTCCTTGATACCGCGCACCCAGTCAGTTGCACGCATGTGCCGCTTACCGGCGGGCGCGACGTCCGTCAGTTCGACTGCGGTTGTTCCCGTACCGACGAGTGCCCGCTTGCCGCCCCGAATTTCACCCGGTTCCAACCCTGTTTCTTCGGTGACGACGACGGGGCCAACTTTGACTCGGACGCTGTCCAACATCGTCCAAGGACCCGGCTCAGGTGTGTAGCCGCGAATCATCGCATCAATACGTGCGGCAGGTAGGCTCCAGTCGATCTTTGAATCTTTCGACGATAGCTGCGGGGCATGCGTAGTCTCGCCTGATTGTGGCGTGGCCTGTGCCGAGCCAGTTTCTAGGTCTCGAAGCGTTCGTGCAAGTTGGTCCGCCCCTGACTCAGAAAGTGCCGAGAGCAGCTCGCCGGCGGTGCGGTTGCCGATGCTGTGCTCCTGGACGTCGAACACAGGTCCCGTATCGAGACCCTCTTCGATCAAGAATGTCGCAGTTCCCGTCACCTGGTCTCCCGCAGCGATTGCGTGCTGGGCTGGCGCCGCCCCTCTCCACCGCGGGAGAAGTGAGTAGTGAAGGTTGATCCACCCGTGCGTGGGAACGTCCAATAGCTCTGGCGGAATGATCAGGCCATATGCGACGACTGCCACGGCGTCCGGGGCAAGGTCTTCAATGACCGCCTGAATATCGGGGTCTCGGAGGCTGCGCGGAGTCAAGACCTCAATGCCCATCTGCTCAGCCGCGACGTGAACGGGCGATTTTGTGAGCGTCTGCTTTCTGCCAACCGGTGCAGGAGCGCGGGTGAGAACAGCAATGATCTCGTGGTCATCCGCGAGCCTCAAGAGTGAGGGAATAGCAGTTTCGGGGGTTCCAGCAAAAATAATGCGCACCCGTCTATTATAGACGAACCGACTACAACTGCGGATCGACCCGTACGCGAACGTGACCAAGCCGCCTAATCGATGCCTCGCGCTTCGCAGCATAAATCATCGCCGTGCGCTCATTACGTAGCTCCTCCGGGAAACGCAGATGCACCACATGATCGTCGCGCGAACCCAACTGGGGTCCCAAGACCGCCATTCCAGGAACGAGGTCATGAACGCCACCGGCGAGAAGTGCATCGAGTGGAACACCGGCCACGTCCACACCAGCCTCAACAGACATGCCCCGCAGCAGTCCGAGAAAGCTACGCACCTCCTCCCACGGACCAGCCACTTCTACCCAGACATTCCCCGGTGGTAGCCCAATCGATCGTCGTTCGTCGACGGATGTACGCCCCCACTCTCCCATCGACCACGTGTGTACGGGGGCAATGAGGTCGTCTGGCACATCCCCCACCACCAAGAGCTGCCCACCCTGTTTGCGCGGCTGGATTTGCGCGGCAAGATGGCTGAGTGTGCGAAGGAAGTAAACCTCGGCGTCGAGGCGTGATGAGCGTAGGAGGTAGCCCGCATCAAGGACGATACCCGCCGCGTATCCTCCCTCAATTGTTGGCTCGGTCCCGGGGGTTGCCACGACAATGCGGCTCTCCGAGCTGAGCACTCCGCGATCTTTTCCTACACCCGCAATATGGATCGGCACCTTCTGGAAAGCACGGCCAACCTCTTGTGCCGTTCGGTGAGAACCAATGCGGATGGGCCGTAATTTCTGGCCACGGCAATTCGGACAGTGAAAGTCGTGAACTGTGCGTGCGCATCTGACGCATTGAGGCGCAGCGTCCGGATGTGGAATCGTCAGGGTCCCATCGCATTCGCTACAACGCGGAATCTCCCGGCACCGAGCGCATGCTACAAGCGGGATGTATCCCGATTTTGGTACCGAAACCAGCACTGAGCCACGTTCCAAACCGGCGCGAACTACCGAGAAGACCGAGCTTGGCATACGAGACCATTCACCGCCCTCATATGCGAAGTTTGACGCAGCCATCACCTGCGGAACATTGTTCGCCACCGCGGTTCGTACGGCTTCTATGGGCTTCGCCCAATCGCTCCACGCAGCTAACTCAACGGAGGGTCCGTAGTTAAATGCAAGAAATGAAGCGGAAGAAGTCTCGGCTCGCAGTCTCAACAGCTGCCGAGCGTGAATGTATGGGCTACGGGGTTCTGCTAGTGCCGAGTGGTGATCATCAACCAGTACCACCATCCCAAGTGATTGAGCTGGAGCCCAACCCGCACTACGAGTGCCGACGACGATACGGGCCCTTCCGGTGAGTACCGCGAGGAATTCGGTGTAGCGCGTTGCGTGATCATCCTCTGACACCATGGTTGCTACGCGCTCTGCCGGAAAATGATCCTTCAAGAATTGTGCGAGGTCACGAGCAACTGCCGGTGTCGGCACAACGATCAGCGCGCTGTTCCCACAGTGGAGAGTGGCTTGGAGTGGAGCCAAGAGCAACTGAGAGAATCTGTGCTTAGCAAGCATGTAAATGACAGCGTTGATGCTTTCGCCCCGACTCACGTGCTCGATGAGAGCTTCTCCCCCGGCGTACTCGGACCAGATTGCGGGAATCTCTGGCACATTCCATTCGGTGCGCTGGGGAGGATCAAGTTCGACGAACGCCTTCTCAGCACGTGCGTGCCGTTGGGGTATAGCAAGCCGTAAACAGTCGGCAAGCGGGCTTGCCTGCCGCTCTGCTACCTTCTTCGCAAGCGTCAAAACCTCCGGGTCCAAGACGGGGATCTTGGAAACCACTCGGCGGATTGGCCGCAGCTTGCTACCAATCTTTGTTTGCGTATCTCGCTCAACGATAAAGCCGTGGACCTTGCGTGCGCCGACCTCTACCACCACCCGCGCACCCACCGGAGCGTCTGCCATCGACGCTGGTACCTCATAATCAAATGTGCGATCCATGTGCGGCTGAGGCATATCCAAAACGACGCGCGCAACTGGATCTGTGACGTGTGAATCCAAGGTGCGCGACACGGGTTCGAGACGCAACAGTTCGTCCTGCCCCGAGAATTCGGGCAGGTCGAACAGATCATCCGCACCTAACGATTCCATGTCTCAATTGAATCATGGCGCACCGACAACCGCGCCAAGAGCACAACACGTGTGGATTGACAGCTCTATGTGCGAGTGCACCAGCAGCTGCATATCTCCTATGGATTTAGATTGCCGCGCGCAGTTCATTCACGCGATTGGTCTGCTCCCAAGTGAAGAACTCGTTGTCGCGGCCAAAGTGACCGTAGGCCGAAGTTGCACCATAAATCGGGCGCAGCAGATCAAGATCCTTGATAATTGCGGCTGGGCGTAGATCGAAAACTTCGTTCACAGCGGCCGATATACGCTCAGGATCCACATGGTGGGTATCAAACGTCTCCACGCGAACTGACACTGGACGAGCCCGACCAATGGCGTAGGCAACCTGGACCTCGCAACGATCAGCGAGACCCGCGGCAACCACATTCTTGGCTACCCAGCGAGCTGCGTAAGCCGCTGAACGGTCGACCTTCGACGGATCCTTGCCGGAAAAAGCCCCACCACCATGGCGAGCCATGCCACCGTAGGTATCCACGATGATCTTGCGCCCCGTCAAACCTGCATCGCCCATGGGCCCGCCGATAACAAACTTGCCGGAGGGATTAACGAGAATCGTCACGTCGTCGTCGGCAAACTCGGGTACATACTCCTGCAAAATGGGCATAATGACGTGCTCGGTTATCGCTTCCGTCAACCATTCGAGCGTTACGTCGTCGTCATGCTGTGTCGAAACAACCACCGTGTTGATCCCAGCTGGGCGATCGTCGGACCCGTAATCGATGGTGACCTGGGTCTTGCCGTCTGGGCGTAGTCCCGGCACGATACCCGCTTTACGAACGTGGGCGAGACGCTCAGCAAGCCTGTGAGAAAGGAAGATAGGCAGGGGCATGAGGTCCGGCGTCTCATTCGCGGCGTAGCCAAACATGAGTCCCTGGTCGCCAGCGCCCTGCTGGTCCAACGGATCGATGCCGCTGTCCGAACGAATCTCCAGGGACGTATCCACGGACTGCGCAATATCCGGAGACTGTTGGCCGATCGAGACGGAGACACCGCACGAGCGTCCGTCGAATCCGATGTCCGACGAGGTATAGCCAATCTCGCACAGAATCTCACGCACGAGTTGGGGAATCTCAACGTATGCGGACGTTGTTACCTCGCCGACCACGTGAACAAGCCCGGTCGTAATCATCGTCTCGATGGCCACGCGCGCACGAGGATCCTGCTCGAGCATGGCGTCAAGGATTGTGTCCGAAATTCGGTCACACACCTTGTCAGGATGGCCTTCGGTCACAGATTCTGAAGTAAAAGGTTGTAGGGTCACGTCGTTCATTTCGTGTTCAGGCTGGTTCCCCAGCGTTGTCGTGTGAGATCTGGCCATCGATGAGTTCCATCAGACCACGGGCGACTTCGTCCTTTGTACCAGCATATGTGCCGTGAACATTGCCTTCTTTGTCGACGACGGTGAGTTCAGTCTCGACATCTCCGAAGCCTGCATGTTGTCCCACTTGATTGATAGCAATGAGGTCCGCGCCTTTCCGCGCGGCCTTTTCCTTGCCGTAGTCGATGTACGTCTTTGACGTATCCCCTGTCTCCGCAGCGAAGCCGACGACGATTTGCCGGTCGTGTGGCCGGTGACTTGCAAGGTATTGAAGTATGTCCGGGTTCTCAATGAGCGTGAGGGTTGTGTCTCCCGCGCGCTTCACCTTGGTTTCGCTTGAAGCAACGCGGTAATCAGACACCGCGGCTGCCATAATGATGGCGTCACTCTCGCGCGCCCACGAACCCATCTTTTCTCGGAGATCCAGAGCCGACTCGACATCGTCCACTCGCACGTTTGCATCTATCAGCTGGGCGACACTCGAATCGAGATTTGCCGCTGCGAGGCGTACTTCATAACCGAGTCGGGCTGCGGCATTGGCAATCGCCACACCCATCCGACCCGATGATCGATTAGCAATGTATCGAACGGGATCTATCGCCTCGCGCGTACCACCGGCAGAGATCGAAATAATGCCCGCCCGCTGCTCGCCCTCGTGCGCGCGTGCGAACCCGAGGCTTTCCAGCTCTTTGACCGCGGCAGCGGCGATCTCTTCGGGTTCGACCATCCTGCCCGACCCCGTATCTTTACCGGTCAGTCTGCCCGAATCGGGACCCAGCAACTTCAGCCCACGGTCGCGAAGAAGCTTCGCATTGGCTTGAGTGGCCGGATTCATCCACATTTCGGTGTGCATTGCGGGGGCAATAAGAATCGGACAGGTTGCCACAAGCACCGAGGCAGTGAGGAGATTATCTGCTATTCCTGCGGCAATCTTTGCCATGGTGTTCGCTGTCGCTGGCGCGATGACGAACAGGTCAGCCTCTTGACCGGTACGCACGTGGACCACCTCGTGTGCGTCCTGGGGAACGTCCACGTAGACCGGTCTGCCACTCAACGCTTCCCACGTTGTCTTTCCGACCATGCCCAGCGCGGCATGCGTAGGAACGACAGTGACATCCGCGCCCCATCCACGGAGCCGGCGCACCAAAATCGCGCTCTTGTAGGCAGCAATACCGCCCGTGACGCCAACAAGGACGCGCGGGCGGATATGAGACAAGCCTCCCTGATGGGAGGCTCGCTCAGAAGAATTTACGCTCATTCGACGTTTGAGGTGAAGGTCAGCTTATCCTCGACAACTTCCTCAAGTGCAACGGACAGCGGCTTATCTTCGGGGGCCGAGGCGACAAGCGGGCCAACATTCGTAATGTTGCCATCGCCGGACTTCATCTCCTGACGGTAGGAATTGATCTGGCGGGCACGGTTGGCGCTGAAGACAGCGAGCGTGTACTTGGAATCGACCTTCTCAAGCAATTCGTCAATTGCCGGCGAGGTAATACCCTCTGGATGAGGAGTGGTTCCGAACATGTGGGCCTCTCAAACTATTCGAACGGCTAGCCGTTTGCGAACTATCATTCTACGCCTCTTGGCGGATTATTTGCAGTAGCTCGTCGGTGGCTTGTGCCACTGTAGTGTTGACAACGATGTAGTCAAACTCGGGTTCAGCAGCAAGTTCCACACGAGCCGTCTGTAACCTGCGCTCCTGTTCTTCGGCTGATTCGGTGCCGCGGCCGCGAAGACGCTCAAGAAGATCTTCCCACGACGGTGGAGCGATAAAAATTTGCGTGGCCTCGGGCATCGACTCTCGCACCTGACGAGCTCCCGCGAGATCCAGCTCCAGCACCACCGTTTTGCCCGCATTAAGCGCCTCTAGCACAGGCTGCCGAGGCGTACCGTATCTGTGGAGTCCGTGCACAAGCGCCCATTCGAGCATCTGTCCGGATTCAACAAGCCCGTCAAATTCGGCATCAGACACGAAGAAGTAGCTTTCACCATCGACCTCTCCGGGACGCGGTGCGCGCGTCGTCGCAGAGACGGAGTACCAGCACTCCGGCGCTTGTATGAAGAGTTCACGAAGAACGGTTCCTTTGCCGACGGCGGTCGGACCGGAAATGACGTAGGCGCGGGGTTTGTCCATGCGCTCATGTTGCCAGAAATTACGGTGAAACCAAAAGAAGGACGACACCAACCGGTACCGTCCTTCTTTGTTGGCTGCTATTTAGCCAAAGAGCGCGATGAGCGCTTCGCGCTGGTGAGGGCCGAGACCCGCTACGCGACGCGATTCAGAAATGCCAACCTGCTCCATAATCGACTTGCTCTTGGCCTGCCCAACGCCCGGAAGGGAGTTCAGCAGTGCGGTGACCTTGAGCTTGCCAACGATGTCGTCGTCCTTGGCTTTCTTCAGAACTTCCGAAAGCTGAACGTCGCCAGCTTTGAGTTCCTTCTTTAAAGCTGCGCGCTTTTGACGTGCAACAGCAGCCTTCTCCAGGGCTGCAGCACGCTGCTCTGGAGTTAAATTGGGAAGTGCCATACGGGTCTCCTATTCCTCGCCTTTTATAGTGTCCCAATCATCCTAATTGGATGACCTGCGGTTCCGTATCGCAAATTCGCAGTTAAGGACGATTGTTTAAGAACTACGCGTATTAGCGCAGGTCAGAGCGGTATCGCCTTAGAGACACGTAAGGGCGGCGTGTCCTCAACTATCGGAAAGTGTGTCCCTCACCTGCGAATTTACTGCCACCACAGCGCTCTTCAGATCATCTGGCCCCGGCCCCTGGCCAAGAACCCCACGCGAAACGGACGCCAATACGCGTCGCCGCGCCCCGCCGAAGGCGACCAAATCCGCGGCGGTAGCGCCCTGCGCGCCCAATCCCGGAGCGAGAAAAAGCCCATTAAACGAACTCAGTCGAATGTCCAAGCGGGCGGCCGCATCTCCCACTGTCGCACCAACCACGAGACCCAGCGGTCCCGGACTAGTGTCAGAGACAGCCTCATTCATGTCGAAAACACTATCGAGAACTATTTTGGCTACGGAAGGTTCACCAACATGCTGAATCTGAGGGCCTTCGGAATTGGATGTGAGTCCGAGAAAGTACAACCCGCGATCATGGTGTGCTGCATAACGCGCAGTTGGTAGCAAGGAGTCAGGACCCAGATACGGAGACACGGTTATAGCGTCCGCACGAAGCGTACTGTCTGGTGACAGGTATGCCTGCGCGTAACCTTCCATCGTCGATCCAATATCGCCGCGCTTAACATCGAGTATCGACAAGATGTCCATCGACCGCATGGCATCAAGCACCTCTTCGAGCACCGCGATCCCTGCCGAGCCGTGACGCTCGTAAAATGCGGACTGGGGCTTCACAGCCGCAACATATGGACCGACCGCCTCGATAAGCCGCAGTGAGAATTCCCGAAGCCCAGCGACGTCGTCGGCAAGTCCCCACACACGCAGGAGGCTTGCATGTGGATCAATCCCCACGCAAAGCGGGCCGTTCCGTCTCATCGCCTCGAACTGACGAAGTCCGTAGCTCACAGCGCACGCTCCGCGTCGCGGCTCTGCAACGTCACCACGTCGAAGTCGCACTCTCGCGCAACCTTAATCGCTTGAACGGCAGCGCCGAATTGTGCGACGGTGGTCATGATGGGCAAGTCAGCCGCGGTCGTCGCCGCGCGAATGGAATATCCATCAGCTCGCGTTCCTCGACCTCCTGGCGTATTGACGACCATATCGATGTCTCCTGACGAAATAAGGTCGACGACGGTGTGGTCGCTGTCGTTGGCAACTTCGGACAGCTTCGAAACCCTGGTGGAAGGTATGCCGTAACGGCCAAGGACGGAGGCGGTTCCGGCAGTTGCATAGACTGTAAAGTCCATGTCGACGAGTTGCTGGACCGGGAAGATGATCGCGCCCTTGTCCGGGTCGTTCACCGAGACGAACACCCGTCCGCTCTTCGGCAGGCCGCCGTATGCGGCTGCTTGCGATTTTGCGAATGCGAGTGGGAAGGTCTCATCAAAACCCATGACTTCACCCGTAGAACGCATCTCCGGTCCAAGCACCGTATCGACAACGTGGCCTTCCTTAGTGAGGAATCGCTTGAACGGCAAGACCGCTTCCTTGACCGCAATGGGTCCGTCGGTTTCCTTACGCGCATCATGCTCGGGCAGCAATCCAGTCTCGCGAAGCTGGCTGAGACTCTCCCCCATCATCACTCGAGTCGCCGCCTGAGCAAGCTTGATTCCGGCAGCCTTAGAAACAAACGGAACTGTGCGCGAGGCACGGGGATTAGCTTCGATCACGTAAAGAACGTTCGATTGGAGTGCGAATTGGATGTTGACCAGCCCGCGAACACCTACGCCTTGGGCAATCGCGAAAGTTGCCTCGTAGATGCGGGCAATGAGTGATTCCGAGAGCGTGAGTGGCGGCATCACACACGCGGAGTCTCCAGAGTGAATTCCGGCCTCCTCGATGTGCTCCATAATCCCGCCGAGGAACAGTTCCTCGCCATCGAATATGGCGTCCACGTCGATCTCAATCGCATCGTCCAAGAAGCGGTCGATGAGAAGTGGCGAGGCACTGCGCGACGCATCGGTTTTCTCAGATTCCCGGCGCGATAGGTAATCCTCGAGCTGCGCGCGCGAGTAGACGATCTCCATCCCGCGTCCGCCTAGGACGTACGATGGGCGCACGAGGACGGGGTAGCCAATGGCATCAGCAACCTCTAAAGCCTGCTGGTCATAGAGCGCCGTTCCGAATTCGGGTGCGGCCAGACGTGCGTCCGCTAGAACCGAACCGAAGAGCGACCTATCCTCCGCCGCGTCAATAGCCGAAGGAGACGTGCCCACCATGGGTAACCCGGCAGCCTCAAGGGCCTTTGCAAGCGACAGCGGTGTTTGTCCGCCGAGCTGGACGATGACACCGGCGATAGGCCCAGCGGCCAGTTCGGCGCGGTACACCTCGAGGACGTCTTCGAGCGTGAGTGGCTCAAAATACAGGCGATCTGAAACGTCGTAGTCCGTGGAGACCGTCTCTGGGTTGCAGTTGATCATGATCGTTTCATAGTCACCACGCAGAGCGAAGGTTGCTTGGACACAGGAATAGTCAAACTCAAGCCCTTGGCCGATACGGTTAGGCCCGGACCCGAGAATCATCACCGCCGGCTTAGCTCGCTTGGTAACTTCAGTTTCTTGGTCGTAGGTCGAATACATGTAGGGCGTGTCCGCCTCAGATGCCGCGCCGCAGGTGTCTACCCGTTTAAAGACGGGATGGAGTCGATACGCCCAGCGAATTTCACGGACCGTCTCTTCGCCGATCCCACGAAGTTCAGCAATTTGCTGATCAGAGAACCCATGCCGCTTTGCCGTCCGCAGGAGCTCCACAGACAGGCCGGGCGCCTCCTGCACCTGACGCGCTACCTCGTTGATCAACACCAACTGATCCGTAAACAGTGGGTCGATCGAGGTTGCAGCAAAGACATCTTCCGCGGTTGCTCCCCCACGCAGAGCCTGCTGGACTTCGATGAGCCTACCCTCGGTTGGGGTCGCGGCCGCTTCAAGAAGACGTTTGGCATCGTCGTCACTCACAGTACCGCGCCAGTGGAATGCTGAACCCTTCTTGTCGATGGACCTCATGGCTTTTTGGAGCGCCTCGGTAAAATTCCGGCCCAGAGCCATGGCTTCGCCCACCGACTTCATGGCCGTTGTGAGCGTGGGATCCGCAGCGGGGAACTTCTCAAATGCGAAGCGCGGCACCTTTACAACGACGTAATCAATCGCTGGATCACCGGCCGAGAGCGGCACTCCTGTAATGTCGTTGTCAATCTCATCGAGTGTGTAACCCACGGCGAGCTTCGTCGTAATCTTCGCGATTGGCACACCGGTCGCCTTGGATGCCAGCGCTGATGAGCGCGAGACGCGCGGATTCATTTCAATCACGATCACGCGGCCGGTGGCAGGGTCAATGGCGTACTGGAGGTTACACCCGCCCGAATCGAGGCCAACCTCGCGCACGATCCTTGCGGAAATGTCGCGGAGCTCCCGGTATTCGCGATCGGTCAAAGTAAGCGCCGGTGCCACGGTAATCGAGTCACCAGTGTGTACGCCCACGGGGTCCACATTTTCAATCGAGCAAACGACAATGACGTTGTCCGCCGTGTCGCGAATTATCTCGATTTCGAGTTCTTTCCACCCGAGGATGGATTCTTCGAGAAGAACCTCGGCCGTATGGGAGTAGTGCAGCCCCGCACCAACAATCCGATCGAGTTCGGTCTGGTTCCGCGCAAGTCCTGAGCCAAGGCCACCCATCGTGAACGACGGGCGTACGACGAGCGGATAGCCCAGCTGGTCTGCTGCTTCGTGGCACTCTTGTAGGGTATGCGCAATATAGGAGCGTGCAGATTCGGCGCCGCACCGTTCCACAACCTCCTTGAACTCCTCGCGGTTCTCGCCCTTACGAATGGCGTTAATGTTTGCGCCAAGAACCTCGACGTCATATCTTTCCAGCACACCGGCATCGTGAAGTGCCATAGCGGTGTTGAGAGCGGTCTGGCCGCCGAGCGTGGCGAGGAGTGCGTCAGGGCGCTCCTTTTCAATGATTGACTCAACCACATCCACTGTAATTGGCTCTACATAGGTGGCGTCTGCAAGATCGGGATCGGTCATGATCGTTGCGGGATTCGAGTTCACAAGAATGACTCGGAAGCCCTCCTGCTTTAGAACACGGCATGCCTGAGTCCCGGAGTAGTCAAACTCGCACGCCTGACCGATGACGATGGGACCCGAGCCGATGACGAGGATCGAGGAAATATCGGTTCTTCTTGGCATATCAGTTCTCCTCGTTCGTCACAGTGGCGCGAATACCGCCTCGAGCGCGGTGTGCAATCGCACGCGTATCAACGTCATACACTCCTACAACACCCATCTGAACCAGCCAGTCCGCAAACTCTTCCTGTTTCCGATGGCTCGAAGCGCGTGGGGTCGGATCGCGAACAATGATCCCACTTGCTGTAGATCCGGAAATGGAATCCTCGTGGTTGATTCCCGTGTTGCCAATATGTGGAGCGGTAAAAAGAATAATCTTCGAAGCATTGGCTGGGTCTGTGATTGCCTCTTGGTAACCCGTTGGGCTCGTCCACGTCACCACATCGCCACTGGCAGTTCCTTCTGCTCCGAAACCGCACCCATCAAAAACAGTGCCATCATCTAGCCGTACGTGTGCTCTCATGCTCTCTCCACAATCTTTGAATCCGCGACCACTTGCTGCCCCGCGTAAAATGTTGCCACCACTTGGCCGGGCAGTTCTCGCCCGCGCCATGGTGAATTGGTTGATTTCGAAGCGTGAGATTCTGGATCAACGATCCGGCTCACACTCGGATCGAACAGGATCAGATGTGCGGGAGCACCGACGCCGATCGGCCTGCCCTGATCTGTTAGCCCCGCGATTCTGGCTGGGTTCTCGCTCATGACACGAGCTAGCCCGCGCCAGTCCAGCAAACCGGTGTTCACCATCGTGTCTTGAATAACTGACAGAGCCGTCTCCAACCCCGTCATGCCAAACGCACCAGCAGCCCATTCACAGTCTTTGGATTCCAGCGGGTGCGGCGCGTGGTCGGTGCCCACCGTGTCAATGGTTCCATCCGCGAGACCTTGACGTAGTGCCTCGACGTCCTCTCTGGTTCTTAGCGGCGGGTTAACCTTAAATAGGGGATCGAAAGACTCGGCCTCCGAGTGGTCCAGGCTCAAATGGTGAGGGGTAACCTCGGCCGTCACACGAATCCCCTGCTCCTTAGCCCACCGAATGAGCTCCACCGAGCCCTTGGTGGAGGCGTGGAGGACGTGCAAGCGCGAATCGACGTGCTGAGCCAGCAGGCAGTCCCGGGCAATAATTGACTCCTCAGCAACTGCTGGCCAGCCAACGAGTCCCAATCGCGCCGAGACGCACCCTTCATGCATTTGGGCACCTTCGGTTAACCCCGGGTCTTGGGCGTGCTGCGCGATGATCCCGTCGAAGGACTTCACGTATTCAAGCGCGCGCCTCATGAGAACCGGATCCCCCACGCACTGACCGTCGTCGGAAAAAATCCCCACCTGTGCCTCGGAGTCGTGCATGGCTCCAAGCTCCGCAAGCTTTTCGCCTTTGAGACCCTGTGAGACCGCACCGACTACCCGAACCTCGGTGAGACCCGCTTCCAAGCCTAGGTGAAAGACTTGGTCGACCACACCGGCGTTGTCCTGAGTCGGATCGGTATTCGCCATGGCATGAATACACGTAAATCCGCCGAGCGCGGCTGCGCGTGAGCCTGAAAGCACGGTTTCGGCGTCGTCGAGACCTGGCTGGCGAAGATGGGTATGCAAATCGACAAGGCCCGGTAGCACAATGAGACCAGAGGCATCGATGACCTCAGCATCGTCGCGATCAATCGATGGGCCAACCTCCGTGATGCGATCACCGTCAATGAGGATATCGACGGGGTCTTCGTTGTATGGGCGAGCGCCCTTAATGAGGATCATCGTCTACCTTTCCGGCGTTTCTGTTGAAGCAACAAGCAAATAGAGCACCGCCATACGAACAAAAACCCCGGCTCGTACCTGATCAACAGCTCGAGACCGGGGTGAATCGGCAGCGGCGGCAGAAATCTCTAGACCGCGATTCATCGGACCTGGGTGCATCACAATGCACTGCTCGGGAAGTTCGGCCAATCGCTCGGCCGTCAGCCCATAGATTCGGTGATACTCCGCGAGCGTGGGAAAGAAGCCTCCCCCAGCGGCAGACATGCGTTCTTTTTGGACGCGCAGCATCATGACCGCATCGGGACCTTCCGCGATTGCTTCGTCCAGGCTGAACATGACCCCGCACGGCCAGTTCACCATGGATGTCGGAAGGAGAGTGGGTGGAGCAACTACCGTCACCTTTGCTCCAAGCGTCGATAGAAGATGGATGTTGGAACGCGCCACCCTAGAGTGCAGGATGTCGCCAACTATCACAATATGGCGATCTGCTAGATCGCGACCGATAGGGTCATCATGGAACTCGCGGCGAAGCGTATAGGCATCAAGAAGTGCTTGAGTTGGGTGTTCGTGCGTGCCATCACCAGCGTTAATCACCGGGATATCCACCCACCCCGCATGCGCAAGGCGATCCGCGGCACCAGAAGCCGAATGCCGGATGACAAAGGCGTCCGCGCCCATCGCTGAAAGCGTCAGCACCGTGTCTTTCAAGGATTCGCCCTTGGACACCGATGAACCGGACGCGCTGAAATCTAGCGTGTCTGCAGAAAGGCGCTCCGCGGCAGTCTCGAAGGACAACCTGGTTCGTGTGGAGTCCTCGAAGAAGAGGTTAGCAACAATCTTCCCACGCAATGTGGGGAGCTTCTTCAATGCCCGATCTTGGGTCTGTGCCATGGTTTCGGCAGTATCCAAGATCTGTAATGCCTCGTCGTAGCCCAGATGCTCTGTTCCGAGAAGATGCTTCATGAGGCCACCTCTTCCAGCACGACTGCATCCTCGCCATCAATTTCTCGGACGAGAACCGAGACCTTCTCTGACTGCGCCGTTGGGAGATTCTTCCCTACATAGTCAGGCCGAATAGGCAGTTGGCGATGACCGCGATCAACAAGTACCGCAAGCTGAACCGCAGCGGGCCGACCAAGATCCACAATTGCGTCAAGTGCGGATCGCACCGTCCGGCCCGTATACAAAACGTCGTCGACCAGAATCACTGTCTTGCCAGAGATCCCCGAATCTGGGATGTCGGTGGGGTGCGGGACGCGTACGGGCTGATGTGCAAGATCGTCACGATACATCGTGATGTCGAGTGCGCCTACCGCAACCGGTGTTCCACCCGTTGCTTCCCTCAGCATGGAGGAAAGCCGCCGGGCAAGCGGCACGCCACGGGAGGGGATGCCAAGCAGAACTAGGTCATCGACTACCCGATGTTTTTCAATGATTTCATATCCAATACGGCGTAGTGAACGCTCAATATCGGGTTCTTCAAAAACTCGCCTTATGCGAGTGGTGTTTTCCATGTCCGTTCCTTTCCCGCCTCTCTGGACGGTTTTAAAGGATTGATGACCTATTCAGTTGTACTTGCAGACTACTCGAGTCCGGCCGTTTCCTGCTTCCTTATCTCACCGATTCGATTGAGAACGCCCATGGTAAAGCGAACCGCGCGATCCGTAGAAAAGTCGCGTGCAAGCGACGCGATTTCCTTGACGATCACTGGGATGTCAACGTCAAGGTACATGTGTTCAGTTGCGCCGATACGGAGGAGATTTCGATCTACCACGCTCATCCGATCGAGCGACCACGTTGGTGACGCAGCGTCAATCATCGAATCGACGTCGTCAGCCCACTCAACGTAGGTGGTCACGATCGACTGACCATACTCGCGAATGGGTTCCTGAGCGGTGGAAATTCGCATGCGCTCCTGGAGTAACTGCAAGATGTCCTCAGGGCGAATGTCACGCGAATCGGCTTCAAACAAAATATCTAGAGCACGCTGGCGCTGAAGCGAGCGGCCTGACCTCTTGGGGTTGGGACGCTTTGCTGGAGTGGCTTGGTCGCTCATCAGGCGCGGTTAATGTATTCGCCGGTGCGGGTATCGACCTTGATCTTGGTGCCCTCTTCGAGGAAGAGTGGAACCTGAAGCTCATATCCCGTCTCGACGGTCGCGGGCTTGGTCCCGGCATTGGACCGATCGCCTTGCAGGCCCGGCTCGGTAAACGTCACTTCGAGAACCACTGAGGCGGGGAGTTCGATGAAGAGAACCACGCCCTCGTTCATGGCAACCACAGCGTTGGTGTTCTCAAGCATGTAGTTCTTTGCGTCTCCCACAACATCTGCCGAGACCGGGAGCTGCTCGTAGGTTTCGAGGTCCATGAAGATGAAGTCGGTGCCGTCATTGTAGAGGTACTGCATGTCACGGCGATCGACTGTAGCGGTCTCAACCTTGACACCCGCGTTGAAAGTCTTATCGATATTCTTGCCCGAAAGGACATTCTTGAGCTTGGTGCGCACAAAAGCGGGGCCCTTGCCTGGCTTGACGTGCTGGAACTCTACGACCTGCCAAAGCTGGCCTTCGATCTTGAGTACCATTCCATTCTTGAGGTCATTCGTGGTTGCCACGGGAGTCCAATCTGTTTGTCTTCGATTCCATCAACAAGGATAGCCGCTCACATAGTGTGACCGTTCCACCCCAATGCAAGTATGAGCAGAATTACGCCTGAATCTCGAGCAAAATCGTCTCCGCCGCTTCGCGCGGCGAGGTGGTTGAGGTATCTACGTTGTGGGTGGCGAGCGAGTCATATAAGGGTTGCCGCTTCTCGAGCATCGTTCGAAACTCCCTGCGTGGCATGATGAGTGAAACCGAACGTGGCCCCATGAGCCCGTTACGCGTCACCAGTTTTCCTAGATCCGCGTGAAGTCCGACGACGACGGCACTTCCCCGTTCCGCCAGTGTCGCGATTCGCTGGCGCAGTTCGCGACCGCACGTTGCGTCGGTGGAGTTCCCGAGCGCATCGGAGGATACTGCGATTGCCCACCGTTCGTCAGGATGCCTCTCCACGTCGTCTAAAAGTTCGCCCAAGATGGAGTGCTCGAGCTCGTGGCGTCGCTGTACATCGAGATCTACGACGACGTCTTGCACCGACATGTTCACACTCTGGGCGACCAGCGCATCAAGGTCGGCGGTGGTCCACCCAATGGAGTCGAGTTCGGCTGCGATGGCGCTCTTGCCCGTTCCAGAGGCGCCGATGAGGAGAATGGCTGTCATTTCACTCCAATAGCTGCGAATGCGGCATCGAGATCGCGCTGTGCGGGAGCCGTGAAGATTTCAGGCGCTCCGACGTCGCTCAGCACAACAAATCGTAAACGACCATCGCGCACCTTCTTGTCGGAAAACATCGCGCGCTCAAGCTGATCTCGCTGCCCCGAAGGGTAGTCGACCGGTAATCCTACACGCGAAAAGTGCGCTCGGTGGCGGTCTGTGAACCCGGTGGGAGCGATCCCCGCCGCTTCTGCAAGCGCCGCCGCAAAAACACATCCGATGGATACAGCTTCACCGTGTCGACGCTCATAGTTCTCCCCCACCTCGATGGCATGGGCGAGCGTGTGGCCGTAGTTAAGAATCTCGCGCAACCCTCCTTCGTGTAGGTCTTGCGAAACCACATCGGCCTTCACCTGAATTGCTCGTTCAATCAGTTCGAGCAGGAGGGGATGCTGCGGATCAAGAAGATCAGACCCGTGTGCATCCACAATGTCTAAGATCTGCGGATCGCGAATGAAGCCGCATTTGATGATTTCTCCAAATCCAGCGCGAAGATCAGCCGCTGGAAGCGTCTTTAAAACTTCGACATCGCACAGAACAGTCGACGGCGGATGGAATGCACCCACGAGATTCTTGCCCCGTGACGTATTGATGCCGGTCTTGCCACCAACGGCAGCATCGACCATGCCAAGAAGCGTGGTGGGAACTTGGACCACCGGCAGACCTCGGAGCCACGAGGCGGCGATAAAGCCGCCCACGTCGGTGGTGGCTCCACCACCGATGGCAAGTACCATGCCGTCACGGCCAATCTGAGCGTCACCGGCCACGTCCCATGCCTGACCGAGAACCGTCAGATCCTTTGCCGCCTCACCACGAGGTAGCTCGAGATCGACATGAGGAATGTCTGCGTAGGTCAACTCCTCTGCGATACGACCAACAAAGTGCGAGACATCCGGGCAATGGACAACCAAGACTGCGGACGCCCCGCTCACGGCACGCACGATGTCCGAAACCACATCACTTCCGATCACGACGTCGTAGGGAGACTCGCCTCCTACACGAACGGTCCGCGAATCGTTATTAAGAATCTTCATAACTGCCTCCACTACACGTCGCACCCCGCGTGAATCCGATGTCACGACATGACGCGCCACCCGGTGGTAATACCTTGATCGCTCACGCCGCAGCCGTTGGATCCCACCAACCGGGTCATCTTTTAGAAGCGGACGAACCGTTCGCGAGTTACTCACGCGACGGATGAGTTCGGCGTCGTCGACCTCAATGAGGAACACGGGCTGGTCGCGCAGCAATTCGCGGGTGCGTTCGCCGAGGACGGCCCCACCGCCAAGGCTGAGCACACCATCAAAGTGGGTGATTGCCTCAGAAATGACGTCTGCTTCAATCTCGCGGAATCCCGCTTCGCCGTCTTCGGCAAAAATAGTCGCGATCGATCGTCCGCGCCCCGCAATGAGATCATCAGTATCTGCAAAGCGCAGCCCGAGCTGGTGGGCAACTTTTCGACCAACGGTGGATTTCCCCGCCCCCGGCATCCCGATGAAAATTGCGCGCGGTGACATCAGCGCCGCACCTCGGGGATCGATCTCTCCCAGCCGTCAATGTTGCGCTTGATTTCGGTTAAAGAATCGCCGCCAAACTTTTCCACCAGCGCCTGAGCGAGCACGAGGGCAACCATCGCCTCTGCAATCACAGCTCCGGGGACGACGGCGGTGGTGTCCGAACGTTGGTGAAGTGCGGTTGTGGCCTCCCCCGACTCCGTATCGATCGTCTGAAGGGCCTTTGGAACCGTGGAAATCGGCTTGTACGCGACGCGTACCACGATGGGTTCACCATTTGACATTCCGCCCTCGATACCGCCGGCGCGGTTGGTCGAGCGCTCAATGCGTCCGTTAGCTCGTTTGATCTCATCGTGGGCCGAAGATCCGCGCCTCCTCGCCGACTCAAAACCATCGCCAATCTCGACGCCCTTGACTGCCTGAATTGACATGAGAGCACCTGCGAGCTGTGAGTCGAGCCTGTTGAGATCGACCACGTAACTGCCCAAGGCTTGGGGAACGTTCCAGGCGATAACTTCGACTACTCCCCCGAGCGTGTCGCCATCAGACTTGGCCGCGTCGATCTCGTCGGTAAATCTCTGTGCAGTATTCTCGTCGAGTGTTCGCACGGGAGAATTGTCGAGGGCCTCAACGTCCTCAGGTAGTGGAAGCGGCGCATCCGATTCTTGAGAGCCGATACCTACCACGTGCGAGACGATCGTTACTCCTGCAGCCTGGTTCAAGAGATTCTTCGCCAGCTGTCCCAGCGCTACCCGAGCCGCTGTCTCGCGGGCCGATGCTCGTTCCAGAACCAGCCGTGCGGAGTCAAAACCATACTTGTTCATGCCAACCAGATCGGCGTGGCCGGGCCTTGGGCGCGTTAGTGGTTGGTTCCGAGCCACTTCACGCTCGTCGCCAGTGCCGGCATCGACAAGCAAATCAGCCGGATCCACTGGGTCGGGACTCATCACGACCTTCCATTTCGGCCATTCTGAGTTGCCTATTTCCAAGGCAATCGGTGAACCGATGGTGGACCCGTGACGGAGTCCCGATAGCACGCGTAGTTCGTCCTGTTCAAACTTTTGGCGGGTTCCTCGGCCGTATCCGAGCCGGCGGCGCCAGAGTGCATGGCGAATGTCGTCAGAGGTAATCGACACTCCTGCCGGCATTCCCTCCATGAGAGCAATTAATGCTTGGCCGTGCGACTCACCTGCTGTACTCCACCGAATCATGGCTTCGATTCTGCCATCTCGCCTCACTTTTTTCTTGGGCGCAGATTTAATGAGATATGGCTACCGCAAGCGACGCTGCCACCAGCCATGGCCCGAATGGGAATGTTGAGGTCAGTGTTGCTCGTTTCCTCACAAGATGAATCACGGCAACAAGGCCCTGGCCGAATACGGCGATAACCACCATACCGATGAAGGTATCGACCCCGTGAGGCACGTGCCAGAGTCCCAACACCACGAGTAACCGAGCATCACCCATACCGAGCCACCGCCCCTGTGATAGCACAGAGACTAATACCCATGGAGCGCTCAGCGCCACCACGAGGATGACAGTACGCACTAGCGCGTTGGGTTCGACAACGAATGGTAAGGCGATCAATGCCCAGATGGCCGCGAGATGGGTCCATCTCTTAATGAGCCGCTGTGTTCTAAAATCGATAACCGCATTGAGGATGAGCGGCGCGTAGAAACCGGCATTGAGCAGCGCGAAAATCATTGGCATTGCGGCAATCCAGCTCGCACAAAATACGCCGATCCATGACGCACAGACGATTGCCAAGGCGCGGGTTCGCGTCAGCGTGTGTCCCAGATAGCGATCATTCATCCCAACAGGATAGGCAACTGCTCACTCTCGCGAATTTGTCTATCCACAGCTACAACGAGCACGAAGGCCGCCAGCTTGCAACTGCCTCCCGCTAGTGCCGTCTCAGCCGATCAGAGATCGCAACTCGTCAACATCGGGATTCACGCCGGTGAACAGACGTATCTGATCCACGCACTGATGTAGCTCTTGAACCCGAGCTTCCACGGTCACGCATCGCTCGCGCATCGCGACGTCGAAATCGCATGACCCATCAAATTCAACGAAAACTACGCTCTCACGAAGAGCTGCTGCGTCTACCAGACTCTCATCGTTCAAGGTCTGAGTGTTGACAACAATATCGGCGGCAGCCAAAGGCGCCTCGTTCAGCTTCACGGTCTCAACATCGACGCCCATGCGGTGGGCGGCAGCGACGGCCGACCCCGGACCGGCAATAGAGTCGGCAGCCAACACAATGTGTTTGGCACCGAGTTGAACCATAACTGCTATGGCGGCCGCCGCTCGTTCGTGAGCACCAAGAATAACTGCGCGCTCAAATCGAGCGTTCTGTGAAACCTCCTGGATCGCGCGTGCCATTCCCCCAACAACCGTTGTAAAACCAATGGTCATCCGCGTGTTGCCGGTGGGTTGAAAAACGATGGTGTCTAGCGCGCCAACAGCTTTTGCCAGCCCGTCGACCATGTCGCAGGTCTCGCGCAACGCCGGGTTCGCCGTCGTCGGAAAAACCGCTCCCACCCACGAGCTATCTAGGGACGAGACGATCTCTGCCGGGTGATCGGACGCGTAAGGTACGACGTCGAAGTGACTCAACAGCTTCATCCGTCGCTCGTGATGCCCAATGACCGCGAGCTGTGGCATCAGCCTTCTCCGTTCTCCGCCACCCAGTCACGTAACTGTTGGACGTAGGTATTGTGCTCGTCCAGCGAACTGGAGAACAGCGTTTCGCCAGTGTCGAGATTGACCGTAACGAAGTAAAGCCAGTCGCCCTCCGGCGGGTTGATGCTCGCCTCGATAACCTCCACGCTTGGATTTGCGATGGGAGTCGGTGGCAAACCGGGGTGAATATAGGTGTTATACGGGTTGTCGTTATCGAGATCCTCGCGCGTTGGTACACCACCTGTCTTTCCAACACCATAAAGAACGGTTGAATCCATCTGAAGACGCCCGTTGACCTGAGTTTGATCCTCAAGGCGATTCTCCACGACGCGGGCGACCTGACCGTAGTACTCAGGCCAGTTCACTTCGCGTTCAACGATTGACGCGACGATGAGCGTCCGCTCCCAATCTTCACGCGGGATACCGAGGTTTTCGAGTTCACCCACGCGTTGGGAAATCATCGTGCTAAGAACTTCTTCAGCGGCTACATCCGGTGCGAAATCATATGTGAGCGGAGAGATCCAGCCCTCGATGTCGCCCCCCGCTTCCTCCGGCAGTCCAATAGTGGCCGGATTAGCCAGAATCGTTTCAATGCTGGCAGCGTCAGTTTCTAAAACGTTTGCCAATCGATCAATAACCTGCTGTTTCGTGAATCCCTCCGGGATGGTGATCCGTAACAAGGCTCGCGATGCCGGATCGAGCAAGGCCGTCACAGCATCTTGGCCGGACATCTCCTTGCGCAGCTGGTAGGAGCCGGACTGGATGGAACCAGAGCGCGGGTCATTGTTGAACGCAGAAACGAATGCCTCGCGGGAGGCCACAACGTTCTCGGCCACGAGTATGTCAGCAATCTGAGTTCCGGTGGACCCATCGGGAATGGTAATCACGACTTCGCCGGTGCCGGGACCGGGGTAATCAGCAGCTTCCTCCGATTCGAAGACCGACTTAACGTATGGAAGGGCAACGACGACGGCCAGAACCACCAGAGCAACGGAGATAAACAGCGCGATGGCCGTACGGATGCGCTTCTTCTTGCGATGCGACTGGCGAGTGGTGGCAGCTCTCTTTCGAGAATCCCCCAGTTCATCAAAGAGTTCAGACACTGTGTCCCCCTGAGTTCACGTCAACCTGTTCCCCGGGTGAGTTCCCAGTGTTGCGCTCGTAGTTTAGTGCGGTTTCCAAAATGATAACCGCAGACGCCTGGTCAATCACTGCTCTATGAGTGATTTCTTTGCGTCCAGCCTCGCGAAGAGTCTGGTGCGCACTGACGGTGGTCAAACGTTCATCGAAAAGTCTAACGGGAACGGGAGCAATTCGACGTGCCAAACGGCGCGCCCAGCGGCGAGCTTCTTTGGCGCTCTTTCCCGCGCTGCCATCCATGTTGAGCGGCAGACCCACAATGACTTCTAGTGCATTGAGTTCGGTGACCAGACTCATCACTCCCGCGAAGTCGTCCTTCTCCCTGCGAAATGTAGCCACCGGGGTGGCGAGAATTCCGTCGGAATCTGATTGCGCCACACCGACGCGCACCCCTCCGACGTCAACCGCCACGCGGCGGCCCTTCCGCACAGCGCGAGAGGGTCCACCAGCAAGATCCATGTCAGCGCTCGCGAACCGCAGCGACAACCGCGCGCAGAGCTTCGTTCATCTTGGAAGGATCAGTACCGCCGCCCTGCGCAAGGTCGTCCTTACCGCCTCCGCCGCCGCCAAGAATCTTCGCAGCGACAGATACGAGACGCCCAGCCTTCACTCCGGCGTCGCGAGCACCTTGGTTCGTAGCGACGACGACGGTGGGGCGATCTTTCGCGACACCCGTGAGCACCACAGTTGCCGGCTCGTTGCCCATGCGCTCGCGCAGATCGGTAACCGCCTGACGAACCTCATCAGCACCAGACACATCGCCAAGATTCTCAGCGATAAGTGCAACCCCGTCGAGCGCAACCTTCTTCTCGACGAGTGCGCCAAGCGAAGCAGTGAGTTTCTCCCGACGTAGACCAGCGATCTCCTTCTCTGCAGCCTTCAGACGAGCAAGGAGCGAATCGATGTGCTCGGGGAGCTCTTCGGGGCGTACATGAGTGAGCGTGGAAAGCTGCGACACAAGGGCACGCTCGCGAGCCCCTTGAGCATATGCTCCTGCTCCAACGAGGGCTTCGATACGGCGAACACCGGAACCAATGGAAGACTCGCCCAAGACTGTCACGAGTCCCAGTTCTCCGGAATCCTGAACGTGCGTACCGGCGCAGAGTTCGCGCGACCAATCCCCGCCGATAGAGACGACGCGCACATCATTTCCATACTTCTCACCGAAGAGCGCTGTTGCACCGGACTTCTTGGCCTCTTCGAGGCTCATGATCTGATCGGTCACCTCGAGATTATCCTGCAGGCGATCGTTCACGCGTGCTTCGATGCTTCTGAGGAGATCAGTCGGAACCTGAGATCCGTGGCGGAAGTCAAAACGTAGGCGTGATGGAGAATTCTCCGAACCGGCCTGGGTGGCCTGCTCGCCCAAGTTCTCATGGAGAGCCTTGTGAACCATGTGGGTAGCGGTATGAGCACGCGCGATCTGGGCGCGGCGCGTCACGTCAATTTGCGCATGCACCTTGTCGTCGAGCGCGATTGAGCCTTCGCTGAGGTGACCGCGGTGGACGAACAGGCCCTTAATCGGTGTCTGTACGTCACTCACCGTGACAAGTCCGCCGCCAGCAACTGAGATTGATCCGTGGTCGGCAAGCTGACCACCCTGCTCTGCCCAGAACGGAGTCTGGTCCAGCACGACGTCGACATCGGCAGGTGCTTCAACTGCCGGGACCGGCTGGCCGTCAACCAAAAGTGCCACGACCTTGCCCTCCGCGGAGGTCTCGGTGTATCCCAAGAAGTGAGTGTTCTCGCCGGTCTTCGCCTGAATCTCGTTATAGACGTGAGCGTCCACGTGGCCGGACTTCTTTGCCTGCGCGTCGGCGCGAGCGCGATCCTTCTGCTCCTGCATGAGTGAACGGAACCCAGCCTCGTCTACCTTGACGCCCTTTTCGGAGGCCATTTCGAGTGTGAGGTCGATCGGGAATCCGTAGGTGTCGTGCAGGGTGAATGCCGCTGAACCCGGCAGGTCGCCGCCTGCCTTCTTGGCCTTCTCCACTGCGACGTCGAAGATCTGCGTTCCCGTGGTCAAAGTGCGACGGAACGCTTCTTCTTCCGCGTACGCAATCTGCGAGATCCGCTCAAAGTCGGTCTCTAGCTGCGGGTAAGACTCCTTCATGACGTTCATCGAGGCCGGAAGAAGTCGCGGGAGAGCGACGTCGTCGACACCGAGGAGGCGCACGGAACGAACCGCGCGACGCAGCAGTCGGCGTAGAACGTAACCGCGTCCGTCGTTACCCGGGCGAACGCCGTCGCCAATGAGCATCAGGCCAGAACGAACGTGATCGGCGATGACGCGCATAAGTACGTCATCTTCCTCGTTCTCGCCGTACTTCTTTCCGGTCATCTCTTCCGTGGCGGCGATGACGGGATAGACCTCGTCGATCTCATACATGTTCTGCTTATCCTGCAGAAGGTAGGCGATGCGTTCTAGACCTGCGCCGGTATCGATTGACTGCTGATCGAGGTTGCCGAGGAGGGGGTAATTCTTTCCCTGTCCCTCCCCGCGTAGGAACTCATCGAAAACGAGGTTCCAGATTTCTAGATAGCGGTCACCGCCGGGATCGACAGTGCCACCGACAGCCTCCGGGCCGTACTCTGGGCCACGATCATAGTGGATCTCCGCACACGGACCGGCAGGTCCGGGCTGACCGGTGTCCCAGAAGATCTCTTCGCGGGTGAGCTTCACGATGTGCTTGGGATCAACGCCCGTGGCCACGAGGTGATCGAAGGCAACGTCGTCTTCTTCCCAGATGGTCACCCACAGGCGATCCATGTCAAGACCGTAACCGCCCTCGTCCACCGGGGTGGTAAGCAGACCAAAAGCCAGGTCGATGGCGCCTTCCTTAAAGTAGTCACCAAAGGAGAAGTTGCCACACATCTGGAAGAAGGTGCCGTGACGCGTGGTGCGGCCGACGTTTTCAATATCATTGGTGCGAATGCACTTTTGCACGGAGGCAACGCGTGGATGAGGCGCCTTTTCCGTTCCCACGATATAGGGAATGAAAGGAACCATGCCTGCGATCGTAAAAAGCAACGATGGATCTGGCGACACCAACGATACCGAATCGGCGATCTGGTGATCGTGCTTGCGGAAGTAATCAAGCCAGCGCTGGCGGATCTCTGCAGTACGCATTATTTACCTCAACTTCGAAGCCACCGGGCGTGGCTAAATGTAAAAACTAGTTTGTCAGACTTCGGGGTGAGACTGCTGCTCGTCGGATTTCGGACCCCTGAAGGCGCCCTTGACTTTCTCCGCACCTTTTCGAGCTGCTAGGAAAGGTGCCCCAACCGTGGAGGTCACCAGAGTAGTCATTGCCGAAATGTCTTCGGTGGTGCGCGCGGCTGCTGCCGTAATCGTATCGAGCTTCTTCACCTGATGATTTGCTTCGGCAACTGTCTTTGCTGCCTCATCGATGGCTGGAAGAGTGTGCTCGGTGAGTTCGCGTAGCGACTCTGCCATTCGATCGAGGACTCCGGACAACTTCATGAGCGGACGAATCGAGAAGTAGACGAGTACGAGAAACGCGAGAGCCGCAATAAGACCAGCTATCTGGCCGAGTGTTACCGATTCCATGGAGCAACCTTATACGGCAACGCGCCACGACATATTGCCGCGGCGCGTTGCGTAAAACAAAATCAGCGAGAGTAGAACTCGACGACCAGCTGCACGTCGCAGGTGATCGGAACTTCTGCACGCTTGGGGCGGCGAACAAGTTCGAAGCGAAGCTTCTCAAGGTCAACCTGGAGGTACTCCGGAACTGCCGGAAGTACGTCAGCGTGCTGTCCCTGAGCAGCAACCATAAACTGTGCGGATGCCTGCGAACGCGGCTTAATCTGGATGGTCTGACCCGGCTTCACACGGAAGGACGGACGGTCAACGAGCTTGCCGTCAACGAGGATATGACGGTGAACGACGACCTGACGAGCCTGCGAAATGGTGCGAGCAAAGCCTGCACGCAGAACGAGGGCGTCGAGACGCATTTCAAGTAGCTCAACGAGGTTGTCACCCGAACTACCTTCAGCGCGGCGAGCCTCTTCCCAAACCTTGCGAAGCTGAGCCTCGCGAATACCGTACTGGGCGCGAAGACGCTGCTTCTCCTTGAGACGGATCGAGTAGTCAGATTCCTTAACGCGGCCGCGGCCGTGCTCACCCGGACGGTAAGGGCGGCGCTGCATGTAGCGCTCAGCCTTCGGGGTGAGAGCAATACCAAGTGCGCGGGACTCGCGAACGAGCTTGCGGGAACGATTTCCGGCCATAAATTTTCTCCTGTCGACTTCATGGCGCTTATTTACATAAGCGGGGCCAACACGTAACGGCTAGGGCCCCAGGTTGGTTACCTCGAACAAGGCAACCTGACTAGGTTAGCATCACTGCCCGCGCAGAAGCCCGCGAATCCGAGCCAATCGCGACGTGATGTTCGACTCGTAACCACGATCCAAAGGCTCGTAATAGACGGCGTCCTTGATTTCGTCCGGAAGATATTGCTGCGCCGCAACACCGGTCGGTTCATCGTGCGCATAGATGTAGTCGGCGTCCTTACCGCTTTGTTCCGCTGCGATCTTTGAGGCCTTGACGGATTGATCACGCAGGTGAACGGGTACTGGGCCAATCTTGCCCGCGCGCACGTCTGCAATCGCCCTATTGATCGCGAGATACGCCCGATTTGATTTGGGCGCCGTTGCCAAGTGCACTACCGCCTCTGCCAAAATGATCCGCGCCTCGGGCATTCCAACGAGAGCTACGGACTGGGCAGCCGCCGTTGCGGTTTGCAACGCCGCAGGGTCCGCCATACCGATATCCTCCGCAGCAGAAATCATGAGTCTGCGCGCAACGAACCGAGGATCCTCCCCCGCCTCCAGCATTCGCGCAAGATAGTGAATTGCCGCATCCACATCAGATCCACGAATAGACTTAATGAATGCCGAAATCACGTCGTAATGCTGATCGCCGTCGCGATCGTATCGGACGGCATAAACGTCGATGGCCTCTTCTACATCCTTGAGAGTAACCGTGGTTTCATCGCCAACTGCGGCTTCCAGAATTGTGAGCGAACGCCGAGCGTCGTTGCCGGCAAGCCGAACGATTGCCTCGCGAGCATCAGGCTCAACTTCCACCGCTCCCCCATACCCGCGTTCGTCTTCAAGCGCACGGGTGATAAGAACATCGATATCTTCTGCAGACAACGGGTGCAGTGTGAGGAGGAGCGACCGGGAAAGGAGTGGCGCAATGACGGAAAACGAAGGGTTCTCAGTGGTAGCCGCTATCAGGATTACCCAACGGTTCTCCACGGCTGGCAAGAGTGCATCCTGCTGCGTCTTGGAGAAACGATGAACCTCGTCGACAAACAGGACGGTCTCTTCTCCCGATGTAACAAGGCGCCGTTTGGCTTCATCGATGACCGCTCGTAGATCCTTAACGCCTGCTGAAACAGCAGAAATCTCCACGAAGTTCCGGTCCGCCTGCCGCGCCACTAGATAGGCCAACGTGGTCTTGCCAATTCCTGGCGGCCCCCACAGAAAGACCGACGACGGAGCGCCTTTTCCATCCGGTTCGATAAGCCGCCGCAACGGCTGCCCCTCACCTAAAAGGTGCTGCTGGCCAAGCACCTCGTCCACTGTTCTCGGACGCATCCGAACGGCAAGCGGCGCATTGGTATCCACGGGCGTGCCGTCCGTGTTCATTGAAGCGTTCTCGAATAGATCCACGTCCGAATCTTATCGCGTCCTTCCGACAGAGCGCGTTGTCGAATGTTCCCCATTCAACACTTTTCAAGGCCATTAAGAGGTTCGTGCAATGAAACAATGAGAAAATGTTCAATTACTTAGGTCGCGGGGTGTCGCGCCGCCCGAAACTCTTCATCGTATTCTGGCTCCTGCTAGTGGCACTTGGTGCAGCGGGCTCTCTGTGGGGCTTCGGACAGGGCAACCTCTTCAGCAGGATGAGTTCTTCGGAATCAATGGTGCCCGGATCCGAGTCGGATAACGTACTACTGCGAACCAGCGGCACGAACGCCGGCGAAGCTGTAGTTGCGGTTGTTACGGGAGCGACGTACGAGGAGCTCGGTGACGACGTCGAACAGCTTCGTAGCGAACTAGAGGCCATTGAGTACGTGGAGAACCTCGCAGACCCTACGTCGGTGGCCGAGCTTTTTGACAAAGAGGTTGCAGCTTCGACCGACGAGGCCGTGAGCCAAGCGCTCGCCGACAATCAGGACGCTATCGACGGCGCTGTTGAGCAAGCTCTCGCAGAAAATGAGGAGCAGATCGAAGGCGCAGCTGCTCTCGCTGCACAAGAAGCGCAGACCGCAGCAACTCAGGCAACCGCCAATCTTCCAGCCGCACAGGCCCAGGCTGTTATTGAGGAGCAGACCACCGCGGCAGCCGAACAAGCCCGCGAGCAGGTACGCACCGAGATCGAGACTGCCGCACGAGACGCGGCCACTAAAGAGATCGAGACTGCCGCACGAGACGCTGCTGCCGAAGAAACGGCAAAGCTAGAGAATCCCGCAGGCGATTTCGCCTCCGAAGACGGTTTCATTATCGCGGTCACTTTAGAAGAGGGAGAGTATCCTGACTCGGTCGATGCCGTATCTGACGCCGTTGCCGCTTTCGAAGCGGAGGTTCAGAAATCACATCCCGACCTCACCGCAAACGTTAACTCCTCGTCAATTTCTGAGGAGCTCATTCTCAATCAGGTTGCCAAGGATCTCGTCCTTGGCGAAGCTATCGGTTTGCCGATCGCCCTCTTCCTTCTCGTCATCGTTTTCGGTGGTGTGATGGCTGCCGGACTCCCGCTGGGCGCGGCGGTCACCTCGATTGCCATCGGACTTGGCGTCATTTGGCTCGTCACCTTCGTGACGAACGTGGACAGCTTCATTTTGAACATCATTTCTCTGATCGGCCTTGCGCTGTCCATCGATTACGGTCTGCTCGTCGTCTCCCGCTATCGCGAAGAAATTGCGGGGAGTCTGAAGGCTCGCGGGCTTCCTACAGATGGCTCTGAACTCCCCGAAGACGCAAACGAGATGGTCACAGATGCTGTCGCGACCACGGTTCGAACCGCTGGTCGCACGGTGTCGTTCTCCGCCCTTACCATCGCCTTCGCCATTGGTGGTCTCCTCGTGATGGACGCACCAATCCTCAAGATGATCGCCGTGGGTGGCATTGTGGTGACCGTTCTCGCCGTGACAACCGCCGTAACTTTGGTACCTGCGATTATTGAACTTCTCGGCACCCGCCTAGTTGTTCCATCCAAACTTTCGCGCATGCCAGGCTTTAGCACTCTCGTAGAGAAGGTTGGCGACAGCGCCTCTGATGAAGGTTTCTTCTCGCGACTTGCTCGCTGGGTTCACGCCCGTCCGTGGCCGGTGCTCATCGGCACAGTCCTTATTCTCCTCGTCATGGCTATCCCGATCCGGGACTTCCAGATGCGCTCGAATTTCGTTGAGTACATCCCGTCGGGTTCTGACGCTTCGCAGGCCTATGACGCCTTGCAGGAGGACTACCCCGCCTTCTCTACCCCGTCTGGCACCGTCGTTGCTTTCACTGAGGCTGAGAACACCCAGGATCTCGTGAAGCATATTGAAGGACTTCCCGGTGTCTCACGCGTTGATAGCGCCGAGGATTTCGACGATGAAACAGTGACCATCGACTTTTACGTCGACGCCGAAGATCAAGTTGGTCGCGATGTCACCAGGGTTGTGGAACAGATTCGCGACTACGACGCCGGTTACAAGACGGAAGTTGGCGGCGCGGCAGCACTGCAGCTCGACTTCAACAACTCTATTGCCGAGGACGCACCCTTAGCGGCGCTTATCATTATCGTTTCCGTGTTTATCTTGTTGTTCCTTCTTACCGGCTCCGTCGTGGCGCCGTTGAAGGCACTTGCCATTAATACGCTCTCCCTCATCGCGGGCCTGGGCGCAACCGTGTACATCTTCGAACAGGGACTCTTCGGAATGCCGCAGGTGTCCGGTCTGGAAACGTTCGTAGTGGCTGCCGCCATCGCCTTCGGATTCGGGTTAGCCATGGATTACGAGGTATTCCTGCTCGCCCGCATCAAGGAATACTGGGATAAGGGCATGACCAATGACGAGGCGGTCGAATTTGGCCTTCAGCGATCTGGTCGCATCATCACGTCGGCTGCCGCCATCATCGTCGCCGTGTTCATCGGCTTCGTCTTCGGTGACCTTCTGCCTATCAAGCAGATCGGCATTGCCCTTGCCATTATCGTCACGGTGGACGCAACGATCGTGCGCATGCTGCTTGTACCGGCCGTCATGACACTCATGGGCAAATGGAACTGGTGGGCTCCAGAGCCACTAAAGAAGGTCTACAAGCGATTTAAGCTCGTTCATTGAGTTGCACGCGGTTGGCCCGCCGCGGCCAACCGCGTCACCCTCTAAGATCGACGCTGCGCAGGGTGCTCTCAGTGAAACAGTAGAATGCATCGGTCCACTGGCACTTCATCCCCTCAACCAGCACCTTTCCGGACGTGACGTCGAAGGTTCGGGCATGGATACCGTCGTCGTTCACTCCGTTAATCGTGACGTAGGGGTATTCGACAACCCAGAGAACCATGTCGTCCTGATGAAGGTCGTCGAGCCTCAGGAGCGTGTCCTGGGAAGTCGCGAAGCCCGCAAGGTTCGCGTAGGCGGGTGCAACGGCACCGGAGTATTGCTTTTCGAGGCCCAGAACCTCTCCGCCTTGGAAGATCGCAACGTGCGAGTAGTCCTCACCCAGGGCCTCAGCCTCGCTGAGCATCGCCGAAAACTCCGCAGCCGACCAGTTCTCATTAACCGTCAAGTGCAGTGAAGCGTCGATGGTGGCTTCGTTCAACACATCGCTGTCGGAATCGAAAATTGTTACGGTCGTGGTCGGCTCTGCCTGGCCATCAGTACGGATCAGCACGTAGCCGTCCTTAAGGGCTTGACTTCCTTGGAGGAATGACTCGGGTTCAAACCAGAATGATGACCGAGAGAGAAAGCCTGCGTCCGCCAGATCCTCGAGAATTGTTGAGTCTTCGGGTACCGCAACCTCATTGGTATCGAACCGGTACGCCGCGACAATGTCGCCTTCCGTATCGATCTTGTCGATCGGAGTATCGGCCTCGACTGCAACTAGATTCAGTGCAAAAGATGAGTACCGCTCGATGTAATACGTGCCGTCAATTTCGCCAACGAGCGTTCGATGATCTGGAAGCTCTACTTTGGCGCCAGTCTCGAGCGACACCGCGAAAGGATTAATTGGCTGCGAAAGATCGGTGGGTATGCACCAGACGAGCCCTGTGGCGAGCGTGCACGTGGTCGGACCCTCAACTGGTATCGCGAAGATTTCTTCTTGTTGGGCCACGCTATATCCCCGGGCCATCCACGAGTTTTCTTCAATTCCGACCACGACAGCATAGAAATCGTTTGACGCCACGGAAATGAGGTTGGAGGCTGCGTACTGCGACTGCGTCATGTCGAGCGGGACCTCCCACTCAACATCGCCGGCGATATGGTGGTTCGAGGAGCATCCTGCAAGCAGGAGTGCTGCTCCGATGACTAATAGGCGCTTCACTGAGCGTGTTCCAGATCCTCGAATGGCTCTTTGCTCGCCGAAATCATCACGCCACCGTGGGCAACGCCAAGCCGTTCATACAGACGCCGAGCACCCTTATTCCATGTCCAAACACCGAACTGGATGTAGGGCCCTTGCTGGAGGGCAAGGTTAATCGCGCCAACCATCGTGGTGCCGCCATATCCGCGGCCGCGGTAGGCGGGAATCGTGCCGAGACCGTGCAGATGCGTAACCTCACCGAGCTCCGCTGCCATCACCGTCACGATGTGCCCGGCGTCATTTCGCATGATGAACCAGTCAAAGTCATGCATGTGCTTGAGCGTGTGGGTGATGGGATTCGACAGCTCTAGCGCTGATCTGATGTCTTCCTTGAGAGCTGCAAGCTCAGGTGTGTCTCGCTTAATGAGTTCCACGCGATCGGAATGAGCTACGGATTCAAGTGGAGCGTCGGCCCAAAAGAAGTCCCACGCAAAGCCCCAGTAGGGACCGAGGGAGTCTTTCATCTCCTCCGGCAGGGCCTCGTGGATTTCCTGCGACACCATGACGCGATCAAGGACCGGATACTTAGCAGTGACGGATGCAAGCTCTGCAATCGCTACTTCCGGATCGCCGTAGGCGACGGCAATCAAGTTGTCCGTGTCGAACTCCGCCTTCCATGGGTTCGGTTTGACAACAATACCGACGCTGCTGTCTTCACGAAGGTAGACCGGATCCTGTGAGCGATCCGCGATAGCTAAACGCCACAGCGGTGAGTGGGCGCCGGTGCCAAATTTCGTCATTGTGCCTCTTATGCTGATGGTCCCTCTTCAAATAAATGGGGGCGATACGCATCGCCCCCATTATCGTACGAGTTTTCTACTCTGCGTTCTTGTCCTGCTCGGATGCGTCGTCCTTCTTCTTCGGCTTCGCATCTACGCCGGCTTCCTTGCGCTGCTGTGGCGTAATCGGCGCTGGCGCGTCCGTAAGCGGATCCCAGCCGTTACCAATCTTCGGGAATGCGATCACGTCACGAATCGAACGTGCCTTCACAAGAAGCGACACGATCCGGTCCCAGCCGAAGGCAATTCCGCCATGTGGTGGTGCTCCATACTTGAAAGCATCGAGGAGGAAGCCAAACTGCGCCTGAGCGGTCTCCTCGTCCAGACCCATCACCTTAAACACGCGCTTTTGCACGTCTTGGTTATGGATTCGAATCGAGCCACCGCCAATCTCATTGCCGTTGCATACGATGTCGTATGCGTAGGCGAGAGCGTTTCCGGGGTCCGTGTCGAACGAATCGAGCCACTCGGGCTTAGGCGAGGTGAAGGCGTGGTGCACGGCTGTCCATGCGCCTCCGCCTACCGCAACATCGCCCTCCGCTTCGGCGGCCGCCGTCGGCTTAAAGAGCGGCGCATCAACAACCCAGACAAACGCCCAGTCATCGGGATCAATGAGATCGCAGCGCTTTCCGATTTCCAAGCGAGCCGCTCCGAGCAGCTCGCGAGAAGCGGTCGGCTCGCCGGCAGCAAAGAAGATGCAGTCGCCGGGCTTTGCACCGGTTGCTTCAGCTAATCCGGCACGTTCGGCGTCGGTGATGTTCTTTGCAACGGGCCCGCCAAGCGTGCCGTCGTCGGCGATCGTGACGTAAGCCAAGCCCTTGGCGCCGCGCGCCTTTGCCCACTCCTGCCACTTATCGAAAGTGCGTCGTGGTTGTGAACCGCCACCCGGCATGACGACGGCACCGACGTAAGGGTTTTGGAACACGCGGAAGGTGGTGTCCTTGAAGTAGTCGGTGAGGTCGACGAGCTCTTGACCAAATCGCAGGTCTGGCTTGTCAGAGCCGTAGCGCTCCATCGCTTCCTTAAATGGCATGCGCGGGATTGGTGTGGTGATGTCGTAGCCGATAAGCTGCCAGATTTCCTTGAGAACATCTTCAGCGATCGCGATGACGTCTTCTTGATCGACGAACGACATCTCTACGTCGAGCTGGGTGAACTCGGGCTGGCGGTCGGCACGGAAGTCCTCGTCGCGGTAACAGCGAGCAATCTGGTAGTAGCGCTCCATGCCGCCCACCATGAGCAGCTGCTTGAACAGCTGCGGGGACTGCGGAAGAGCATACCAAGATCCGGGCGACAGACGTGCGGGCACGATGAAGTCTCGTGCGCCTTCGGGAGTCGAACGGGTCAAAGTTGGGGTTTCGATCTCCACGAACTCGTGGCCGTCCAACACGCGGCGTGCAGCTTGATTGACCTTTGCACGCAAACGAATGGCCTTCTGCTCGTATGAGCGGCGCAGGTCGAGATAGCGATACTTCAGGCGCGTTTCCTCGTTAACCTGACCCGCGTCATCGGCGTGATCGGAGATCTGGAACGGCAGTGGCGCTGCTGCGTTGAGAACCTCGACATCGGAAGCCTCAACCTCGATATCGCCGGTAGGAAGCGCTGCGTTCGCATTTCCCTCGGGTCGTTCGTTGACGACGCCGGTTACCTTCACGACATACTCGGATCGGAGCTCGTGGGCAACCTCTTCGCGAATGGTCACCTGGGCGATACCGGAGGCATCTCGTAGGTCGATGAATGCAATACCGCCGTGATCACGGCGTCGATCGACCCAGCCCGTTAGCGTCACAGTGGTGCCGATGTCTTCTTTGCGCAGGGAACCTGCCATGCGAGTGCGTAGCACGCTGTCCTCTTTTCAGTTGATTTCGTTTCACCCGCGAGACGAGCGGGCTACAGCGGTCCGCGAGACGGGCGGAACGCATGCGACATACTTTACGCCCCGTGGCCAACGCCGCCAAAAGCTATGCCGGCTAGAAGGTAGCTAAAAGATCACATATCAGGACATTCTGCCGTTCGCCCGCCTATGCCAGTATTGATGACTGTGAAGATCCCCCACCCAAAACGTAAACGAGCCAAGATCGACCGCAGCCTCGAAAGTTGGCTGCTTATTCTTTCCGTGACCTTTATTTCGCTCGTCGCATTCGAAACCATCGCTGTGGCAACGGCGATGCCTTTCGTGGTGGAAATTCTTGATGGGGAAAATCTTTACGCTCTAGCCTCTGGCATTGTCTTAGCTACCCAGCTCATGACCACCGCTCTAGCGGGACCGTGGTGCGATGCCAAGGGGCCGAAGCCGTCGCTCTACAGCGGTTCGGCGCTTTTCGCCGTCGGCCTTCTTATCGCGACTTTTGCACCGTCCATCGAAGTCATCGTAGCCGGCCGTGCCATTCAGGGACTTGGCGGCGGTCTCATGGTCGTTCCCCTCTATGTGATGGTGGGCAACTACGTTCGCGCCGAACGCCAGCCGGCATTCTTTGCCGCGTTCTCCGCCGCCTGGGTAGTTCCTTCGCTCGTCGGACCGCTCATCGCTGGCTTCCTCGTTGAGCATGTTCACTGGCGCTGGGTCTTTGGTATCACACCACTACTTCTCGTCGTGATCCTTCCAATTGCTTTCACTAAGTTCCGGCTCTTTCCCGATCTTCACGAACATCATGCCGTTCTCAATCCTGGCCGAACGTTCTGGTTCGCGTTCGGTACGGGCATTGCAGTTGCGGCCCTGCAAATACTGTCGGGGCGCGACGGTGCGATTACCCCGGTATTCCTTGCCACTATCTTCGTCATCTCCGTCGTTGCTTTTGCACTTGTGCGCTATCTCGTGCCTGCCGGAACATTTGTGGCAAAGCGAGGTGTGCCCGGCACCGTCTTGATGCGCGGCCTGCTCAACGGCACATTTATCGCGGTCGAGCTATTCCTGCCACTGATGCTGAAGAACATCCACGGGTGGTCCCCCACCCAGGCCGGTCTGATCCTGACCACCGGCTCCGTTACGTGGGCAATCGGTTCCGCCGTTCAGGGTCGTATTCTCAATCCGAATCGACGCCGGTACATCCCGACTGTCGCGGCCATCACCCAGCTCACGGGCATGGCGTTGACCATCCTGGCCGTATTACCGAGCATTTCAGGGCTCGTAGCCATCGCCGGATGGCTGCTTGCCGGACTTGGCATTGGCTTGGCCTACCCCGCACTTACGGTTCACGCACTCGGCCTTACCCCACCAACCCGCCACGGAGAAGTCTCTGCCGCATTACAGATTGCTGACACGATGGGGGCTGCAACATGCGTGGCCTATGCGGGCATTGTCTTCGCACTAACCCAGGTGTGGGACAACTACGCCTTCGCCGCGGCTATCGGCCTCATGTGCGTCATCATGTTCAGCGGCGTCTGGGTTTCGACCCGAGTCGACGACGGTGAGAGGAAACCCACGGTGCGCGATGTCACCGCACCACGTATTACTTCTGACCCCCACGCAGACTAGACTTGCTTAGGCGCTAAAAGTGGCGCTGAGCCCATTTGCCGTGAGCGTGTGTTGTGTGTGTTGTTCGGCAGTGTGAGAATCACCGGGGCTGCCGTAAACAATCGTTTGGAAAACATTCATGGCTGATGCCACTACTTTTGCTGACCTCAATTTGCCCGCAGACCTTTTGCAGGCTGTCACTGACCTCGGATACGTCACCCCGACCGCGATCCAAGAACGCGCAATTCCGGAACTCGTGGCTGGAAACGACGTCGTCGGCGTCGCTCAAACCGGCACCGGTAAGACCGCAGCTTTCGCGCTTCCTATGCTCATGCACGTCGATGCGAACGAGCGCGAAGTTCAAGCCCTCGTTCTTGCCCCCACCCGCGAACTCGCACTCCAGGGTGCGGACGCCATCGAAACCTTTGCCGCTCAGACGGGTGGCCTCGATGTGGTCGCCGTATATGGCGGCTCCTCCTATGGTCCTCAACTCGGGGCCTTGCGCGCTGGCGCACAGGTGGTAGTCGGAACCCCCGGTCGAGTCATGGACATGATCGATCGCGGCGCACTCAAGCTCTCCAACGTTCGCTACTTCGTGCTCGACGAAGCCGACGAAATGCTCCGCATGGGCTTCGCCGAAGACGTCGAGAAGATTGCAAAGAGCCTTCCTGACGAGCGGATTTCCGCGCTATTTTCAGCAACCATGCCTAAGGCAATCCGTTCCGTCGCCGCGAACCACCTCAACAACCCGGTCGAGGTCACGATCTCTCGCCCGGCCTCCACAATCGAAACCATCACGCAGACGTTTGCTGTAGTTCCAAGTAGGCACAAGATCGGCGCTCTCGCCCGCGTTCTCGCAACGACCGAGGCCGACGCCGCACTCGTGTTCGTCCGGACCCGCGCCACCGCAGAGGACCTCGCCATCGAGCTGACCACCCGCGGTGTTCAAGCCGCAGCACTCTCCGGCGACGTTGCCCAAAAGGATCGCGAGAAGCTCGTTGATCGTCTTCGCAACGGAACGCTCGATGTGCTGGTCGCTACCGATGTTGCGGCTCGTGGTCTTGACGTCGAGCGCATCGGGCTCGTCGTTAACTTCGACGTTCCGCGCGAGGTCGATACCTACGTTCACCGCATTGGCCGCACGGGCCGCGCAGGCCGTGAAGGTACCGCCCTTTCCTTCGTGACCCCCAAGGAACGTTCACGCCTTCGCCGCATCGAGCAGATCACCGGTGTACAGATGAAGCAGGTGGAGCTCCCAACCCCAGCCGAGGTTTCTGGTCTTCGAGCACGCCGCCTTCTCGCCGAGGCAACCGAGCGCCATGCTGTGGGCCGCCTTCAGGTGTACGAATCGGTTCTCGAAGAATTCACCACCGCGCAGGCAGACTCGGAAAGCCCGCTTAGTCACATCGATCTCATTGCCTCACTGCTTGCTCTTGGTGTGCGTGATCCGGGACCACAGAAGGATGACGAACCAGAGCACCTGACCGCAAGTTTCGAAGGCGGAGATGGCCGCGACCGCGATCGCAAGCAGAAGCGCTCGAAGAAGTCCCCGACATTCACCGGCGACGGAACCACCTACCGCGTTGAGGTAGGCCGCCGCGACGGCGTCTCACCCGGTGCCATCGTTGGCGCAATCACAGGCGAGGGTGGCCTTGCCGGCTCACAACTCGGCAAGATCGACATCTACCCGTCATTCTCTCTCGTGGAGATTGAGACAGAACTCGATATGGCCACCCAGCGCAGAATTGCTAAGGCTCGCGTCTCAGGCCGCGCCCTCGAGATCCACAAGGATTCGGGTCCCGGCGGCGGACACGGTGGCGACGACGCCGGCGTTCGCAAGTATCGCGCGGACCGCAAGTTTGGAGAGGATCGCAGGAAGATGCGTCCCTCACGCGATGGTCGATCCGACTTCCGTTCGGGCCGTGACTTCAACCGCGCCGACCGCGGACGCTGGAGCGACGATCGCCGGGGCGGTCGTGACGAGCGACGTTCGGGTGGACGTGACTTCGACCGACGTGGTGGCCGCGATGAGCGTCGTGGTGGCCATGACGACCGCCGAGGCGGACGCCAAGACTACCGTTCTGGCGGACGCAGCTACGACCGCTTCAGCCGGTAGAGTTCGCCTTCATCCGCCATACGCGGGTTCGCGCTGAACCCGCGTAAACCTGCGGATCACGCCTTGACCTGAGTGAGTCGGCGAGTGATGTCTATAAATTGGGCATACTCGCCGACTTCGTCGCGTAACGGCCCGAGAATCTTATTTTCGGCATGTTCGACGATCTTCTCGTCGAGCCTGCGTTGTACGCGCTCCTCGGTCCTCTTCGCACCGCGCGCAACAAGGATGCGGCTCACAAGTGAGAGCAGCCAGCCAGCTGCGATGCCACCAAGGAGTAGCAGAGTCGGCAACGGTAAGATTCCCCATGCTGGTGGGTCAGGGAGTTGGAGCTGAAGAGTATCTGCAAAGATCAGCAGCAACAGCCACACTCCGCCGACGATCGCGGTGAGAAGCACCAGCCACTGGAGAAGATTAACAACGCTCCACCACAGTGGGGAACGCTTAGCTTCGAGATTCGTCCGGGCGATCAGCGTGTCTATATCTTTGTGGACTTTGGAGGTTCGTTCGTCGGCACGATCACGGACGTCACGAGCCCATGCTCGTGGCATGTGTCCGGTTGCTTCTTCCACGTAGTTCCGTAGTGCACTGCGTGCCTGTGTCACGTGGGATTCCGAGACCGTCAGGCCCGTCGCTGGAGCAATTTGGGCTGGCTCGACCGTTTTATCGAGGTGAAGTCTCTTGAGCGGATCGATGCGAGCCTGCCTAATCCAGCGAGTCGCTGGCCAGCCAGTGGCCTTCCGTGCGCGATGCGTGTACGACTCCCCCGCTGCCTTAGCGACGATGTGTGCACCGCCCGCACGTGCGAGCATCTTTGATACGGGCGCGAATTCTGGTTCTTTGGCGTGGCTCGGATCAGTTCCACCCGCGAGCCGCGCATTTCCGGCCAGCTCTCGCCCACTGGAGCGGATGTCAGCTGCGAGCTTTTCGTGGGCGGCATGGCGCGCACTCGCGGTTTCGACGATGCGCACCCGCAACTCTGGGATTCCCAAGCCGGTTGCCGCCGACGTCGGATATACCTCGACGTTCAGGCCATCACGCTCCAATATGCGGTCGATGTCTGCAAGGACCCCGTCGAGCTCGCCTTGATCTAAACGATCGGCCTGGTTGAGAACAACGAGCGTGACGTCAGCGTGTTCCCCAAGCCGCGAGAAGTAATCCTCGTGCACGACCGCATCGGCATACTTTTGCGGATCAAGTACCCACACCACCACATCGACCAGCTGGGTGAGTCGGGCCGCCGTCTCGCGATGATGTTCAAAGGTGGAATCAATATCTGGAAGATCAACGAGCACAAGCTCCGCGTCGGAATCGCTGCCAAATTTCTTCGCGAGATCCGGCATGGCGTAGCGCTGATTGATTCCCAGCCATTCAAGTGTCTTGTGGGCGCCGTTTCCCGTGACCGCAAATGGTTCAGACGTTGTTGGTCGCGTGGCCGCCACACGTGCAACCGTGGTTCCAACGAGCGCATTGAGGAGGGAGGACTTACCGGACCCCGTCGCTCCAGCGAGGGCAACAACCGTGACATCCTCGCCCACGCCCCTTCGCTCAACGCTACGTTCGAGGGTCGCGCGAGCATGGTGAACGACGTCGTCGTCCAGATAATCGGCGCCTAGGTCGAGCGCGGTATGGAGTTCACCGACTCCCTCATTGAGTGACAACTGCACTATCTTCTCTCCTCTAGGCGCCGCTCGCGCAGTTCGTTCATTCGACCCTCTAAACGGTGCAGATGCGAGCGGTCGACGCCAAGTTCTGCCAGCTCACGGATAAAGACCTGCTTATCCTCGTGCATGAATTCCTTCGCACGCTGGGCAAGGTCATCGCGGGCTTGCCGGGCCATCCGACGTACGGCGTCGTCGCCAAACACGGCCTCGAGTAGTCGTTGCGCGACGACGGCGGTACCACCGGCTACCGCAACCTCACCGCCGAGTAATCCGCCGGTTGACGCAAAGATGACGATGATAAGCGCAACACCGATCGCATTGACGCCAAAAGCCAGAGCTCGAGCAGTCGACTTCTTTGAAGCGCCCTCCTGACGAATCATGTCGAGCAACGCGTTTTGCCAGTCCCGAACCGCCGATCCAGCACGTTCGCGCCGCTCTTCTGGCGAACGGAGTGATTCGCGGACATCGAGCACATCGGATGTACCAAAGCGCTCCCACGCGTCACGAGTCTGTCCAATCGCTCGTTCAGTTTCCCCGACGAGAAGCGTGTGCAGGCCCTCCTCGATCGCAACCTCGACATTGCCCGTTTCTACCGGTTTCGCGGTAAAGAAGCCGGTCAATCGATCGCGCAAACGGGAGACTCCGCTTTCGATGCGTCGTGCCCATTCCCCTGTGCCGACGACGTCCTGCCATCTGGCGAGAACCTCACCGCGCAGGAGTGTGCCATCTTGGATTTGAGTTTCAAAGCGGCTCATTGCCGCGTCAAATGCCTGATCGACATCCCACCGCAGCGCGCCCGCACCATCAATCTGGTCCGAGTAGGACGCCCTGACCGTTTCAAGGGAATCACCGAGTGCATCGACGGCGCCGCCAAGTGTTTGACGCACAACCGCGCCTCGCGCAGCAGAATCATGCGTAATGCCCTCGAGCCAACCACGCAAAGGAGCGATATCCGCCTCGGAAATGAAACCGTCCGAGTCAAATTCCTGCTCGGAAATCACAAAAAGTGGCGCGAGGTCGAGTCCGCGCTGGGCCATGCGTGCGGATAGATCAGAACGCACTTCGGCTCCGACTCCCGCGGGAACACGATTGAGAACCACGGCGATAACGATATTGCGATCCGCGGCCTCATCAAGAAGGGCCCACGGAATCGCGTCGGCGTATCGAGCGGCCGTCGTGACAAAAATCCACAGGTCTGCGGCTGCGAGCAGCTGAGCTGCCAGTTGGCGGTTTTCCGCTACAACCGAATCGATATCCGGTGAGTCCAGTAGAGCTAGCCCCTCGGGTACGGAAGGAACGGCCCGCAGCCCGATCTCGTTGATATCGTCGCCGGGGATCGACTCTGAGTTGACGGTCGAATCAAATGAATCCTGGCCAGATACACGAGCAAGACCGGGAAGGACGCGGTCATCGTCAAACCACCCGGTATCGCCGGGATTATGGATGAGGAGCGGGCGTCTGGTTGTTGGACGAATGGCTGATGCACTCGCAATATGCTGGCGAACGATTGAGTTAATGATGGTCGACTTGCCCGCGCCAGTCGAACCACCAATGACAGCAAGCAGTGGCGCCTCAATAGAGGCATATCGCGGCAACATATAGTCATCGAGTTGATGAAGTACGTCAGCGCGCGTCTCGCGCCCGTCTACTGCAGACGCCATCCCAAGCGGAAAGACCAGTTCTGATAGATCGTGGCGAAGCTCCCCCAACACCGCACCCACTTCTGAGCGTGGGAGCTGCGGCACCTCATTCATAGCCGACATCCCCCAGCAGGTGTGGACGTAGGTCACTCGTTGCGGGCATCCACGTAGCAGGATCGGCCGCTACCTGCTCGCCAGATCGAATGTCCTTGACCTGTTCGCCGTCGTCCGTAGCAAACCAAACGTACGGGATGCCGCGCCGATCGGCATAACGGATTTGCTTGCCAAACTTCACCGAGTTCGGTGAAACCTCGGTGGGGATACCACGCCCGCGAAGCGCCACGGCGGTCAGTTCTGCATGACGACGTTCTTCCTCATCGTTGACCGCCACCAGTACGCAGGTGGGAACCTTTCTCGATGGCGTGGTGAGATCCTGGCCGATAACACGGGCAAGAATCCGAGAGACGCCGATCGACAGCCCTACTCCAGGGAAGGACCGCTTGCCATCGGAGACGAGCGAGTCGTAGCGACCACCGGAGCAGACGGATCCAAGATCCTCGTGACCGATCATCGTCGATTCATAGACCGAGCCGGTGTAGTAATCAAGTCCTCGAGCGATCTTGAGATCAGCGGTGACAGATCCCGGCATCAGTTCGTTTGCGCCTTCGACCAACTTCACAAGCTCGTCAAGCCCCTCATCGAGGAGGTCCGAACGATGCCCAAGCGCCAGTACCTGATCGGCTACCGAGCCATCAGTTGCAGTGATTCCCGCTAGCTTCAGCGCGAGCTTAGCCTGATCGCCGGTCGCTCCCACCTTTTCCGCCAGCATCTCGGTAACGACGCCGGGGCCCACCTTGTCCAACTTGTCAAGGATTCGCAGGGTCTCTTCAACATCCTTGATACCAATGGCCTCATAGAAACCTTGCGCGACCTTGCGGTTGGAGGCACGAATGACGACGCGTGGGATGGGAAGCTTTGCCAGAGCATCCACCATCACGAGGGGAAGTTCAATCTCGTGGTGGAATGCGAGGGTATCTTGGCCGACGACGTCGACATCCGCCTGCACAAACTCGCGGAACCGTCCGTCTTGGGGCCGCTCCCCGCGCCAAACCTTTTGGATCTGGTAACGGCGGAACGGGAAATCGAGATGACCAGCATGTTCGAGAACGTAGCGAGCCAGTGGCACGGTGAGATCAAAGTGAAGGCCGAGCTCCGCATCGCGATCAGCGTTGTGCTCTCCCTGGAGGCGGTTCAGAAGATAAATTTCCTTGGATGTCTCGCCCTTCGACAACAGCCGCTCAACGGGTTCCACAGCTCGAGTTTCGATGCCCGAAAATGCATGGAGCTCGAAAGTGCGGCGCAAGGTGTCCAATACTTCTTGCTCAACAATGCGGCCAGCGGGAAGCCATTCGGGAAATCCAGATAGAGGTGCGATTTTTGCCATGGGGTTATTGTTCCACGCGTTAGCGTAAATAGGGGAATCAGGACGCGATCGAACGCGGCAAGTGAGTACCGGTCGCGTTAGCTCATCGCTGCGTGCAAGTACGGCGAGTGCCTTGTTTCGTGGAACATCGTCGTGTGTGGGCCGTGCCCCGGGAAAACGAAGGTTTCGGGTTTGATGATCTGCACGAGCAGACGTAGCGAAGACGCCATCTTCTGTTCGTCGCCTCCGGCTAGATCAGTACGGCCGACGCCGTTATTGAAAAGTACGTCGCCTGAAATCATGAAAGCTTCGCGCCTACCCGTTGGTTCCATCACCTGGTTTGCGTCTTCGGTAATTTCCCCTTCGAAAAGAAATACCGTGGAGCCTTCAGTGTGGCCCGGAGCCGGTACTGCGCGCATACGAATTCCCGGCACGATCTCATAGCCAGAGCTCAACATGTCGCTGGGCAGGGTCTGAAGGTTGTTGGGCTTCGCCCACTCCCCTACACCCATACGGCTAAGCGCAAGAAGGTACTGTTCACTGCGACCAACCGTTACCGGGTTATCCATGCGATACAGATCCGGTTCCGGAATATAGACGGGCACATCACCGGCCACCAAAGATACGTCCCATACGTGATCCGCATGCCCATGTGTCAAGAGAATGGCACCCAACTCGAGATCGCGCTCCGACAGCGCATCCTTGATCCACTGAGCTGAGCCTGCGCCAGTATCCACAACGAGCGCAATGCCGGTGTCGTCGTCGGCCAAAAGATAGGTGTTTGCCTCGAGGAAAGTCTGCGAATGCTTCAGGAAAATCATGATTCCCACGCTACCGGCATACCCAATCGCACGCTACTGGATACACAATGGCGCGGCACAACACGTGCTAAAAGACCTACCGGCTACGCGACGGAGCGCTGTTGGCGGTCCGATCACTCGAAACTGAGATTCGGAATCGTATTCCGTGCCAACAATGCGGCGATTTCCGAGTAAACTAGTCACGTATGTCACGTGAACGGTGTGGCTTAGCTAACCCCGTCTTTAAGGAGCGTCTCCATGACCGAAAACAAATCAACGCCAACTCCACGCCCCATCCCGCGTGCAAAGCCCGCCTCGATCGCCGCACCGGTACCCAGCGTGGACGATGTAGCAGCGGCTGAAGCAGCAAAGTGGGGCCGCGTCGATGACGAGGGGAATGTGTGGCTTCGATCGTCCGGCTCTGAAGCGGAACGCGTGGTCGGTCAATATGCCGCTGGCGGTACTGAGAAGGATGCGCTCGGGCTGTACGTCCGCCGATTCCTCGACCTTCAGGCCCAGGTTGCCCTCCTTGAGTCGCGCATGGACCACATCACGCCAGAGGAAATTAACGGTTCGTTGAAGTCCCTCAATGAACAGCTGGTAGAGCCCTCAGTGGTTGGCGACGTCGAGTCGCTGCGCGCTCGGGTTAAGGCGCTCGAAGGCCGTGCTGAAACGCGCAAGGAAGAGGTAGCAGCCGAGCGAGCCGAGGCTAAGAAGCAGGCCCTTGCTGACCGGACAGCCATCGTTGAAGCAGCCGAGGCGCTCGCCGCGCAGGATCCAGAGCGCACGCACTGGAAGAACTCTCGCGAGGAGCTCTCCGGGCTGCTAGATCAGTGGAAGCATGCACAGCGGCATGGACCGCGGATCGATCGCCCCACCGAAGAGGCCCTATGGAAGCGCTTTTCTTCGGCTCGCACTCAGTTCGACCGTCATCGCCGCCAGTACTTCTCGGAGCGTGACTCTTCCCGTAAGGAAACGATCGCACGGAAGGAAGCCCTTATTGCGGAAGCAGAGGCACTGTCTGGATCCACAGACTGGGGGCCAACGGCAGCCCGTTACCGGGATCTGATGACGGACTGGAAGCGTGCCGGGCGTTCGGTAAAGAAGGACGACGATCGCCTCTGGGAGCGCTTCCGCGCCGCCCAGCAAACGTTCTTTGACGCGCGCACAGCACACAATTCCCAGCTCGATGAAGAATTCGGGGCGAATCTCGAGAAGAAGCTCGTCCTTATTGCGGAAGCCGAGCAGCTCGTACCCGTCACCAATATCGAGACCGCCAAGGCACGCCTACGCGCAATCGGTGAGCAGTGGGACGAGATTGGTAGGGTTCCGCGCAACGATGTAGCACGTACCGAAGGCCGCCTACGCGAGATCGAGCGCGAAATTCGCGACGCCGAGTCCGAACAGTGGAAGAAGTCAGACCCGGATAAGGAAGAGCGGTCTGCAGGCATGGCCGAGCAGCTCGAGAATCTCATTGCTGAGCTCGAAGAGCAGATTGCTGAGGCGAGCGCAGCAGGCGACGAAAAGAAGGTAGCCGAGTATCAGGCAGCGCTCGAGGCCCGTCAGGCATGGCTTAACGCCGTGAAGGCAGAGTAAGCCTCGGCACTCAGTCTGATACGGCACCCTTCGAGCTGACCTATCGTTAAAACTATCGTGGCGCGGATCTGTGGAAGGTTCGCGCCACAGTTTTATGCCATCTGTTTGGATGGCTTCATGAGTTCACTCGCCCACCTGCCCCATAACCCACAAGAGGAAAACTCCCTGCGCTCCCTGCAGAGCCAGAATCTGATGGTTCCGCTGGGAAAACTTGGATGGGTAGGGCTCGACCTGTGTCGTGACACGCAAAGTCGGGCACGGATCGTGTCACTCGCAGCCGAGCCTGACAGTGTCGCAATTGAAGGTACCGCCCTGTGGATTTACACGGGCATACACACTCTGAGCCTTGAAAGCTCACTGTCATTCGCACGTCGTCACCGTAGAGCTTCGGTGTCAGTTCGCCGACGCTTTGACGACGTCGATCTTTGCGTCATGGGTGGGCTTGCGATAACGACGCCGGAGCGCACCGCGATCGATCTGCTACGCAAGGACCCCGAGTCTGGTCTAGGTCACCTGTTTGCCCTCATCCGAAGTGGCGCAAACTTCGCGAACATATCGGCCCGGGCGAAAGAACTATGCGGAGTCCCAGGGATGCAACGAGCACGCAAGATACTTCGTCAACTGCCGGATGACGCCATTGAGCGGGCGTCGTCCATGGCACCTACGATCGATAATGAAAGGCCACCCGACGACGAGTTCGTATCGTCCGCACCCCGACTCACGACTTAGAACTGTGGGCTGCTGCCCGCCTGTGCGCGATCGGACACCTGTTTGCTTCCCGTCTTCTTGGAGCCGGTGACACGGTAGGCATCGTAGACCCCTTCGATCTTGCGGAGTTCGCGAAGAATTCTCGACAGATGGTGTGGATCGGCCATTTCAAACGTAAAGGTGGACTTGGCAACACGCTCGCTTGAGGTATTGATAGTTCCAGCGAGCATGTTGACATCATGTTCGGAAAGCACCCGAGAAATATCCGCGAGTAGACCTCGCCGGTCGAGTGCTTCGATCTGCACCTGTACCAAGAAGATCGCGTCAGCAGATTCGGCCCAATCGATGGCAATAAATCTATCTGGTTCTCTGCGGAGCGACTCTACATTAGGACAGTCTTGGCGGTGAACGGAGATTCCTTTACCGCGCGTAACGAAGCCAACGATCTCATCCGGAGGCACGGGTGTACAACACTTCGCGAGTTTAACGAGCACATCGGAGTCTTCGATATCCGAGACCACCACGGCCGATGATCCGTTAGGTTCCCGACGATGCTGGATACGAGTCGGAGTAACCGCCTCCGACATCGTCTCTTCGACGCCCGCCTGGCCACCCTGCGTGGAGATGAGCCTACGAACCACCGTCTCCGCCGAAATTCCGCCCTCGCCGATAGACGCATAGAGGTCTGTGACGTCAGAGCGAGAAAGATCTTGTGCAACGGCCTTGAGGGTTTCGTGAGACATAAGGCGCTGGACGGGTTCGTTTCGACGACGGATCGACTTTGCGAGCTTGTCCTTACCAGCCTCAACGGCTTCGTCGCGGCGTGAGCGCGTGAACCACGACTTAATCTTGGCTCGCGCACGCGGCGTCGCGACGAACTCTTGCCAGCCCTGAGACGGTCCGGCGTCGTCCGACTTCGCCGTGATGATCTCAACCGTATCGCCTGACTCAAGACGATGGTCGAGCGTGACGAGGCGGTCGTTGACCTTTGCGCCCACGGTTCTGTGCCCGACCTCCGTGTGGACGGCGTAGGCAAAATCGACCGGCGTGGAACCGGCGGGGAGCTCCATGACCTCACCCATGGGTGTGAAGACGTAGACCTGGTTGCCCGACATCTCATAGCGCAACGAATCCAAGAACTCGACCGGATCGGCGGTCTCACGCTGCCAATCGACAAGCTGTCGAAGCCATTCGAGCTGAGTATCCTCTTTCGATGAATCCTTTTGCTCGGCAGTCTGTTTGGCATTTTGCTTGTACCGCCAGTGTGCGGCCACACCATACTCTGCGCGACGATGCATATCGTACGTGCGAATCTGAACCTCGACAGTCTTTCCGCCCGGGCCCATGACGGTTGTGTGAATTGACTGGTACAAATTGAACTTTGGTGAGGCAATGTAGTCCTTGATTCGCCCTTGAATCGGTACAAAGACCGTATTTGCCACGCCAAGAGCCGTGTAGCAGTCTTGGATCTCCTCAACTAGAACGCGGACGCCAATCAGATCGTATATATCTTCGAAATCTCGTCCACGCAGAATCATCTTCTGATAGATCGAGTAGAAATGCTTTGGCCTACCGGAGATGGTGCACTTCACATGAGCCTTGGACAGTTCCTTTTCGAGGGTCTCTTTAACATCCTCAATGAAACGCTCGCGTTCGGGCGCACGATCTGTCACCATGCGCTCGATTTCTGAATACACCGCCGGGTACAGAATCTTGAATGAAAGATCCTCGAGTTCCCACTTGATTGAGTTCATGCCCAGTCTGTGTGCAAGCGGAGCGTAAATCTCGAGCGTTTCGCGGGCCTTCTTCTGCGCGCTTGTGGAGGACACATACCGCCACGTACGCGCATTGTGAAGTCTGTCGCCGAGCTTGATGAGCAACACTCGGATGTCTTTGGCCATCGCAATGACCATTTTGCGCACGGTTTCGGCTTGGGCAGCTTCACCGTATTCGACCTTGTCTAGCTTGGTCACTCCGTCCACGAGCAGGGCGACATCCTGACCAAACTCTCGGGCAAGTTCTTTCAAGGAGTACTCGGTGTCCTCCACCGTGTCGTGAAGGAGAGCGGCAACCAGCGTATCTTCGTCCATGCCTAGTTCAGCAAGAATGGTTGTGACGGCTACTGGATGCGTAATGTACGGCTCGCCAGATTTGCGCATCTGGCCGCGATGGCACATCTCCGCCACTTCATAGGCTCGGATAATGCGTTGACGATCGACTGCCTTCGAGCTGATTGCGTGCATGATCGGCTCGAGTATCGTGGGAACGGCTGTCTTCTTGCCAAGCCACGACAAACGCGAGCGAACCCTTGGCAGCTCCGCCGACTGTTGTGCATCCATGCGTGCAGTCTACTCCTCACCAATCAACGAGCATTCTTGCTGGTTGATATTACTCCAAATATGCAACATGGGCTGCGTCAAGCCACGCAGCCCATGTTGCAGTGAAATATTTAGTACTTCAGAACTGCATCTACCGGAACGGAGTCGCCGAGGTACTCGCGTCCGCCGAGTTCTTCCAGCTCGAGCAAGACCGACAGACCCACGGGGACACCGCCAGCCTGCTCGATGAGGTTAAAGGCTGCACCTGCGGTTCCTCCCGTGGCAAGGACGTCGTCGATCACGAGCACACGCATGCCGTCTTCTACCGTGAATGGCTGAAGCTCCATGCGTGCTGACCCGTATTCAAGGTTGTAGTCAACACCGACGACGGGGCCTGGCAAACGACCGGCCTTACGAACCGTCAGCATGCCCACGCCTAGAGCTACCGCAAGCGGAGCACCAAGGATAAAGCCACGCGATTCGAGTCCGGCGACAGCATCGACCTTGCCCCGGTAACGTTCGGCAAGGATCTCGATGAGTGCACCAAAGGCTTTGGCATCAGCGATCAGCGGAGTAATGTCCCTAAATAACACGCCGCGGGCGGGAAAATCGTTCACCTCTCGAACGTGCGAGCGAACTAGCTCGACAACGTCCTCAGGAAAAATAGCTTCGTTGCTCAACGTTTGTTCCTCTTCTTTTTACGTTTTGGCTGGGACACGTGACCCTTGTGCGCACCCGGCGCCCGGTTTTCTACCGTGGCAAGCCTACCCAACTCTTCACCTTCGGTGTCGGCGATGTCGCCCTTCGTTCTGTTAGATGAGACTCGTAGACGCTCCACCTCTTCGGTATGGGCGCGAATGTCTGAATTTCGCAGTCCGAGAGCCACAGCGAGAGGAGCCGCCAAAAAGATCGACGAGATTGTAGAAAGTAACATACCGACAAACATCACGAGCGCGAGATCGCGCAGCGTATCTGCACCAAGCAGACCGACACCGATAAAGAGAACCGCTGCAACAGGAAGCAAACCGGTGATCGACGTATTCAACGATCGAATGAGTGTTTGGTTCACCGCCAGATTCGCAGATTCTTCATATGTTAGTTCGGTTTGCTCACGCAATTCGTGAGTGTTCTCGCGAACCTTGTCAAAGACCACGACGGTGTCATAGAGCGAATACCCCATGATCGTCAGCAGACCGATCACGGTTGCTGGCGTAATCTCGACGCCCAGCACCCAATAAACGCCCAGCGTGATAGTGAAGTCGTGAAGCAAAGCTCCAATTGCTCCCACCGCGATGGTCCACGAGCGGAAATACACCGTGAGCACCACCGAGATGAGGACCATGAAGATGACCATCGCACGGATAGCCTTCGACATAATGTCCTGTCCCCACGACGGTCCGATGAACGTGGAGGTCACATCGGCCTCCGGCACGTCATACGCCTCGGCGAGGGCGGTTTTCACGGCCTGCGTTTGCTGATCATCGAGTTCGGAGGTCTGCAAACGAATCCCGTCAGTACCCACGTTGGACACTCGTGGGGCGTCGTCGTTGCCCTCTTCGGCAATAACCGCATAAGCGGGATCATGGGAATCCTCCGCGGTCCCAGAGACCGTGAATTGCGAGCCGCCACGGAACTCAATACCGAGGTTCGGCTCACGCACAAAGAAGGTCAGTAGGGATGCAAGGACAAGCATGCCGGCGATCGCAAACCAGATCTTCCGCTTGCCGATGATGTCAAGCGACTTCTTTCCGGTGTACAGGTCATTTCCCACGGAGTACATGGACATCATGACTGCTCACCCCTCTCTGCATCGCGGCGCTCACGTCGTTGGCGAGCTCGCCGTTGCGCTAGGCTTTCGCCCGGCCGTACGTCGTCGTCACTGCGCGAAGATCCGGTCGACGACGAACGCTCCGAATTGCTTGCGATCGCGGAACGGCTCGCGGTAGACCTGCGGGACTTACCTACAAGCTCAGGATCGGTAAATCGCTCATCTGGGAATTCATAGTCGTGAAGTTCAACTTCCTCGCCGCCTCCCCCAGCCATTGCTGGTGCGACGGCCCTACGCTTCGTCTCCGTCTTCTCGGGGCGCCCCGGGAAGCTTCGCCCGCGGTAGACGGGAACCGACTCAAGCCTTTCGGTGTCTAAACCGGACCATTTCTTGCCCTGACCAAAGAACGGAGTGCGTCCAACGAAGGTCATCACCGGATAGGTAAACATCATCACGACAACGAGATCGAGCAGGGTCGTGATACCGAGAGTAAACGCGAAGCCACGTACTGAACCAACAGTAAGCAAATACAGTACGAGCGACGCGATGAGGTTCACGATGTCGGAGATGATGATGGTTCGACGTGCTCGCTGCCAGCCGTGTTCGATTGCGCCAGCGATTGTTCGGCCATCTCGAATCTCATCACGAATGCGTTCGAAGTAGACGATAAAGGAGTCCGCGGTAACGCCAATAGAGATGATGATACCGAGTACGCCGGCCATGGAGAGTCGATAGCCCATCGTCCACGACAGGAAGCTAATCACGAGATAGGACAGACCTGTAGAAAGCAATATTGACGCAATCGCGATGGTTCCCAAGCCGTGATATTGCCACAGCATGTAGGCAATGATGAGCAAAAGACCCACGAGGCCAGCGATCAGACCGGAGCGCAACTGCTCGGATCCGAGAGTCGCAGAAATCTGTTCCTCGGATTGCACTTCAAAGTGAAGCGGCAACGAGCCGAAGTTCAGTTGATTCGCAAGCGTGTTGGCTTCTTCGGAGGTGAAGTTACCGGTGATTGTTGCGCTCCCACCATGGATCGCACCGCTCGGTGCTGGAGCTGAGAGCACCTGCCCATCAAGCACAATGCCAAACAGGTTCTGAGGATAGGGCATCTCGAAGATTCGACCAGTGACGTCTGCAAATATCGAGCTACCTTCGGAGTCGAAGTTCATGTTGACGGCCCAACCGCCGGTCGGCGTACCAGCATCATTCACAGCTAGTGACGACGTGGCGGAATCAATGTTGCCACCTTCAAGCTCAGCCGGTCCGAGAATAAACTTTTGTGTTCCGGTGGGTTCACATGCCACGAAGGGCTTGTCCGAGTCATCGAGAACGGCAGAGACACGTGCGTCTTGAGTGCCGCACTGGAGGGTGTAGGCCTCATAAAGTGCCTGCTCGGTAATCCATGCTTCATCAGACTTGCTCGAGGGGGTGGTCGCGGGCTGGTCGGAAACCTCGCCGTCACCATCGACGTCGGCTAGCTGTCGGATGGCCTCGTCGAGCTCGGCATCCGTCATTTTGGCCGGATCTAGATTCTCTCCTTCGGCTCCGAGTGCAGCCACAACGTCGTCGGGCGTGAGCGCATTCGCATCAGTTATTGCAAGAACTGGACGTAGGCGCAACACGGCGGACGTTCGCACCAAATCGAGGGTTTCCTGATCTGGATTCCCTGGCAGCGCGACAATGATATTGGAACCACCCTGGGAGCTGATCTCAGCTTCAGCTACGCCTGAGGCATCCACACGCTGGCGGATAATATCGATCGCCTGACGGACATCCGCATCCGTAATCTGCGATCCGTCAGTGGTAACAGGCGTCAAAATAATCTGCGTACCGCCCTCGAGATCGAGGGCGAGATCAGGAGTAAAGCGCGTCTTTTCTGTGGTGACGCTACCAGCTATGAGTGCCCCCACAAGGGAAAGCACCAGAATGACGAGAACAATAAGTCGCGATTTGGGCGACTTCTCTTCCGCGTCTTCTCTTTGCGAACTGGACACGAATCCGCTCTTTTCTTAACGATGTAGTGGTCGAATTTACTTCCAGGCGTTTCCGCGCTGTTCCTCATCATCATCAAAGGGGTTCGAGTTTGAGAGGCCGTCCGTGGACTGGGTTCCAGCTCCCCGATTGTCTGTCTCAACTGAGGCGCTTGGGTCTGCAGAACCAGTTCCATCAAGGTAGGGCTCGTCAATGTTGTCATCCATTGCCAGCGGAATATCCATCTGCGCCATAATTGCTGTCTTCAGCCACACTGACTCATCACCACTGGGCGACTCAAGCGTCACGGCGTCGCCGTCGATATCAACAATACGACCGAAGAAGCCTGCGTTAGTAACCACGTTATTGCCAATTACAACCGCTGCCTCACGCTGTTCAAGCTGTGCCTTTTGAGCTTTACGCGCACCGCGCGTCATGAGCCACATAAAGCCGAGCATGACGGCCATGATGATGATGAGTTCCATGTTTGTTCCAATCCTCGTCAGCTTCCGATTCGCCGGAAGTCATACCCGCACGAGTCTACTATTACTCCGCAAAGAACCGAACCTTAACGAGCATGGAATTGACCACCTAACCCGCCAATCACGCGTTCGAGCGCATCATCCAAACAGTGTGACGTCCGGGGGAGTGAGTCCCAAATGGGACCACGCAAGGTTGGTGGCCACGCGACCACGTGGAGTTCTGGTAAGGAAACCTTCGCGCACCAAGTAGGGCTCAGCAACCGTCTCTACGGTTTCTGGCTCTTCGCCCACAGACACTGCCAGAGTCGTCAATCCCACCGGGCCACCGTTGAATCGAATACACACCGCTTCGAGCACTGAGCGGTCCAATCTATCCAAGCCGCGCTTGTCCACCTCAAACACTTCAAGAGCCGCCTGCGCAGCATCCATGTCAAGAATCCCCGAACCTCGAACCTGCGCCCAATCCTGTACTCGACGTAGGAGCCTGTTTGCGATTCGCGGAGTGCCGCGCGAGCGTGAGGCGATCTCAGCTGCCGCGTCCTTCTTCAGTTCGGCGTCCAGCTTGATCGCGTTCCGTTCAACAATGAGTGCCAGCTCGGATTCTGAGTAGTAGTCAAGGTGTGCGGTGAAGCCAAAGCGGTCACGCAAAGGGGCTGGTAGCAGGCCTGCGCGGGTGGTGGCACCGACAACCGTAAACGGAGGAAGAGGCAAGGGAATGGAGGTCGCTCCAGGTCCCTTACCCACCATGACGTCGACACGGAAGTCCTCCATGGCGAGGTAGAGCATCTCCTCTGCAGTGCGCGCGAGACGATGAATCTCATCGATGAAGAGAACATCGCCCTCCTGCAGCGATGAGAGTACCGCGGCAAGATCGCCAGGATGCTGAATTGCCGGGCCAGAGGTGAGTCTCAGTGAGCCATTGACCTCAGCTGCAACAATCATCGCCAGGGTGGTCTTGCCGAGACCCGGCGGACCAGACAGAAGCACGTGGTCGGGTGCTTTCTCGCGGCCTACTGCGGCATCAAGTACCAGCGACAGCTGATTGCGCACTACCTCCTGTCCGACGAACTCCGACAGGCGCTTTGGCCGCAGCGCAGCTTCCTGAGCGCGCTCCGTGTCGCTCGCCCCCGAATCGGTCACTTCCCATTCGCTCATCGTTACCTCCGCTGACCAAGGATTTGCAACGAACTACGCAAGAGCTGCGCCACGGTTCCCTCTGGCTGATTGGTGCGAGCTTCTTCCAGCGCACTTGCGGCCTCGCGTTCCTGCCAGCCGAGATTAATCAGCGCTTCGAGCACTTCGGAGCGTTCGGCGGGCTGCGGTTCGACGACGCCGGTCTCACCGATCGCGGGTCCCAGCTTTGTCCCCAGCTCAAGGATCATTCGCTGTGCGCCCTTCTTTCCAATGCCGGGAACGCGTGTAAGCGCAGCTTCATCCTTGCGCTCCACCGCCGCGCGCAGCATGTTCGGCGTCAGTACCGAAAGGACGGCCAACGCCGTGCGCGGGCCTATGCCGGAGACCGAGTGAAGGATATCGAATACGCCGCGTTCGTCGTCGTCAGAAAAACCATAAAGGGTGAGCGAATCTTCGCGAACCACGAGCGAAGTATGCACGAAAGCCGACGATCCAATACGCAGCGCGGACAGGCTGGTCGGGGTCGCAAAAAACTGCATTCCAACGCCGCCAACGTCTATCACGGCGTAGCTGGTAGAAACCGTCACTACTTCGCCACGTAGAGAAGAAATCACCCTCGCACCCTTTCGAACGTTTGTATGAAATAAGTGTAGCGCATAGTTTGGCCACTAGGGCTCACGCATCACTTTTTCGGGAGGACCGCTCCGTGTCTGCGAGACAGCCGCTCAGCTTGTGCCCATGCCTTCTGAGCCGGGGTCAGATCGGCACCTTCGGCACGTGGAAGCATGCCGGCGCCGCCGTGCTGCGAGCGGTCGGTGCCCTCGAAATGCTGCGCTCCCCCACGCCACGCATGGCAGATCGCAATCGCCAATGCGTCCGCAGCGTCTTTGGGACGCGGCGGAGCGTCGAGCCGAAGAATCCGCTGCACCATCATCTGCACCTGTGCCTTCTCGGCGCGACCGTTGCCTGACACGGCCGCTTTCACCTCAGAAGGTGTGTGCATTCCCAACGGCAACCCAGCTTTTGCGGCAGCTAGCATCACAATGCCTGCGACCTGGGCCGTACTGGTCACCGAACGCACGTTCTCTTGAGCAAAAACCCGCTCAAGAGCTACAACATCCGGCCGATGGAGTTTGATTGCCTCTTCAACCGCGTTCGAGATCAACAAAAGGCGCTGATGCGGAGCAAGCTCGGGGTTAGACCGCGCTACATCGACCGCGATAAGTGACACTTGACGCCCGCCGCGAGCATCAATAATGCCGAGGCCACAGCGGGTAAGGCCCGGGTCGACCCCGAGGATTCGCACGTTAGTCCTCGTCCTCCAGCTGGGCGGCTACCTCTTCAGAGATGTCCAGGTTCGAGTAAACGGCCTGAATGTCATCGACATCGTCGAGCGCGTCGATAAGCTTGAGCACCTTGACCGCGGTGTCCTTGTCAGCCGACACCTTCATCGACGGGACAAACTGTACTTCGGCCGAGTTGTAGTCAATTCCGGCTTCCTGGAGCGCGGTACGAACAGCGACGACGTCGTTGGGCTCCGACAGAACCTCAAGAACTTCGCCCTCTTCGTTCACTTCCTCTGCGCCGGCGTCAAGAACTGCCATGAGGATGTCGTCTTCGCTCGTATCCGCAGTATTGGGAACCTCAACAACTCCCTTGCGCGAGAACATGTAGGACACCGAACCCGGGTCGGCAAGGTTGCCCCCGTTGCGTGAAAGTGCAACTCGAACGTCAGAAGCCGCGCGATTGCGGTTATCCGTCAAACATTCGATAAGCACGGCGACTCCGCCCGGAGCATAGCCTTCGTACAGGATGTTCTCGTAGTTGACAGCCTCGCTACCTTCGCCAGAGCCTCTCTTGACCGCACGGTCAATGTTGTCCGACGGAACCGAGTTCTTCTTTGCTTTCTGGATGGCATCGTAGAGGGTCGGGTTTCCTGCCGGATCTCCCCCACCCGTGCGCGCTGCAACTTCGATGTTCTTGATCAAACGCGCAAATAGCTTGCCGCGCTTCGCATCGATTACGGCCTTCTTATGCTTTGTCGTTGCCCACTTTGAATGTCCAGACACAACTGCTCCTTTACTTTGGACTCACTGGGGGCATTCTACAGGCTCAATACCGCTAACCGCCTAATCCTCAACTGTGCGTAGAAGTGTGCCATCCCACCCGTCGCGCCATCGGCGTGCCATCTCAACAAACCTCCGCGGATAGACCGCGGTTCCGCCGCTTTCGAGACGTGCAAGCTCGTCCAGATCCCACCATCGGTGTTCATCGAGAACATCAAGCTCGAGAGAAGTGAGGGAGAACTCCTCATTGGTGTCAATGAATTCTCTTTCTTGAGCCGAGACATTCAGGATGAAGAAGTTCTCGTCCTGTTTACGCGTCTCGAGCGCAAAATGGAAGGTCGACTGACGATAGAGCACCGGACCAACCAGCCTGTCCGGATCAATCCGGAGACCCGTTTCTTCTCGCAATTCCCGAGCGGCGCCATCGCGGGAGCTTTCGCCAGGATCGATGCCTCCACCAACCGTGAACCACCACCGATGGTTAAGGTCATCCACATCGTGTCCGAGGATAAGCAGCGTTTCTCCTGCAGGATCAAAAATAACAACGCGGGCGGCTTGGCGATGAGGGAACCCGTCGTCATCGATGGGCCACTCGGCTTTAAGTTGCTCCGCCTGCTCCTCCGTCAGCCGTGCAAGAGAAAAGGGCGAATCCGTCATCGGGACGCACCAAAACCGTGTCGAAGATGATTTAGTCTCTCAAGGGTCGCCTTCTCAGCCGCTTGTGATGCGGGATGATAGAGAATCCCGCGCCGAGCCGCGCGCGTATGGTCGTGACCCAGCTGAATGAGCTCGAGCTGGAATCGCTCCATCGCACGGCTACCCGTACCCGCCCTAGCTCCAAGGGCCCGCGCGTTGCTATCCGCCCACGCCTTAGCCTCACGTCGGCTTCGAAGAGACTTGATCGCGTCCACTTCGTGCCACTCAACCCAGCCGCTCTGAACGAATGGCTTCAACCCGCCAAGAACGGCATCCTTTTCGTACTTGCGCGCAAAGAGGATCATCGCGATAGCAAGTGCCGCCACCGGGACGTTATTGACGAACTTGTAGGTCTCGTAGGTCATACCATCCCAGTACAGTGCGTCATTGTTGAACCAGTGGAAGAAGCCAGAGCCAATCATGGCGGGGATGAACCATCCGAGAACAGCGAGTCTTGTCCGGGAATACTCCGCAAATCCGATGAAGAACCCGAAGAATGCCGTGTAAACATCGTGGCTGAGTGGACCGTCGAGAACCCGGATCTCAAACATGTAATCGAGCATCTCGTAGTTACTTGCAAAGTAGAGAATATTCTCGGTAAACGCGAAACCTGCACCGATGAGGGCGCCATAGACAATGCCGTCAACAGGGCCGTTAAAGTAACGGCGGAACGCGAAGAAGATGACGATCACGCCTAATCCCTTGACGAACTCTTCCACGATCGGAGCGCCCCACGATGCCGTGTACCGCTGGATATCTTGGAAGGTCGCATCCGCGCCAAGGAAGGATGGCAGCCACTCTGCTGCAACCATTCCGTTGAGGAACGCGGCAGCCATCACTGACACTCCGCCTCCCCACAAGAAGGCAACGATGTAAAGCCAGCGCGGTTCTGGCTCCCAGCGGTCAATAATCCACACGAAGAAAAGCGTGAAGAGCACCGGCAAGAACGCCCAGAACGCAGAAACCCCCGCTGCACCGGTTCCCGCCGGCGTCAACAGCATGGGGAGTACGTTAATCAGTGCAAGTACACCGATGACGATAAGCGTCACGGCTACAATGTAGAAGCCCTCAGAATGGCGCTTGGGCTGCTTCCAATGTGCGGGGGCAGGCGAAACTTGCGGGTGCATGAACTGGGTTTGGGACATGAGTGTCTCACTCATCATCTAGGTCAACAGTGCGTGGAGCAGACGCGCTACCCTGCAGTCGGAATGTTCGCGCGAGGAACTTCCTTCTTTCTCGACGCGCCTGAGCCACGTGAATGTTGTGGAAGCGTCGAGTCATCCGCACGGAATCGCGCGTTTCATTAAGGCGCTCGAGAGGTCCGGAGTTATCACCGAGCTCCGAGGAATCCAACTCGTCCACGGTCAGCCGCAGAACTCGGGACAGTTCGGATTCTAGATTCAATCGGTCGGGACTCTCCTCGGCGTGGATGGGGCCTCCGCCGTGAATGTTGCCCTCGGCATCGCGAATCTTGATCCGATCGAGACCGTCGTCAACGATGGGATAGATGGCTGCTTCGCGAGCTTCGTTAGCGACATCAGCCAAAAGGATCGATCCAGCCATGTCCACTGCCCCAGCGAGAGCCAGTTCGGTGGCCGCTTGTGAGCGAGCCAGCAAGGCATTTTCGAGCGCGACGCGCGACTTTGTCACGTTCTTGTGCAGTGCATCAAGTTTCCGCGCCTTTAACGACGCCGAGATTGCCACGGTCACAAGGACTGCCACTAGCGCAATAAGTACGTAGCTCCACTCCATTAGTCCACCACCCTCATGCTGTCCGTGCGGATAGCTGTTTCATAGACGGATAGGATATGCGAAGCCACGGTAGACCAGTCGTACCTCCAGGCTTCTTGGGCGGCTTTAACGGCAGTTTCCCGGCGCATCTTTGGATCTGCGAGAGCGGCATTGACCACGCGTGCAAGATCGCTGGCATCTTCATTATCGAAGTGCGAGCCGAACTCACCGTTTCCAAGCACCGCTCTGAATGCCGGGATGTTGGATGCAACAATGTACGCACCGGCGCTCATTGCCTCAACGAGGATGATGCCAAAAGATTCGCCGCCGGTGTTAGGCGCGAGGTAAATATCAGAGCTTCCCAGCAGCAGCGCCTTGTCCTCATCCGAGATAGGTCCAAGGAATTCGACCGCGTCACTGTCCTCCCCAAACATTTCCCGAGCCTCGTCGACGTCACCTTTGCCCGCCACAAGGAGTCGTACACCTGGGTGACGTTCTCGAATTGCGCTGAATGCCTTGGCTACAACTGGCAGGCCCTTACGTGGCTCGTCCAGTCGTCCAAGGAATGACAGTGTTGGGCGTTCGTGAGTTCCAGCAAAGCGCTCGTCTTTATCGGTGATATGCAGGTTCTTGACGAAGACACCGTTGGGAATTACCCAAGCATCGCCGCCGAGGTGCTGGACTGCGGTTCTCCGAGCCTCCTGAGAGACCGCGATTCGAGCCTGGATCTTGTCCAGCATCGGAATCAGCAATGGGGAGGCAATGGACAGCATCCGTGAACGATCCATCGCGGTATGGAATGTTGAAACCACGGGGCAATCAGCGCTCATGAGGGCCAGCATTGACACGGACGGCGTGAACGGTTCATGGACGTGTAGGACGTCGAGCTGCTGTTCACGTAGCCATGCGCGCACTTCCCTATTGACCTTGGGGCCAAACGATAGGCGGGCCACGGATCCGTTGTATCTGATTGGAATGGCCGCACCTACGGGATGCACGAACGGTTCAAGCCCGTCTGTTTTCTCAGAAGGAGCGATAACAGAAACATGGTGGCCGCGGCCGATCAATTCCTGTGCGAGGTCGCGGATATGGAACTGGACACCGCCGGGAACGTCCCACGAATACCCGCATGCAATACCGATTCTCATGTCCGGTCCTCCTCTTTTGATGCTGCCCGAGAGGCGGTGAGCCGCTCAGGATCAAGATCTGCAACAAACACTTTTTGAAGCATGTGCCAGTCGGTCAGGTGTTCAGGAAGATAGGTCTCGAGCTGATTCATCCACTCTTGGTTCATACGAGCCAGGTCCGCCGAGCGTTCCTCAAACGAACTATTCGGGGATGCTGACGGATGAATGGGCTCGCCGATCGTCAGGTGGATTCCCCACGGCGAACCGGCTCGGCGCACCCGTTCCTTATCATGTTTAAAATTTGAGGTTGCGATATGCACGGGAAACATCGGCGTGCCAAGGTTTTGCGACACGAGTGCCGCTCCAGCCGCAACTCGAAGTGGGTGCCCAAACAGGGAGACCTCAATGCCTGTGGAGGACAGGTCACGGTCGCACAGGATTGGAGCGAAAGCAGCGCGCTCACCCAGGTCCCTCGTAATACGCTCGATGGCTCGGCCGCCCTTGACGGCTTGATAGATCGTCATGCCAAGCTCGCGCCTGAAATCTAAGAAGAATTCGGAAAGCTCCTGGGGCTCAAGTTTCTCTGCAATCGTGTGGACCGGTGCCAAATGAAGATTCGCCCAGGCGCCCGCAATATCCCAGTTACCCAGATGCATAAGCGCACCCGAACAGGATTGGCCAGCACCAAAAATGGCGCGTAGCTGGTGGTCATTCTCGATCGTCACGCGTGCCGTGATCTGTTCAGGACTTAATGCGGGCAGACGGAACATCTCGTAGTAGTAGCGCAGGTAGGATCGCATCGCCTTTGCGCTACGACGGCGCTGCGCCCACGAACCAGAGAGCGGGGTGACCCGCTGGAGGTTCTTTCGAAGTTGCACTGCCCCGCTCGAATTCGATAGACCGACGGCTGTGCCAACAGCACTAAAAACTGCCCTGCCAAAAGGTTCGGGTACAGCACCTACTAGCTTCGTCGCACCAGCAAAGACCTTGACGATATTCATGCAAACACCTTCGAGAATGTCATGCAAAATCCCTACTCATCGCATGCACCTTTCCGCGAGATTCTTAGCTGCATTAGCATATGCGGCCATCATGATTATGCCTAAGCAGAATCGTCCGCAGCCATCTGTCGGTGCACATGGACCATTCGCTGGACAACCGTGATGAATGCTAGACCGGCAAGGATCCATAAACCTACGGCCATGATCCAATGGCTTAAACCGAAACCGACCAACAACACAAGTACCAAGGTGAAAATTAGCCGATCAGCGCGCTCCGCGAGCCCAACGCTCGCGGTGTATCCCACTCCTTCGGCGCGCGCACGTGCGTAGGGCACGATCGACCCCAAAACGATCGAAGCAATCGCTCCGGTGATAACCCAAGCCTGCACGTCGTCGTCGGCATGGAAGTAGCCCCACATGGCGAGTGACGCAAAAATCGCGCCATCAGCAAACCTGTCCATGGTCGAATCGAGAAACGCACCCCACTTTGACGACGTGCCGGTGAGACGGGCGATCTGGCCATCTAGGTTGTCGAAGATGACGAGGATGGTGGTAACTAAGGCACCGACAAGCAACATGTTGCGAGGGAAGAAAAACAACGCGGCAGCGCACGAGAGTATCGTTCCTGCAACTGTCACCGTGTTCGCGCTAATCCCCATTTTGACGAAGGCGCGCGCAACTGGACCAAAGAGAACTTGGGCCAGTGAGCGTCCGCTGCGACTGAGCATTCTTCTCCCCCGCCCTATTGATTGGCGTGCGACGCAATTTCAGAGACGATGTGTTCAATCGCCTCGTCCACGTTCACGCCGTTACGCTGGCTGCCGTCGCGCATTCGGAATGACACGGCTCCGGCATCTTGATCCTCACCACCGGCGATGAGGGTAAACGGAATCTTTTCCTTTGACGCGTTGCGAATCTTCTTCGGGAAACGATCGTCGGTGGTATCAACCTCGGCGCGAACACCGCGGGCACGAAGCTTCTGGGCGATCTCTTCAAGGTAATCATTGAAGGCGTCTGCCACGGGAACGCACCGCACTTGGACGGGAGCGAGCCACGCGGGGAAAGCTCCCGCATAGTGCTCGGTGAGAACACCGAAAAAGCGCTCAATCGAACCGAATAGCGCGCGATGAATCATGACCGGACGCTGTCGTGAACCATCTGGGGCGGTGTATTCAAGGTCAAAGCGCTCCGGCAGGTTGAAGTCCAACTGAATGGTAGACATCTGCCAAGTGCGGCCCAGCGCATCGCGAGCCTGCACTGAAATCTTCGGCCCGTAGAACGCGGCGCCCTCAGGATCTGGGACGAGTTCGAGACCGGACTCGCGAGCAACTTCCTCAAGTGTTCGGGTCGCTTCTTCCCAAGCGGCATCCTCACCGACGAACTTCTTGGGATCCTTGGTGGACATCTCCAAGTAGAAGTCATCCAGACCGTAGTCCTTCAAAAGATCAAGAACGAAGGTCAGCAACTCGGAAAGCTCGTCCTTCATCTGCTCGCGGGTGCAGTAGATGTGTGCATCATCTTGAGTGAATCCGCGGGCACGGGTCAGACCGTGAATAACGCCCGACTTTTCGTTGCGGTACACCGTTCCGAACTCGAACAAGCGCAGTGGAAGCTCGCGGTAGGAACGCCCACGGGAACGGAAAATAAGGTTGTGCATGGGGCAGTTCATGGGCTTCAAATAGTAGTCCGCGCCCTGCTTCGTGATGTTGCCGTCGCCGTCGCGCTCTTCATCCATGTGAATGGGCGGATACATGCCATCGGCATAGAAGTCGAGATGGCCGGACTCTTCGAAGAGGTTTGATTTCGTGATGTGCGGAGTGTTGACGAACGAGTAGTTGCCCTCCACGTGCTTCTGGCGCGAGTAGTTCTCCATCTCCATACGAACGATTCCGCCCTTGGGGTGGAAGACCGGCAGACCAGACCCAATCTCATCCGGGAATGAGAACAAATCCAGTTCATTGCCAAGCTTGCGGTGGTCGCGTCGCTCAGCTTCCGCGATACGTTCTTGGTAAGCGCGCAACTCGTCCTTGCTGGGCCACGCGGTTCCATAGATCCTCTGCAGCGAGTCATTCGCCTGATCACCACGCCAGTACGCAGCCGACGAACGCGTGATTGCGAAACCGTTGCCGATGAGTTTGGTGGTGGGAAGGTGTGGTCCCCGGCAGAGGTCGGTCCACACGACGTCACCGTTGCGGCGAACGTTGTCATACATGGTCAGTTCACCGGCGCCGACCTCGATCGAAGCTCCCTCGGCTGCCTGGTCAGTCTCGCTGTCAGAACCACCCTTCAACGCAATCAGTTCCAGCTTGTAAGGCTGGTCAGCAAGTTCAACACGGGCGTCGTCGTCAGAAATTGGTCGTCGCACAAAGCGCTGGCCCTCCTTCACGATCCGCATCATGTCCTTCTCCAGCTGCTTGAGTAGATCTGGAGTGACGGCATCGATATTGCCAAAGTCGTAGTAAAAACCATCGGTGATGAACGGGCCGATACCGAGATTGACGTCTGGGAATCTGTTCTGGACCGCCTGGGCCAACACGTGCGTTGCGGAGTGTCGCAGGATATTGAGGCCATCTTCGGAAGCGATATCCACACCTTCGACGTTGGCGCCTTCGGGCAGGCTGGTCAAATCCGTATCGAGATCCTTGAGCTCACCGTCCACGCGAAGAGCCACGATGGCCTTATTCGCCGAGAAATGGTCGATTCCAGAGATGGGTGCGTCAAAGGTTTCTTCACTGCCGTCGATGTTGAGCTTCACTCGTGCCTCCTGGCTGTGCAGTGCGCGTTACAAGGGCGCACTGCATTTCTAGATTTTCTCTGTCAGTCTACGCTGGTGCCGGTTGTACTGGGCGCTCCGTGCCAATGAAGTGCCGCACGTCGGTTCTACCGGCAGGCGTCTCCGCGCATCGATTGTGCCCGCGTGGTGCGCGTCGAATCAATGTCGGAGCGCAGCACGCCAACTAGCGCACCAGTGCGTTGCGCGCTTCCTCTGGAATGGAAAAGTCCGGAACATCGTTGAAGTTGCTATATTCCCGCTTCACCTCTTGGGTCGTGGTGACTTCCGTGACCACAAATTCTGTCTCGACCGCCAGCTCTTGTACGTAGTTGTCGTCCTTATCCACGACGACGGTATGCAGCTGTGCGTGTCCAACATTCTCGGAATCTTCCGCGATATTGAGCGTCCCCGTAAATGTCCACGTATCGCCGTCGTCCTGCATCGTCAGGTCTTCAGCTGCAGCAAGTCGAGCAAGATCAAGGTCCAAGCTCTGCATAAATGAGGCAATCGAGTACTCGCCAATACTTCCCGGAGAATTGTCGAGCCGCGCCCACTCATCTTGCGCGTAGGTGTACATGACGGTTCCGCCGTCTGTCTGCTCAATGTAACCCAGATTTTGTTCGGCCGGCTGATCCATACCGGTGGCAAACATGTCATCAACACTGACGCGAGCCTTGAGCGGCTGAGTAAACACATCAATCGTCATTTCAATGTGGCTGTCGACGGGCTGGTTGCGATTTGTGGTGGAGACGAATGATTCTGTCTCCACAGTGAAGGACTCTAGGTCGTCCATCTTTTGCTGCGCCCTGTCAAGGATTGCTTCTGGCGTGAGTTCGCCTTCGCTATCTGAGACATTAGCCTCGCCACCTGGTGTGCCCGAAGCATTCGAGCCTGCGGAATCGGAGGTACTCTCCTCCGAACACGCCACAAGGCCCAAGCTCAGAGCCAGTGCCGCCACAGCACCGATCAGCCTTCTCGTCATCTCATCCTCCAGAAGTTCAATTCCACCAAGGAGTCTACAGCCGCTCCCCGGCACTGGCGTATTCACCACATCAATCTCGTCTTTTGATCTCAATCTTGAGCGGGGAATCCACCCCACGACGCGGTACGCTGCAGGTATGGCACTCAGTGTTTTTGATCTGTTCTCGATAGGCATCGGACCGTCCTCGTCACATACGGTGGGTCCGATGCGGGCGGCCGTGCTTTTTCTTCATCGACTCAACCTCGACGCCGTGGCTCGTGTGACGTGCACCCTGCACGGTTCGCTTGGAGCAACGGGAATCGGTCACGGGACGGATCGCGCCGTCATGCTCGGACTGATGGGTTGCGATCCCGAGACAGTCGATCCCCGAAGCGTGGCGGGCGTCGTCGCAGATATTTCAGTCAACCACAAGCTTTTACTCTCGGGTACGCACGAGATTTCGTTCTCCCCCACCGACGACATCATTCTTGACGGGCGCAATGAGCTGCCCGGTCACCCCAATGGCATGCGCCTATGCGCTTACGACGACGACGCTAATCTTCTCGAGTCTGCCATCTACTATTCGGTGGGCGGCGGCTTCGTCGTCTGTGGTGACGTCGACCCAGATCAACCCGTCGTCGCCGATGCCACGAACGTTCCCTATCCGTATCACACTGCCGCTGGCCTGATGGCGATCTGTCGCGAGACGGGGCTATCGATCGCCCAAGTTGCCTACAAAAACGAACTCTCAATGCGATCACCTGACGATATCCGTGAGGGGCTTCTCGCGGTATGGAAGGTCATGCAAGAGTGTGTTGAGAACGGTTCACTGACGGAGGGACGTCTGCCCGGATCGCTTCAGGTGATTCGTCGGGCACCGGCTTTGCATCGCAAACTGCTTGCAGAAAACGCCGTCAACGATCCGCTGCGTGCCTTGGACTGGATTACGTTCTATGCGCTCGCCGTTAATGAGGAGAATGCCGCGGGTGGCCGGGTAGTCACTGCGCCGACCAACGGAGCTGCTGGAATCATTCCTGCAGTGCTGCATTACTACCGCGATTTTGTCCCGGATGCTAATGACGACGGCGTTATTGAGTTGCTCTTAACCGCGGCTGCTATTGGCATGATTTTTAAGAATACCGCCTCGATTTCTGGTGCTGAGGTTGGCTGCCAGGGCGAAGTCGGTTCCGCCTGTTCGATGGCCGCTGCTGGTATCGCCGCAGTTATGGGCGGCTCACCCGCCCAAGTGGAGAACGCCGCCGAGATTGCCATGGAACATAATCTCGGCCTGACCTGTGATCCGGTGGGCGGACTTGTCCAGATTCCGTGCATTGAGCGAAATGCCATTGCGGCGGTCAAGGCCATCACAGCGGCTCGAACTGCTCTTCGTGGCGATGGGTCACACATCGTCTCGCTCGACTCGGTCATTGCCACCATGCGCGAGACCGGCCGCGACATGCAGGCGAAGTACAAGGAGACCGCACTCGGAGGCCTCGCAGTTCACGTTGGTGTTCCCGTCAACGTCATCGAGTGCTGACCGAATACGAAAAACCCCAGCTTCCGCTGGGGTTTCAGTGGGCGATACTGGGATCGAACCAGTGACCTCTTCCGTGTCAGGGAAGCGCGCTA
>CAYOEJ010000002.1:0-25171 GCA_964403015.1 uncultured Arcanobacterium sp.
CGTACCAGTCTGGGTTAACCTGACGCCACTCATCGGAGTTGATGTCCTTGAAGAAATAGTCAACGTGCTCAACATCGGCAACCTTGAAGGTGTCGTTGTCGGTACCCTCGTTGTCGGTGAACCAAACGGTTACATCGCCGTCAACAGGAATGAGCTCAGGCTCAGGCGTGTAATCGTAGGAAGCGAAGTACCAAGGAAGACCGGTCACAGTGCCGGTGTTCTCGAACACGAACGGAGCCGGGCCATCGATGATGGTCGGAACAACGTTGAACGCGTTGTTGGAAACGCCGAAGCCGGTGGGCTCCTCGTCGCCATCACGAGCGGTCCAAACCGACTCACCATTGTTGTCGGTAACGGTGTACTCAATGGTCCAACCCTCGACCTCAGGGAAGCGAATGACGCGGTTGCCAGCTTCGTCAGCAACGGTCTCATCAAATACCGGACGTACAGTCTCCTGGTTCAGGTAGGTTACAACTGGTTCCGGGGTTTCCGGGGTGTAACCAGCGAAGTACCAAGGAAGACCAACGGTCGTACCGGTGTTCTCGAACACGAACGGAGCCGGGCCATCGATGATGGTTGGAACAACGTTGAATGCGTTGTTGGAAACGCCGAAACCACCATCGCCATCGCGCTTGGTCCAAACCGACTCACCATTGTTGTCGGTAACGGTGTACTCAATGGTCCAACCCTCGACCTCAGGGAAGCGAATGACGCGGTTGCCAGCTTCGTCAGCAACGGTCTCATCAAATACCGGACGTACAGTCTCCTGGTTCAGGTAGGTTACAACTGGTTCCGGGGTTTCCGGGGTGTAACCAGCGAAGTACCATGTGGCACTAGGAACATTTCCCTCGAACACAACGCCTTCGGGACCGGTGATCTGGGCAACGACGTTGAACGCGTTGTTGGAGACACCAAAGCCGCCGGCGCCATCGGTAGCAGTCCACTGGGTCGTATCGTTAACCGTGTAAGAGACGTCAACACCGTCAATCTCAGGGAAATTGATAGTACGGTTTCCAGCCGAATCGGCTGCAGTCTCGTCGAAAACTGGGCGGACGGTTTCAGGGTTGACGTAGGTAGGGTCGTCAACGGTTGCTGCCGATGCTACGCCTCCCCCGAGACCGACAAGCGCAAGGGTGGCTGCGCCCGCCAGGATCTTTCTAAACATAAGATTCGTGCCTTTCTGTGCATGAATACCTTGTGTGATCGCAGTAATGGCGACTACATCCACCGAAGCAAATATGCACAAACCTTCCCGCAAGCACGGAAAGCTTTGCTCGTTCGCATTACCAACCCTTTAACGCTATCACCGTTCACATCTGTAACACAATGAAATGCTGTGATTTGGACCGCTACGAAGCCAACATCACAGACATTTGTTGATAAATCCGACTTATTTTTACGGCTGTCGAAATATGATATTGCTCACATCGGCGTGTTTAGAGTGAAATATCGTTCTTGGAGCGCGACCGACATGGCCTTTTACCTGCGTTAACTTACCGTTAGCACGCAATTCACCAGCTGCGGTCGGAGGCCCAGATTTCAGACAACCCTCAAAGACCAACTCTACGAGTTCACCCACCTACGGGGCGATACGTCCAGAAATTGCTCGGGCAGCAATGCCCCGCCACCGTTTACGACTATCAGGAGTTAAACGCCTTCCGTATGACATAGTGCAGACCCGAGTAGCCCCGTAAAGCGACGTAAAGCGGCACCAATAACGGACGTGAAGACACTCCTTACCGACTCCGACTCACAACCGGACAAAAGTTGAAAGAACAACACCGCGGGCAGTCTGCGAGCCTCCTGGAACAACGTCCAGACCGGAAAGGCCGTCTAGAGCCAGCCCCTCACCAACAAGAACAGAGCGAGGGATAAAGCTTTCGCTCTACCCCTCGCTCTTTCAACGCGACGCCAACAACCAGCAACTCGTTGCCAAACGACAGCGAACAGGTTCTCGGACCGCGTGGTTCACGTATTGAAACCGTGCCCGAATCAGGCCTACCCCTTCACCGCACCTCCGGTGAGGCCGGAGACGATGTACTTCTGCAGGAAGAGGAAGAGCAGGAGGATCGGTAGGGCTGCGATGATCGAACCCGCCGCGAACCAGTCCCAGTTCTTCTCGTTGCCGCCAACCCACAGGTTCATGCCGACTGCCAACGTCCAGTTCTCCTGAGAGGTCAGGATGGTACGAGACAAGATGAAGTCGTTGAACGCCGAGATGAAGGACAGCAAGCCAACAACCGCAAGAATCGGAATGACCAGCGGCATGATGATCGTCCAGTAGATCTGCGTGTGCGATGCGCCGTCGATCTTTGCGGCCTCATCCAACTCGATCGGGATTGAGTTGAAGAAGCCATACATGAGGAAGGTGTTCGCACCGAGTGCGCCACCCCAGTAGACCGCGATCAATGCGATCTTCGAATCAATGCCCAAGGCAGGGATGACATCACCCAATGTATTGAGCAAAAGGAAGATCGCCACGAAGGTCAGAAGCTGCGGGAACATCTGGATGACCATCAGCGACATCAGCGTCATCTTGCGTCCCTGGAAACGGTAACGCGAGAACGCATACGCGGATGCAGCACCCATGAGCACCGTACCGATCGCAGTTGCGACACCAATGATCAGAGTGTTTCCAAGCCATGTCCAAAACATCGTGTCCGACAGCTCGGTGAAGTTCTCCACCGACACATCGGAAAACATCGAGTTCGCACCGGTCAGAGTCGTCTTGATGTTCGGATTCAGCGCTGCCGACAGAATGTAAATGATCGGGAACGCCGAGTACAGCACCGCAATGACACCTACAATATGGCGGAATCCAAGCTCGCGGAACCATTTGCCGGCAGGCATCTTGTTCTGCTGCGCCAACGCAAGCTTGCCAGCTTCGGTCCGCGCGGTTTGCGGGGTCTTCGACGACGCCGGGTCGGCCGTCGTCGTGGTAGCCCCGTAAGCCTTCGCCTCGGGAGCGTCCTCGTAGATATCCATGTCGCGCTGGTCGCCCGGATCGATGGGTCCCATTCCTGGACCAAGGTTAGGAGTAGACATTAGTTCAATCCTTCCAGCGAGTTGGACTTCCTAAAGCTGTAGAGCGATACGGAGCCCACGATCAGGAAGATAACGAGCGACATGGCGGCGGCAAGTCCGTAGTTTGGAAGTGCCTCACCGGTCAAGCCCGCAATCTTGTAGACCATCGAAATCAAAATGTCCGTGTGTCCCACCGGCACTGACGCGTCGCTCATTCGAGGTCCGCCCTGGTTCAACATGTAGATCAAGTTGAAGTTGTTGAAGTTGAAGGCGAAGGAGGAGATGAGGAGCGGCGTCAGTGCAATCATCAGCTGCGGCAACGTAACGTTGCGCCACACTTGAAGCGTGGAAGCGCCATCGATTTTGGCGGCTTCGGTCAGCTCTCCCGGAACCGCCTGCAAAGCGCCCGTCACAATGAGGAACATGTAGGGGAAGCCCATCCACAGGTTTACCAAGAGAACAGAAACCTTAGCCATCGTGGGATCGGTCAGCCACGGGATGGCCGCTCCAATAATCTCGTTGAAGAAGCCGTAGTTCCGGTTCATCATGCCCGCAAACAGGAAGGCGGTCATGAAGGCAGGGAACGCGTAAGGTAACAGCATGATCGTTCGGTAGAAACGTCGGCCCTTAAGGCGTTCATCGTTCATCACGATCGCGAGGAACATGCCCAAAAGGAACGTGGTAAGCACCGAGAAGAATGCGAACAGAACGTTCCAGATGAGAACCTTCAAGAACGGCTGTGCGTAGCGATCGTCAGAGAATCCCTCGCGGAAGTTGTCGAAACCGACATTCACGCGCCATCCAACACCTAGACGATCCCCATCTTCGTTTTCAAAGAAGCCGGTCTCGTCGTTCGCCGCGTAAACTTCGCCGGTCTCGGTGTTGGTCATGGTGTCTGCGGCGTCGTCGTAAGACAGCGTCGAAACAAACTGATAACCAACCGTTCCGGACTGGGTTCCAATCGCGCCCTCTTCGGCGTCGTCGGAAAGCGGAACACGAAGATCGAAGATCTCGCTCTGACGCTGGCCCATTTCGGACGACGACAAGATGTCCCAGCCGTCAACCTCGGTAATGCTGTTGTCAGTGATGGTGCCGTCGACCTCGGCGAAAGGCTCCTCGTCGGCGCCAACCTTGAGCGCGCCCTCCTGGTCGATAATGGCGAATCCGATGTTTCCATCACGCTCGACCACCACGAGGGGGTACTGCGGCGAGCCTTCAACACGCTTAGAGTTATTCTGCAAAAGCAGCGAGTTAATCGCGCCGCTCTTGTTGAGAGTGTGCTGATGGCCGTAGTTAGTAAAGGCGATGTAGCCCGTGTAAACAATTGTGAAGGCCTGGAAGATGAGTAGGAATACCAGACCCGGAGCCAGATACTTCAAGGCGAGGGTTCGCCGTGAGAAGTAGATCCAGTTAACCGCGATCAGCAGGAGAATCATTCCAATGCCGAGGGTCAGCGAGCCAACCCCGAACGCGGTGAAAATAATGTAGATCCCGAGCGCATTGACAGCACCCATGAGGATGAGCTTGATAATGAAGCCCGGACCCCACGCTGTGGCCTGTGAATCGCGCTTGCGACGATCTTTTCTTCTGTCTGCGCGCTCCTTTGAAGCGTCAGACTGAATCGTCATATGCGACATTGCAGTTCTCCCCGATACGATGAGGCGTGCCAGCCATGGCCTCTTGGCACATTATGACTGGCACGCCTTCAATGGATTAGTTACCCATCGTGCTTACTTGGCCATTTCGGTTTCGATATCCGAAATCATCTTCTCCCAGGTAGCAACCGGTTCGCCCTGACCAGAAATGATCTGTGCTTCGGTGTTACCCCAGAAGCCCCACACTGCACCCATTTCAGGGAGTGCCGGCATCGGGAGTGCATCCTCACCAGCAGCGCGGAAGCCAGCCATGAGCGGATCTTCAGCAGCAGCGTCGGCGGATACGGTCAGTGCCGGGAGGCGCTGGCCAATGTTGTAAAGCTCGGTCTGAACCTCTTCGGAACCAACGTAGTTCACGAGGAAGTCGGTGGCGAGAAGCTTGTTCTCCGAGGTTGCGGAGATGAAGCCGCCCTGAACACCGAGGAACGGAGCTGCGGGGTTGTCGCCGGTGGACGGGATTGGGTCCACTGCGATGTTCATGCCTTCGAAGTCAGCGATCATCCACGGGCCACCGAGGATGTACGGGGACTGACCGTTCTTGAAAGCGTCCACTGCGACGTCGTAGGTGATAGCGGTATCGAGAACGCCGGTGCCGTTCTGGCCGTTGTCGGCCAGCCACTGAGCGAACGCGTTGCCCTCTTCGCCGCCCATGTTGAGAACATTGGTATAGTTCCCATCCCCATCGGTCTCAAAGACAGGACCGTGGAAGGAGGACTCGAACGGGTACATGGTGTACGGGTCGCCGCCGTCACCAATCTGGACGAGGAACGGGTACTCCGTACCAGCTTCTTCGCCCATGGCAATCATCTCGTCGAAGGTCTCCGGGGTGGAGTCTACGAGATCCGCGTTGCGGAAGATTGCGAGGTTCTCAACGGCGTATGGGACACCGTAGTTGGTGCCTTCGTAGGTAAAGGCGGTAACAGCGAGCTCGTTGAACTCGCCTGCCTTGTCTCCAAGCTCAACCGGAGCAACAACGCCGTTGGTCACGAACTCGCCGAGCCAGTCGTGAGCACCGAAGGTGATGTCCGGACCCTCGCCCGTTGGCACCTGGGTCATGAACTCAGAACGAATCTGATCGTTTTCCTTGACGACGAGCTCGACATCGTTGCCGGTCGCGTCCTTGTACATTTCTGCAGCTGTTTCGAAAGCGGGGAGACGGTTGTCGTCAACCCACACCGTGATGGAGCCGCCGCCAGTAGGCGCTTCGCCGTCGTCAGTAGTTTCGGTACCGCCGTCGTCGGTGGTTTCGGTATCGGTGGTCTCCGTACCGGTTGTTTCTTCGGTCGTGTCGTCATCCGAACCGCAAGCTGCAAGACCAAAGGCCAAGCCGGAAGCGGCTACGAGTGCAATGCCTCGACGCATGTTTTTCTCCTCATGAGCAGGTGATAGATGGCAAGTTGACGCGAGAGTTCGCACAAAATGGAGCGACGCTGCTCTTGGTCTATTGCCGTAATCACGATTATAGGGTGTTTGTCGATTCTTGCAAGCGTTTTCATAGAATCGCGTCAATCGTGTCCGATTTGTGATCCATAACCGTGCCAAACCGTGAAAAACGAGCGCTAAACAGAACAAGATCAATCTGAAAACCACCGCAAAATTTTGCATGGACGTTGTATCCTGTGAGGAAAGAATACGTGAAGTGTCCCAGAAAATCTGACAAATATGAATTCACTCACGGCAATACCGCCACAGTAAGCTTGATGTCTTAGCGTCAGCACGTATCAAGACAAGGGTAAGCAAAGGAGCTCCATGGCTAAGCGAATACGGCTCGCGGATCTAGCGTCTCAGGCCGGCGTCTCCACAGCCACTGTTTCGCGCGTACTCAACGGAAAGAATTCCGTTGCCCCTGAAACGCGCCAAGCCGTCTTAGCCGCACTTGACCTGCTCGGTTACGAGCGGCCCGAAAAGCTGCGCGAGCACAGCGGTGGACTCATCGGGTTGATCATCCCCGAACTGATCAACCCCATCTTCCCGCTCTTCGCGCAGCACATCGAAAATGCCATGACGATGCAAGGCTACACGCCACTCTTTGGCACGCAGGTAGCGGGTGGTGCCACGGAGGATACTTTCGTGGACATCATGCTCGAACGCCGGGTGTCCGGCCTCATGTTCGTATCGGGCCTGCACGCGGACTCCACCGCAAACATCGAGCGATACCATCGCATCACCGCGCTTGATATCCCCTACATCACTATGAACGGTGCGCATCCGGAGCTTTCGGCCCCCGATTTTTCTACCGACGACGAATCCGCCGTTCGTCAGGCCGTTCGCCACCTTGTGGGTCAAGGTCATCGTCGTATTGGACTTGCGACCGGCCCCCTTCGTTTTTGGCCCGCGCAGGCAAAGACGGAAGCTTTCCGACGCGTGATGGAGCAAGTCGTGCAATCCGAGCCACCTCGCTCCGCGCACACCCTCTACACGGTTGAGGGCGGACACGCAGCTGCTGCTCAGCTCGTGGCTCAAGGTTGCACCGCAATCGTGTGTGCCTCGGACATCATGGCACTCGGCGCTATCCGTTACGCTCGCTCCGCGGGGATGTCCGTGCCCGCAGATCTGTCGGTGATCGGATTCGACGACTCACCGCTTATCGGCTTCACCAACCCACCGTTGACCACGCTCAAGCAGCCGGTGAAGGCCATGTGCGAAGCGGCTGTATCCACCCTGTTGTCCATGATCAAGGGCTCCCCTACAAGTATTGGCGCGATGCGTTTCGAGCCCGAACTCATCGTGCGCGAATCGACCTCCCCGCCGCGCAGGTAGTCACAGACCCAGCCCGCAGTCCAACTCTCGAAAGGAAACCCGTGTCCCCAGTGTTGTTACACGCAGGAAGTGAACCCTCGGTTTGGTGGAGGGACGCGGTGATCTATCAGATCTATCCGCGCTCATTCGCCTCGAGCTCCGGCAAGATCGGCGACCTTCGCGGGATTACCTCGCGGCTCGATCACGTGCGCGACCTCGGAGTCGATGCGGTCTGGCTTTCACCGTTCTACCTGTCGCCGCAGCACGACGCCGGGTACGACGTCGCCGACTACCGTCGCGTTGACCCCATGTTTGGAACGAACGACGACGCCATCGCCCTGTTCGACCGCGCGCACGATCTCGGACTTAAGGTCATCATCGATCTCGTCCCCAACCACACCTCGCACGACCACGAATGGTTCAAGGCCGCACTCGAAGGTGGGCGGGACGCACCCGAACGCGATCTCTACATTTTCCGGGACGGCAAGGGTGTGGACGGATCCGAACCGCCAAATAACTGGATTTCGGTGTTCGGCGGGATCGCGTGGACTCGGGTGTGCGACCGCCCCGACGCCGTAGGGTCCGCTTGGGAAAATGACAAGCAGTGGTATCTCCACCTCTTCGACACCTCACAGCCCGATCTGAACTGGAATAACCCGAAGGTCCACGAGGAGGTGCGGGACATTCTGCGCTTCTGGCTCGATCGTGGTGCGGATGGCTTCCGGGTCGACGTCGCTCACGGACTCGTCAAGGACGCCGGCCTTCCCGATTGGGATTTCCACTGGGATATGGTCTCCGGTGGAAGCGACGTCCCCGACGACGTCACTCCCCCACCGATGTGGAATAGGCCCGGAGTCCACGATATTTACCGCGAGTGGCGCGAGGTTCTGGACGAGTATGGACCCGAGCGGATGCTCGTTGCCGAAGCCTGGGTCGACGACATTAACGATCTCGCCAAATACGTCCGCCCCGACGAGATGAGCCAGAGCTTTAACTTCGAATTCCTTACCGCTGAGTTCGCACCCGATAGCTACCGAAAGGTCATTGCGGAGTCGCTTGCAGCTATGGATTCTGTGGGCGCACCAACCACGTGGGTTCTTTCAAACCACGACGTCGTTCGAGCCACCTCTCGCCTTGGCCTTTCCAAGACCGGCAAGGGTCCCAACGGCATTCGGCCATTCGAGGAGCAGCCGGACGTCGAACTCGGCAGGCGCCGGGCTCTCGCCGCTCACCTTTTGCAGTCCGCCCTGCCGGGGTCGTGCTACATCTACCAAGGCGAAGAGTTGTCTCTACCAGAACACATGGCCGTGCCGGACGAGTTGCGCGAGGATCCGGCTTTCCTCCGGACAAATAAGGAAGAGGCTGGTCGTGATGGCTGCCGGGTCCCCCTGCCGTGGGAAGCGGATAAGCCGGGCTTCGGATTCTCCCCTACCGGTGAGACATGGCTACCTCAACCATCAGAGTGGGCAAAGCTCGCGCCCGACGTTCAATCGACGGACGCCGAATCAAGCCTGAACCATTTCAAGCGCATGTTCGAGCTTCGCAAGGAACTTGAACTTGGACGGGCCCGCCTCCTTGACGTTTCTGACGAAGCAGGCGTTTCCGGGAACATCCACTACATCTCTCAAATCGAGGGACGCGACGATGTCCACATCGTCATGGCGTTCGACGATCCGGTAGTTCTCCCCCGCGATGCTCGGGTACTCCTTGCATCTGACGAGATTGTCGACGGCGTTCTGGCACCGAACACAACAGTCTGGTTTCAGATGGACTAGAGTTTCCACCTAGCCTCGTGCTGGCTGGCCGGATGGGTCTAGAACAGCCCGTCGCTAGAAGAGCGCGTTCGTGAGTGCCTTGCGTGCCTGACCAACCAGCTCGCTGTGCGGACCTGCAATATCAAACAGGGCAAGAAGTCGCGTACGGGCTCGGTTACGATCGTCGTCGGTCGTGTTCCGGACGACGTCGATCAGCCGGGCAAAAGCTGCGTCGGGCCGACCGTAGGAAAACTCGATATCTGCTGCATCGAGGTGGGCCTGGACGTCAGTCATTTCCGCGTCCTTCGCCTTGAGCAAGATGCTCTCAGCGACCTGAGGTGATCCTTCCGGATTGGTCGCGCGTACACGCTGAAGCAATTCAACCTGGTGAAGTGCTGTGCGAGCCTCGGAATCCGCCGGACTTTCCTTCAAGGCCTTGGTGTAGGCAGCGTGTGCGCCCTCAAGATCGCCTACCTCCAACGCCTCAAGCCCTTCCTTGTGAAGAGGAGGAATCTCTGGCTCTGGTGGCGTGCCATCTGCATCACCGTCGAGCACGCCGTTCAAACCGTACTGCTGCGCGGCCTCCAATAGCTTTTCAACCGTATCCAGCAGCTGCTGATCATCGGGTAGCCCTTGGAAAAGCGGGACAGGCTGCGCCTGCAAGAGCGCTGCGGCTGCCGGGACCGCACTGATCCCGAATGCACCGGTAACTTCGCGGCTGGCATCAACATCAACAAGTCCCAGCTGGAACCGACCCGCAAAGCGGGCAGCGAGACCAGACATAGTGGATGCCAGTTTCGTGGAGTTCTCCGACTTTTCGGAGTGGAACACCAAAACGACAGGCAGATGCATGGATGTCTGCAATACGGTCTCGAGGTTCTCGCTCGTCACAGCGAGTTCAAATGGCCCGGGAACCGAAGTGCCACCCGGCAGATCGGCGCCCGCAGGCGAGCTAATGTCACCGGCAGCACCATCCGCGCCACCTGTGTTGCCCACGCCCGCCGCGCCATCGGCGTCGGCCCCGACTCCTTGAGCCGCAGCACTAGCTGCTCGCGCGTCGACCTGCGCCTGCGCCTCCGCCTTCTTCTTCAGCGCGGAAAGATCGTAGGCTCCTCCAAGAGAACCGCTAAGTGACATCATTTACTCCTCGTCCTGTGCCGATGCTTCCTCATCGGTACCTTCGGCGTCCGCGTTGTCGTCGGCGCTTCCTTCCGCATCCGCATTTTCTTCGTCAGCGTTCGAATCGCCGTCGTCTTCAGATTCCTCCTCAGGCTCTACCTTGGCAACCGAAAGCAACGTAGGTGCGGTCGAGGCAATGACCTTAACAGCCTCCGCTCCACCCGCCGGTGGGATGTAGAAGGCGACGGTCGTCGAGTAGACCGCATGAACTGGATCGTCAACCTCAACAATATTGTCGTCGTCATCCCCACCGGTAAACATCGCGCCGATGTCGCCGCTGATACGCAAGGTGGCGTCGTCGTTCGTGCGCGTCAATTTGATCGTATAGCGCATGTCGCCCACGAGGATCAGTCCGCCGTCGGTTGTCGAGACGGCGTGGAATTCGTGGTCGGACGTCGCGAACGTTGTCTCGGCAGTTCCGAGGTCGCCGATCGAATTAGAGAGTGTTTCTTGCTGATCCGCAATTTCCGTGTACAGCGGGTCGTCCGCTTCGAAGACAATCTCGCCTTGCTCCTGAGACTCGTTGTAGGCAACGTAGGCCTCAAGAACTGCGTTTGGATCTGCAGCATATTCAGACGGGTCGACCTCGGGATATCCCGGCACATCATCCATCTGCGACACGATTGCAGGGACACTCACTCCCGGGAAGATCTCGGTCTCTGCCCACAGCTGGTAGTTCTGGCGCGGCGTCTTCTGCGTCCATACCGTAAGCGTAGAGAGATTCTCGCCATCGCGCGGACCAGTAAACGTCATGAAGGTGCGAGGGAATGCCGATCCGCTCGAAACGGGCACAGCCGCTGGATCGATCACGATCGGATCGAGAGTGTACGAGTCGCCCACCGCTTCACGAAGCTTGTAGTGCGCGGTGCGCTGCTCCTTCAACGGCCCCGGCGCAATTCGATAGGTCAACAGCTCCGCGTTTCGCGCCTCGTCAGCTTCGGCAAGCTTTGCCTTCGTGGCCTCTGAGAATGCTGCGTAACGCTCCTGCGAGAGAATCTCTGTAGCGTCATTTCCGGACCTCGGCTGGGGTACGCCCTCTTCTTCCGCACACGCGGCGAGTGAGAGCACAATAGCAACGGTGGTTGCCGCAAGTGCCTTACGCATTGTCGCCCTCCTTCTTGCTCCACGGTGTTCCCCAAGAGAAGTTCCACAGGGATCGCCAATCCTCATCGCCACCATGTGGCTTTGCTTCCTCGGCCGGCTCCGATCTTTCCGCAGTCAGCTCGTCTGCTTCCGCCGGAGATTGTGGTTCGGCTGGAACCTCTGGCTCGAGCTCGGCTGGAGCATCTAGCTCGTCGGTCTGGACTGGAGCCTCTGGCTCGTTGGGTTCGGCTAGAGCCTCTGGCTCGGCGGCGGCATCGACGACGACGGAGTCATCGCGTTCTTCGAGTACCTCGCCATTATCGTGGGGCTCAGCCAGGCTCAGAGGCGCGCTAACTTCATCGGGCCCCTGTACATCATTGTGGGTGTCGGCCTCGGTGTGCGCCGCGTTATCAGCGTCAGCGATCACACCGGCCTCAGCCACCACGTCGGCGTCCGCGATCACATCGGCGTCGTCCGCGCTGGCGTCCTCATCAGATGCCACCAGGGCTTCCGGAAGAACCACACGATCGGCCGGATCGAGTTCGCGACTGCGGAAGGATTCGGCGCGCGCGGTGCTCGGAAGAATCATGGCGCCCAGTGCAGCGGCAGAGGCAGCTGAATTCTCCGAGCGCTTGCGCGCAGCGGCCTCATCGTCACGGTCATCGACAGCAGGTGTGGTCGGCGTAGCAGGCTCGGGCAAGACGAGACGATCGCTCTCCTGCAGATCCCTCTGGCGAAGCGAGTCCGCACGCATCGAGCCCGGCAAGACGGAGGCGCCGAGTGCGCCGTCGGTATACGTCCTTTGGATCTCGCGGTCGGTTCCTGGAGCGGTGAGATCACCGTTATACCGCGGAAGGACCGAGGTCTCAGCACCCTGACGGGAAACGGTACGTTCGCGGTCACGCTTATCCTTAGCGTCGTTCTGCTTCCGTACGGCACGCTCCTGGCTATCGCTAAGAAGGAGCAGGAGTCCGATGAGGGTCGCAAGGATGCCAATGGCGAGCACTGGGATCGGGTTTGAGGTCTCAAAGGTGTGGTCCCACGCGAGCGTCACCTCGGGAGCGTTGCCCGACGTCGTCGACGCGATGAGCGAGTACTCAACGTTTGAAGGAGGATCGAGCGAGATCGTCACCTCGTCCTCTTCATTGCCACGCTCCGTCCACAGATCCGAGCCATAAAGGTTGAATCCGCCATCGGCGGCGGCATTAGCAATGAGTTCGTTGGCTTCCGCGGTGCCTTCTGCGGTCTCCACATTCAAGGCATCCCACGAGTCTAGGCCTGCAATCCTCGTGGCCCCTGCCTCGCCAATGTAAGCCTCAACGTCGGAGACTGTACCTACGCCCCACGTAATGGTCTCTCCGGAAGCAGAAAGCGTCACCTCAACCGAGTCATCCACTAGTGCAAGCACTCCTGGAGCCGTATAAACGAAAGGCACGTCCTCAGCGGGAGCCGAAACCTCAACGACGGTTTCTTCTTCCTGCGCGAATATCTGATAGAGCGCGTATCCTCCAACGAGGATGCCAACGATGAGCAAGAGCGCACCGGCTATCCGTTTCATGCTGTTACTTTCTGTCGAGGCATTCTGAGAATTATAACGTTTTGACAACATTACAGTGTAATGTCGCCCTGAGCACCGTTATGTGAGTCACCTGACCAGTGTGACGGATACCGGTAACCTATGTACTAAAGATTCACAGATGGAGGAACCAACAGTGGCTGAAGACTCATCTTTTCCGATTGTTATGCGCGGCTACGATCGCGCTCAGGTTGACGAACGCGTAGCTAGCCTTGAGGCACGGTTGGAGCAAACGCGCAGCCAGGTTTCGAATCTGGACGAGCAAATCCTGCGGCTCTCAGGGCAACTTGCGGAGGCTCAAAGCGCACTCCGCGAGAATGAGCGCCCTTCCTACTCCGGCCTGGGATCGCGTGTGGAGCGCCTCCTTAAGTCCACCGAGGAACAAGCTCTTGACCTGATGACAAGAGCTCGTCACGACGCCGAACAGATCGTCCATACCGCCCAAAAGCGGGCCGATGAGTTGCGAACCGCAGCAGAGTCCGAGAGCCAAAAGACGCTTGCCCGAGCACAAAAAGATGCAGACGAACTTCGCACCAACGCAGAATCTGAGGCACATACCTTGTCTGAAAACACACGACGCACGTCTGAGGAAATGGTATCGTCCGCAGAACGTGAGGCCGCACGTCTTCGCGCGGAGGCCGATACCGAATCGTCGTCAATGAGATCGGCCGCCGAGCACGAAACTGCTGAGCTTCGCGCCACCGCTCATGCTGAAGTCACTCAGCTGAGATCAGATACCCAAGCGGAGGTGGCCAAGCTTCGCTCTGATGCCGAGGCTGAGATCGCTCAACTTCGCGCCGATTCCGAAAAGCAGCTGGCTAACGCCGCCAAGGAAGGCGCACGCAAGCTTGCTGAAGAGGACGAGCGCCTTCGCAACGAGGTAAAGGCGATGGTTGAAACCGCGGAAGCCAACACTCACGATGCTGAGGGGCGAGCCGTGGAGGCCACCCGCCACGCTGAGGAGCTTACAACCAGCTCAAACGAGGAGGCTACACGCATTCTCAACGAAGCTCGTGCCGAGTCCGCAGCCATTCGTGAAGCTGCCCGCGAAGAGGCCCAGCGCATTCGCTCCGAGGCACAGACGGATGCGGATTCCCAGCGCAAGTCCGCAGACGAGCACATCGCATCGCTACGGGAACAGCGCGAATCCCTCACGTCCTACCTCGAGGATATGCGCACCCTGCTATCGTCCTCCCCCAATGCACTCGCACTGAACGAGGTCGTTGAATCGGCGTCTGAAAAGAAGAGCTTCGAGTCTAATGACGACGACGATTCGCTCGCTCATCAGCATGAGCAAGCCGCCTCCGTGGATGAGTCCGAAGAGCACCAGAACTGATACCGACGCTGCCCTTAGGCGAAGTAATGCCGGCGAGTATTCGCCGGCATTACTTGTTTCGCGATTTTAGAATCGCCTCACCATTATTAAACCGCCTAGCGACTGCTGCATCGCCTTGCGACTACCGCACCGCCCTGCAACACTGAGCCGCCTAGAGCCTAGTTCGCCGCGTCAACGACCGCCGCGTAGAATTCGGCTAGGACCTGTGCGAGCTCAACAGGCTTCTCATCGGCGGCAAAGTGGCCCACTCCATCGATCTCGACGAGACGTGGATGCTTGGTGCGCAGCGCCAGTTCCATAAAGGACTCCATCGACGCTGTGGGATCATCCGTGCCGCGAATGAAGTACACGGGGCCATCCACGAGCTCTACCGCGTCCGAACGATCCTCGCGCGCTGCCATCGCGCGCTGAATCCACGCCAGGCCCGCGTCGGGTAATTCACGGAAGCGCTTATCGAGCGACTGGCGTACTTCCTCGGTTGCGTCAGATCCAACCATCGACGTGGTCCATTCCGCCACCGTCGAATATCCCTCACCGGCGTCGGCCTTCTGGGCGACACCTTCACGGAAAGCCTTACGATCGTCGTCGTCGGCCGTAATATTCGTATCCATAAGTGCAAGCCCGGCCACCATCGACGGGTAGGTCGCGGTGAAATCCGCCGCAACCGATCCACCCATCGACAAACCGCCAAGCGCGATACGTTCGATACCCAGCTCATCGAGAGTTGCTTTCAGTGCCTCAACATAGGTGGCCGTTGAGGGATTGTCTGAAGAAAGCTCTTCTCCTGAGGGAGATTCTCCAAATCCGGGTGCGTCTACAGTGAGCACGTCCGTTCCGCTCAGTTGCTGGCGAACCGTGTCCCACATCGTGCTGTCAAGCGGCAGCGCGTGGAGCAGTACCAGCGGTAGGTCGGATTCATTTCCTGTTCTACGGTATGCAAGTGTATTCATGCTGCCACGCTATCACCGGGTCAACATCCCTTGCCCCGCTTTTACGCTGAACGCAAGCGGCTGGCCAGCAGCTTACGCGGCCAACAGTTTGCGTCAGTTGCAACTTGCGTTGCTGCAGCGTATCCAGCGAGCGTCTTCGCACTCGCCGCTGCGCACTCACCACTGTGGACGACGACGGCCGCGCGCCTTCCAGCAGCTTGTGTGCCAGTGTCGGCGATTTGCGGCACCGGCGTCGGCTCCAAACCAAGAGTCCTCGGTCCATGCGACTTCGTGTGCCTCGCCAACCATAATTATGCCGTTACAGCCAGGGCATACGTACTGCTTCTTCGCGGACCGAATATGGTGAACCTTGAACTCCATGCCGTTATCCGCGATCTCGTAACGGGTATAATTCATCAACCGATCGGTCTCGAGCGGCTTGAACTCGCGGCTATATTTCTTCGAACGACGCATTATGACACCTAAAAGAGGCGGTCTTCGGGGTTATCGAGTCCGCGCATCGCATCATAATCGAGCACCACGCATTCAATACCGCGATCCTCCGCAAGGACTCGTGCCTGGGGCTTAATCTCCTGCGCTGCGAAGATTCCGCGCAGCGGTTGCAGTGTGGAGTCGCGACCAAGAAGTTCGAGATATCTGGTGAGCTGCTCGACACCGTCAATCTCACCGCGACGCTTGACCTCAACCGCAATGTGACCGCCTTTGGGATCCAACACCATCAGGTCCACCGGGCCGATGGGCGTAGGGTACTCGCGGCGAATGAGCGTCATCTTTGTACCCAGTAGGTTCACCTGTTCGGCAAGCAACTTTTGCAGATGCGCTTCAACGCCGTCCTTTACCAAGCCCGGCTCGACGCCAAATTCTTCCGTCATATCGTGGAAAATCTCGAAGATTCGAATGAGGAGGACGTCGTCGGTCTTATCATTTTCGACCGACCAGATCTCAACTACACCCGCGGCAACATCCGTCTCTTCGAGCTCGGCCTGACGAAGCGTGGCAGGTGGAGACATCCAGTTCAGCGGCTTGTACGAACCGCCATCGGAATGAACGAGCACCGAGCCATCCTGCTTCAAAATGAGCAGTCGCTTGGCTGGCTCGAGGTGAGCGTCGAGACGGCCCGAATAATCTACCGAGCACTGGGCAACGACGATTCGCATGCATCCTCCTAGTGGTTTGTGCACTCCAGTCTAGTGGCGAGACAATGCATAGGCGCGCTCATGTGACACGTGCGACCGCTCGGCTCGCCAGGTGAGGGTGGCGTCTGAGAAGCCGGCGTCGTCGGTTACTCAAGCGACCGTCGTCGATGACTCAAGCCGCCGGCGTCGATCAGTCAAGCGACCGGCGTCGTCAACTAGAAAAGCGTGGGCTCCTCGACGGGCGGGGCGGAATCCGACCACGAAACTATCGCGGAAACTGCAAGCGGCGACGTCCCAAGTTCAACTGTGTCTTGGCGATTCGTCAGGCGCACGATCTGCAAATCTGGGCTCTGCGGCGGCTCGATCTTTAGGTCAAGCCCCGCGCGGCTCACACGAACGCTTGGCCGCAGGCGCAGTGAGCGAGTGGCGTACCAGTTGAGCGAATCTTGGGTAAATACACAAATACCGGTACGCCAGCGCCCATCCGTTTCGCTCCGCAGAGCGACTTCGAAGGCTCCCGTTCGGGAGAATAGCTGACGTAGCCGGTAAATGTAGAAAACTGCAGCGATGATGGAAATGAGCGCGACAATATTGAGCGCGATCCATCCCCACTGCTCGACCAATGTCAGGCCTCGGGGCCCGGCGTCGAGTCGACGTTTTCGACAACCACCATGATCTCGTCGGAGTCGACCGTCAAGAAACCCTTCCCAACCGAGATGGACTCCTGACCGCCCTCGCCGGTGATGCGAACCTTTCCAGGCACAATAACGGCCATGACAGGTGCTCGCCCGGGGAGAATGCCGAGTTCACCGTTGTACGCCGGAACCACCACTTCGGAGACCTCCCCAGAGTAGAGAGGTCCCGAGCGTGCAACAATATCCAGCTTCATTACTTGGTTTCCTGCTGGATCTTGTGCCAAGCCTTCTCAATATCGTCGATGCCGCCGATATTGAAGAACGCCTGCTCCGGAATATGGTCGTACTCTCCGTCAGCGATGCGGCGGAATGCCTCAACAGTCTCGGCGATCGGAACGGTCGAGCCTTCAACGCCGGTGAACTTCACCGCGGTGTAGGTGTTCTGCGAAAGGTACTGCTCGATACGGCGAGCGCGCGCCACCGTCACCTTGTCTTCTTCGGAGAGTTCGTCAACACCAAGAATCGAAATGATGTCCTGAAGTTCCTTGTTCTTCTGAAGAATCTGCTTGACGCGGGTCGCGGTCTCGTAATGTGCCTCGCCAACGTACTGCGCGTCGAGGATTCGCGACGACGACGCCAACGGATCCACTGCCGGGTACAGACCACGTGAGGCAATGTCTCGAGAAAGCTCTGTGGTTGCGTCCAAGTGCGCGAAGGTGGTCGCGGGTGCGGGGTCAGTGTAGTCGTCGGCGGGCACGTAAATTGCCTGAAGCGACGTAATCGAGTGACCGCGAGTTGACGTAATACGCTCTTGGAGCGCACCCATCTCATCGGCCAACGTGGGCTGGTAACCCACGGCTGACGGCATACGGCCAAGCAGCGTGGATACCTCGGAACCGGCCTGTGTAAAGCGGAAGATGTTGTCGATGAAGAGGAGCACGTCTTGGTTTTGGACATCGCGGAAGTACTCCGCCATCGTCAGACCCGACAGCGCGATACGGAGTCGCACACCCGGCGGCTCATCCATCTGGCCGAACACGAGCGCGGTCTTATCGAGAACGCCCGCCTCCTCCATTTCGACGATGAGGTCGTTACCCTCGCGGGTACGCTCACCCACGCCAGCGAACACGGACACACCGCCGTGGTCTTGCGCAACACGCTGAATCATTTCCTGAATAAGAACGGTTTTGCCAACACCAGCACCACCGAACAGACCAATCTTACCGCCCTGAACGTACGGAGTCAGAAGGTCGATGACCTTGATGCCGGTCTCGAACATCTTCGTCTCGGGCTCGAGCTGATCAAATGTGGGAGCCTTGCGGTGAATCGGCCAATGCTCGGTCACTTCGAGCGTTTCGCCATCTTTCAGGTTGAGGCAGTCGCCAACCACGTTGAACACGTGACCCTTAGTCACATCGCCCACGGGAACGGAGATCGGAGCACCGGTGTCAACGACGGTCGCGCCACGAACGAGGCCGTCGGTAGGCTTCATCGCGATGGTACGAACGATGTTGTCGCCGAGGTGCTGAGCAACCTCGAGAACCATCGTGATCTTCTCTTCGCCCTCGCTCTGGGCGCGCAAATCGAGCTCGGTGGTCAACGCGTGGTTGATTTCCGGCAGAGCGTCCGGCGGGAACTCGACGTCGACGACGGCGCCCACGATCTGGACGATACGGCCAGTAGAGACATCCTGCGGCGCTTGCGCTAGTTCAGTCATTACTTCTTCCTTCACTGTTTCCCGGCAATCGGGTTTGTCGTTGTCGGGACTGTGTTAATTCTTCCCCAGGCTGTCCGCGCCCGAGATAATTTCGGTAATTTCCGTGGTGATTTCTGCCTGGCGAGCGTTGTTAGCAAGGCGTGTGTACTTCTCGATAAGTTCACCGGCATTCTCCGTTGCGGAGTGCATGGCCTGCTGGCGTGAAGCCAGCTCGGATGCGGCGGACATCAAGAGTACGGAGTGGATTCGCTGGCTCACGTACATCGGAAGCAGAGAATCAAAGAGTTCCTGCGGCGAAGGCTCGAACTCGTACAGCGGCGCATCATCAGCATCGTCGTCGTCATCTGCATCGACCACAACAAGCGGAAGCATGCGACGAACCTGGACGACCTGCGAAACCATGGATTCGAAACGCGTGTGGACCACGTGAAGCTCGGCTACCCCACCATCTTCTGGTGCGGCAAGGAACTTCTCGAGGAACTCCTCCGCAATCTCGGCCGACGTCTGGGAACTCGGCTTATCCGACTCACCCGTCCACACTCGCTCCATCGGAACAGAGCGGAAACGGTAGTGGGATTCGCCGCGGCGGCCCGACACGTAAAGCACCGGTTCCTTGCCTTCGTTGCGAAGCTCGTTCATGAGACGGTCAGCTTCACGCAGAACGGACGACGAATAGGCGCCTGCCATGCCACGATCCGACGTCACGACAAACACGATCACTCTGTTCGTGTCCGTGCGTTCCTTCACCAGCGGGTGATCTTCGTGTGCGTGAGCAGCAACGGTTGAGATCGAGAGGGTCAGTGCACGCGTATACGGGTCTTGGCCAAGCGCGTTCTCACGCGCCTTGCCAATGCGCGAAGCCGCAATAAGCTCCATCGCGCGGAAGACCTTTTCGAGCGTCTTTGTCGCTCGGATCTTCTGCTTGTAAATACGCTGAGTACCTGCCACGTCTAGCCTCGCTTCGCGCGAACAATCTCTTCCTGAGACTTCTCAGCCTCAGGCTCGCCGTCGTCTGAGGCGTCGATCGTCTCGTTGGTGGCGGAGAATGACTGGCGGAATTCTTCTACGCCAGCACGCAGCGCGTCTTCAGTTTCGCCTTCGAGCTTGCCGGTCTCGACGATGGTGCCGAGCACATCGGTGTTGCGGCGAAGGTGATCCAAAAGGCCCTTCTCGAAGTCGCGCACGCTCTCAACCGGGATGTCGTCGAGGTAGCCGTTGGTTCCAGCCCACACCGATGCGACCTGGTCTTCAACCGGGTATGGCGTGTACTGCGGCTGCTTGAGGAGCTCCATCAGGCGCTCACCGCGGGTGAGCTGCTGGCGCGTAGCGGCGTCCAGATCGGATGCGAACATGGCGAACGCGGCCTGCGAGCGGTACTGCGCCAACGTGATCTTGAGCGTACCGGCAACCTTCTTCATCGCCTTGATCTGCGCATCGCCACCAACGCGGGACACGGAAATACCCACGTCCACAGCTGGGCGCTGGTTCGAGTTGAACAGATCGGACTGGAGGAAGATCTGACCGTCAGTAATCGAAATGACGTTGGTCGGAATGTATGCCGAGACGTCGTTTGCCTTCGTTTCAATGAGCGGTAGTCCGGTCATTGAACCCGCACCGTACTCGTCAGAGAGCTTCGCGCACCTCTCGAGGAGGCGGGAATGTAAGTAGAACACGTCGCCCGGGTAGGCTTCGCGGCCCGGTGGGCGGCGCAGAAGCAGCGACACGGAACGGTAGGCCTCGGCCTGCTTAGACAGGTCGTCAAAAATGATGAGGACGTGCTTGCCCTGATACATCCAGTGCTGGCCGATGGCCGAACCCGTGTAGGGAGCAAGGTACTTGTAGCCTGCGGAATCGGAGGCGGGAGCGGCAACGATCGTCGTGTACTCCAAGGCACCGGCGCGCTCGAGCGTTGCGCGCACGGAAGCAATCGTGGAGCCCTTCTGACCAATTGCTACGTAGATGCAGCGGACCTGCTTGTCGGGATCACCGGAATCCCAGTTAGCCTTCTGGTTAAGAACGGCGTCGATCGCGATGGCGGTCTTGCCGGTCTTGCGGTCGCCAATGATCAACTGACGCTGGCCGCGGCCGATCGGGATCATGGCGTCAATGGCCTTGATACCGGTCTGCAGGGGTTCGTGCACGGACTTACGCATCATCACGCCCGGAGCCTGCAGCTCGAGTGCGCGGCGGCTATCGAGATCCTCAATATCGCCCAGCCCGTCGATGGGCTGACCGAGCGGGTCGACAACGCGCCCGAGGTATCCCTCGCCTACGGGGACGGACAGAACCTCGCCGGTACGGCGAACTTCCATGCCCTCCTGGATATGCGCGAAGTCTCCGAGAACGACCACACCAATTTCGCGTTCCTCTAGGTTCATCGCCAAACCTAGAGTGCCGTCCTCAAACTTCAATAGCTCGTTTGCCATTGCGCCAGGCAGCCCCTCAACGCGGGCAATACCATCGGCAGTGAGGGTGACGTGGCCAACCTCTTCGCTAGCTGCCTTCGTGGGTTCATAGGAACTCACAAAGGTATCCAGCGCAGCCCGGATCTCCTCCGGCTGGATTGTCACTTCAGCCATTCATCTTCCTTCGCTCGAAGCGGCGGTTGCCGCAAGTATGTGTATCAGTTTGTAAAGGCCTCACGCACAGCGCTAATTCGGCTGGCCAGAGTACCGTCAATGACGTCGTCTCCCACGTGGATACGGAGCCCGCCAATCACGGCCGGATCAATAGACACGTGGACTTGTACGTCCTTGGAATAGGCGCGGGCAAGGATGCCCTCGAGTCGGGTCTCCTGCTCGCGAGTCAGCGGAGCTGCGCTCGTCACCGAAGCAACGATGTGCTGGCCTTGAGCGGCAGCAGCATTGACGAAGCCAGTGATCGATTGCGCGAGAGTCCGTTTATCAGTGGTTGCTACAGCGCGAGCTAGGAGTTCACGCGTATAAACCGAGTCGCTTTCGAAAATCTTGCGCACCAAGTTCTGGCGAGCGGATAGATCGTAGACGTCGTCGTTAAGCGTGACTCGCAGGTCGCGCTCCTGCTTGAGCGTTCGCAGTGAGTGGTAGAGCTCCTCTTCCACGCCTGAAAGCACGCCCTCACGGCGAGCTCCGGCGAGGATGGAGTGCACGCCGAGCGCCTCGAGAGCTTCAGTAATGTCGCCCTCCTCGGACCAGCGTTCACGAGCAAGACCAATGACGAGTTCGGTAACTTCGTCCTCCACCTTGCCGTGCAGCACGTTGTGTGCAAGCTTGGCGCGATCCTCAGGATCGCGTGCCCCGTCCTGAAGGCTCGCGGTGAGGTTGGGTGTGGACTCAAAAAGATCCACGAGGGTAAAGATCGAGTTTGCAAACTCAATCTCTGAACCTGCGCGCTGAACGAGCAGCGCATCCCACCTATCGCGTGCCCGGGTCAGGGCCGCCTCACTAGCGGATCGCATTAGACCTCCTGGTTCGCCGGAGCGAGGGTCGTCTCAAGCTCATCGAGGAAACGATCAGTGACTCGCTTAGCGAGTTCCTGATCCGTCATCGATTCACCAACGATACGGCCGGCAAGTTCGGTCGCCAGCGCGCCGACGTCGGAACGAAGCGAACGCTTGGCCGCATCCGTATCCGCGTTGATTCGGCGCTGTGCATTGCCGAGAATCTGATCCGCCTCGGAGCGTGCCTGTGCCTGGGCGTCGGTCACGATCGCCTTAGCGTTATCCTGTGCCTTAGCGCGGATTTCAGCGGCGTCGCGGTGAGCATCGCGGATCTGGTCAGCCAAATCCTCGCGCTCTGAAGCTACCTCAGCACGTGCGATCTCAGCCGCCTTTAGACCCTTTTCGATCTTCTCGGTCCGCTCGTCGAGCATGCGAGAAAAGGCGGGCCAAGCGAACTTATAAATCGCAACTGCAACGATGGCGAAAGCAACCGTTCCCCAAAGGAGATCCGCTAGAGGCGGCACGAGCAGGTTGAAGGTCCCACCCTCCCCTGCTGCAAGAATCGTTGTCGCGTCCATCGATATCAGGCTGCGAAGACGAAGCCTGCGACGAACCCGATGAGGCCAAGTGCCTCAGCAAAGGCGATCGCAAGGAACATGTTGACTCGGAGGAAGCCCTTGAGCTCGGGCTGGCGGGCGGTTGCTTCCTGGTTCTTAGCACCGATGAGGCCAATACCGAGGCCGGGGCCGATGGTGGCAAGGCCGTAACCGATGGTGGCGATGTTACCGATCATTTGGTTCTTTCCTTTGTTATTTTTGTGGGTCTCAGTGCTCTGAGATGGATAGGGAGATGTACGCAGCTGCAAGCATCGCAAAGATGTAGGCCTGCAAAGCGCCAACAAAAAGCTCGAAGACGACGAAGAGGACGCCACCGAGAAGCGTGAGTGTTCCAAGTACTCCACCCATGACGCCCGAAAGCGTGAAGTACAGGTAGTGAGTGCCAAGGAAGCACAGGACGAGAATGAAGTGCCCGGCAACCATGTTCGCCAAAAGACGGATGGTGAGCGTGACCGGACGCAGAACGAATGTGGAGAGAAACTCGAGCGGCACCATGAGGAAGTACAGCGGCCATGGCACGCCGGGTGGCATGAGCTGTTCCTTGAAGAATCCCGCGCCGCGCTCTTTCAGGCCGGCCACGATGAACCCGATGTACGCAAAGAGCGCGTAAATCAGCGGCATGCCGATAAGTGAGGTACCAGCAATTTGCAGGCCTGGGATCACGCCCGTGAGGTTCATGAAGAGAATTCCGACGAACAGCGTGGCAAGCATCGGCTGATACTTGGCAGCGTGCTCCTTGCCCAGAATCTCCTCGCCCACCTGGACGCGAGAAAAGTCGAGAAGAGACTCTACGGCAGCTTGACCGCGGCTAGGAATCAGCTTCGCACGACGTGAGTACCACACCATGATCGCCAAGAGGACGAGCACGGCAATGAGGCGAACCATCAGGAGTCGGTTCAACTCAAATGGGGTTCCCTCGAAAAGTAAGGGTGCTGGATTGAACTCGTGATCGAGGGTGGGGCCTTCGAAGCCATTTCCCTCTGTAGCCAGGAGAATAGGCAGATTATTTACAAGCCCAAGCAGATTTTGCACAGTCTTCGTATTCCCCAAATTTGCACGACCGTCGCCCGGAGATAAAACCGCCTCATCGCGGCGCGTGTGATGCTCCTAGGCCTGAACGCAATCACTCTACATGAGGAGAATGGAATCAGCCAAAGGTTGGAAAACATTTGGTATGTGAGCTATTCCCCGATTGCCGGTCCCGGCCCACTGAGAATGACTGCGGATGTCACGGCGAGTTGCACGATGATTGCAAGCCCAAACGAAACGAGCACAGTGGGGGCATGGAAATTCTCGTTCGCAGAGAACACCGTAAGCACGCCTAGGAGAATCATGAGTTTGACCACGTAGCTCCCAAACATCACCACACCCTGAGCCCGCGGGGCGTGACGATCGACCACGACCATGATCACCCACGACACGAATGACGTCAGCGCCACAATCCCAGCACCCACGAGAATTGATATCGCAATCGCTGGAGTCTTCACGGTGAGTGCAATAATCGACGCGAACCCAGCAAGTACGGAGACGACGCCGATCGTCACGATCGTTGTGGTCGCGAGAATTTCGTTGGCTCCGGGACGTTCACCCGGTGCGCGTTTGGCGGGGAAGAATGCCCTCATGTCTCAACTCGTCGTCGCGAGGAAAAGAGACGGCTTGTCACAACCACCGCCGCTGCGAAGGCAACAAAGATGAAGGGAGCCAGCCAGACGCTCGGATAGATGACAATCGCAACCGCACTGAAAGACGCCACCGCAGTCCACATATACAACACGAGCACGGCAGCCGTGTGTGAGTGGCCGCGCCGGAGGAGGCGGTGGTGGAGGTGACCGGCGTCGGCCGAAAATGGCGAGCGCCCTTGCCTCATTCGTCGCACCACAGCCCACAGCAAGTCGACGAGTGGAATCACAAGGATGACCAGCGGCACGAGGATCGGCATAAAGGCGGGAATGGCTTGGGAAGTATTTGCATTGGCCGGATCGATTTGGCCAGTGACAAGAATCGAGGCCCCCGCAATAACTGCGCCCAGCATGAGAGCCCCGGAATCCCCCATGAAGATTCTGGCGGGATGGAAGTTGTGCGGCAAGAACCCCACGCAGATTCCAACGAGCGCCGCCACCACGGCGGTGGCCACGGAGGTGTAGTCGCCCGGTGAGGTCTCACGAGTCAAATAGTAGGCGTAGACGAAGAACGCCAGTGCCGCGATACCAACTACACCCGCAGCTAGGCCGTCGAGTCCGTCGATAAAATTGACTGCGTTAGCCACCATCACCACCGCGATAATGGTGACGAAAAGTGTAAGCCGCGTGCTTCCCACGGTCAGACCCAGAAGCGGCACGGTCACGAGCTGGA
>CAYOEJ010000002.1:25271-61156 GCA_964403015.1 uncultured Arcanobacterium sp.
GTAAGCCGCGTGCTTCCCACGGTCAGACCCAGAAGCGGCACGGTCACGAGCTGGACACCCTGCCACGACATCACGCCAGCGGCAAGAATTTCCCCGGCAAACTTGGCGTACCACGTGAGGTCCCACACGTCGTCGATAACCCCGACCAGACACATAATGCCCGCGCCAATAACAATCGCCCAGGCAGCGGAGCCGAATTCAAACACCTGGCTCAAATAGGGAATTTGCGAAGCTACAAGCAGCGAGACCACAAGCCCGAGATACATCGCGACTCCGCCAAGTCGCGCGACGGGAACCTTGTGTACGTCGCGCTCGCGAATTTTTGTCATAGCGCCCGTAGCCAACGAAATCCGCAGGACCAGTGGAACCAAAATATAGGTCACCACGGCGGCCAGGACCATGATCAGGAGGTAGACTCTCACGGCCTCGCCTCAATGGGCGCAATCTGGCGCAGGTCTTCAAGTGAGATCGCGCCCGCGCGGACCACGTCGATCACGTAATCGCCATTCTTTGGCGTGAACCGCAAAATCGTGGAGGGGACCCCCCCGTCGCACTCGCCGTCGTCGAGATAGACGCTGACGGCATCCCCCAGCTGACTTTGAGCGTCCGTAACGTTGGTAGCGGGAGGATGTCCAGTGATGTTTGCACTCGTAACTGCGAGTGGCCCCACGGTGCGCAACAGTTCGAGGGCGACGGCGGAATCGGGCATTCGCAGCGCAACCGTTCCGTTGGTTTCACCCAGATCCCAGCCCAGATCGTCTCGGGCAGGGAAGATGAGGGTCAGCGCGCCGGGCCAGTATCGTTCAATGAACGTCGAGGCAATGTCCGGCAGTTCTTCAACGAGATCGCGAGCTTGCTCCACCGAGGCAACGAGTACGGGCGGTGGCATGGCACGGGTACGGGACTTCGCCATGAGAAGTCTGGTCACGGCGTCGGCAGAACGAGGATCTGCACCGATGCCGTAAACGGTGTCGGTGGGCAGGCAGATGACCTCCCCGCGTTCTATTGCCTCGTGGGCTGCGCGGATAGCTGGCGCGAGATCGCGGCAATCGTAAACGCTCACGTATCCTCCTGTGCCAAGTCCGCCTGCAGATCAAGCGGCTTTTGGGCGTATAACCAACGGTCTCGGCCAGCCAAATCCTGCCCGGTTCCTACGTTCACAAACCTGTGTGCCGCCGCTCGTAAGGCCTCGCCCTGATCATCAGCATGTTCCATGACGAGGATACCGCCCGGTCGCAGTAGCGCGAAAGCACGCTCGACCAATTGCTGCGGAATGTCTAGCCCATCCGGGCCTCCGCCATAGAGTGCGCCAGCGGGATCGCGCAGCACTTCCGCAGATAATTCGTGGTGCGGAGGAACGTAGGGCGGATTGCAGATCACTAGGTCCGCATTGCCGAGCAGCTCTTCGAATTCGGTGCGTGCATCGCCTAGGGCAAGCGTGACAAGATTTCCGTAGGTTTCGTTGTTCTCGCTGGCCGCTTCAAACGCGATCTCGCTCAGTTCCACTGCGAAGACACGCGCTTGCGGATACTCAGTCGCAATAGAAATCGCTATCGCCCCTGAACCCGTACATAGATCGACGACGACGGGCGCCGGTTTGCCCATTCGCTTGAGCGCGGTGAGTCCGGCTTCAACCACCATCTCAGTTTCGGGACGGACGATGAAGACTCCGGGGCGGGAAACAAGCGTGAGGTAGCGGAACCACATCGTTCCGATGATGTGTTGCAGCGGTTCACGAGCCGCGCGCCGCTCAACCGCAGCGTCAAATGCACGTGCCTCGTCCGTCGTCGGCGAGTCTGTTCCCACCGGAACACTGCCCGCTACAAATTCAGCAAGTTCCCTAGCGTCATTCAGCGGGGAGGCTACGCCCGCCGCGGCTAAACGCTCCGCGGCCGCCGCGATGCGGCCCGACCACACTATTTCTCCCCAGCCTCATCCGCAGCCGATTCGAGGCGCTCGGCCTCGTCCATTTCGCGCAGTGATGTGATGACCGCTTCGAGATCTCCACCTAGGACGGCATCGAGGTTGTGTGCCTTGTAGCCGGTGCGATGATCCGCAATGCGGTTCTCGGGGAAGTTATAGGTGCGAACACGCTCGGAACGGTCTACTGTTCGAACCTGTGAGCGGCGCTGATCAGCTTCCTTCGCGGCCTGTTCTTCCAGCTGAGCCTGGCGCAGTCGGGCCATTAGCACGCGCATTGCGGACTCGCGGTTCTTGATCTGGGATTTCTCGTCCTGCATCGACACCGTGATTCCCGTAGGAAGGTGGGTGATGCGAACGGCCGAGTCAGTGGTGTTCACGGACTGACCGCCGGGGCCGGAGGAACGGTAGACATCGATGCGCAGATCGTTGTCGTGGATCTCGACCTCGTCTGGCTCATCCACCTCGGCGAACACGAGCACGCCCGCTGCGGAGGTGTGAATGCGCCCCTGCGATTCGGTTTGCGGAACACGCTGGACGCGGTGCACGCCGGCCTCGTACTTGAGATGAGCCCACACGCCGTCCGCAGGATCTTCTGGCACACTCTTCGCCTTCACGGCCATCGAAACATCCTTGTAGCCGCCAAGCTCTGTGTCGGTAGCAGAAAGGATCTGTGTTGACCATCCCTTTGACTCTGCATAGCGCTGGTACATGCGCAGCAGATCCGCGGCGAACAGCGCCGACTCTTCGCCACCTTCACCAGCTTTGACTTCGACGATGGCATCGCGGCTGTCGTCGGGGTCGCGAGGGATCAGGGCGTCACGCAGTTCTGCCGCCGCGGTAGCAACGTCCTGCTCTAGACGCGGAAGTTCCTCGGCAAACATCTCGCCGTCTTCGCCGCCCAGCTCGACGATCTCCCGCGTTTCCTCAAGGTCTTGGGATGCCTTCTGCCAGCGTTGGTAGCGGCCAACAACGCGACCAAGTTCGGCGTACCGACGGCCAAGTGAACGCAGCCGATCTGGCTGCGAGGCAATCTCCGGCGACGACATTTGCTGCTCGATCTCGCGATGCTCGGCAAGCATGGCTTCGGCGGCGGGGAAACTGGTCATTGTTTAAACTCCAAGCTGGGTAGTGGTTGAACTACCGATGGGTGGTTAGTGGCGGCTGGCCGTTGAATCCTACGTGCGGATCGGATACGTCAAACGCCGGTACAGAAAAACCGTACCGGCGTTTGGAAGTAAAGCTACTTACGCTTACCGTAGCGAGCTTCGAAGCGTGCCACGCGGCCACCGGTATCAAGAATCTTCTGCTTGCCGGTGTAGAACGGATGGCATTCGCTGCACACGTCTACGCGGAGAGTATCCTCGCCGAGCGTGGAGCGGGTTTCGAACTGTGCGCCACAGGTGCAAGATACCTGCACGGGCGTGTACTCAGGGTGAATTCCCTGCTTCATAATTACTCCTTGGATCGTTTAGTGCCCTGGGTCCACAGCGCGCTATGTCCGCATGGGCGAACCGTAGCTTGCGTTGTGCGGCGAAGTGGTGAACCAGAAGCCGACGGTCAATTGAAACATATTTACTCTGGAAGTTGCAGGTTCCGTGAGGAAATGCACGGGCAGCGAGAAAGGCCGCCCGCGCATCCCAACTACTGCTCTTCGATACCCTGCATTCCGCGTACAACCGACATGAAGAACTGGGCGTTCGACTCGGTCTTGCGCAGGCGGCCCAGCAGGAAGTCCGATGCTTCTTGAACGTCCTGGTTGCCAAGGGCGCGGCGAAGATGCCAGATAATCTTGAGTTCCTCGGGGCTGAGCAGCTGCTCTTCGCGGCGAGTACCGGAGGCGTTGATATCCACCGCAGGGAAGATACGGCGATCTGCGAGCTGACGCGAAAGACGCAGCTCCATGTTGCCGGTTCCCTTGAACTCTTCGAAGATCACTTCGTCCATCTTCGATCCAGTCTCCACGAGCGCGGATGCCACGATCGTGAGCGAGCCACCGTTTTCGATGTTTCGCGCCGCACCGAAGAACTTCTTAGGCGGGTAGAGTGCACCGGCATCCACACCACCAGAAAGAATTCGGCCCGACGCCGGGGCTGCCAAGTTGTAGGCGCGGGACAGACGCGTCAGTGAATCCAAGAGGATGACGACGTCTTGGCCGAGCTCAACTAGGCGCTTTGCACGCTCGACTGCCAGTTCGGCAACGATCGTATGATCGGAGGCCGGGCGGTCGAAGGTGGAGGCAATAACCTCGCCCTTGACCAGACGCTGCATGTCCGTCACTTCTTCAGGGCGCTCATCGACGAGAACCACCATGAGGTGAACGTTCGGATTATTGTTCGAAATCGCCATGGCGATCTGCTGCATCACTACGGTCTTGCCGGCCTTTGGCGGCGATACGATGAGGCCACGCTGGCCCTTGCCGATCGGAGCGACGAGGTCGATCATACGTGTGGTGAGCGCCTTCTGGGTGGTCTCAAGACGCAGCATTTCCTGCGGGTACAGCGGTGTGAGCTTGTTGAACTCTGGACGCTCTGCCGCATCCTCGATCGACAGGCCATTAATCGTGTTGACCTCAACCAGCGGGTTGTACTTGTGCTGACGACCCCTGTTATTGCCGTCATTGGTACGAACCGATCCCTGGATGGCATCGCCACGACGAAGCGCGAACTTCTTGATGATCTGCTGCGATACGTAGGCGTCGTTCTTGCCCGGCAGGTATCCGCCAGTACGCAGATAGGCGTTATTGCCGTCAATGTCTAGGATGCCAGCGACAGGAATGAGCACGTCATCATCGCGAACCTGGTCGTTGCCGCCCTGATTTTGACCCTGGCTACGATCGCCTTGGTTACGATCGCCCTGATTGCGGTCACGGCGGTTGCGGTCGCGGCGGTTGCGGTTGCGCTCGCGTCGGTTGTTGCGGCCACGGTTACGGTTCGAATCATCGTCGTCACCGCGGTGATCTTCTGCCCGACGCTCGGCTGCTTCACCCAGTGCGTCAAGTGCTGCCTGCTTCTCCTCCGGAGTCATATCTTCCGACTGATCCGAGCGGCGGTTGCGAGTGCGGTTGCGCTGGCGGTCGTCGTCTCGGCCATCATCCGAGCGGCGATTGTGACGACGACGATCGCCGTCCTGCTCGCCAGAGTCCCGGGACTCGTCCGAGCTGTCATCGTTCGAACGATCACTGTCCGAGCGGCTGTTGCTCGAGCCGCGCTCGTCCCGATCCTCGCGCCGATCGTTGCGGTTACTTCCACCCTCGTCGTCTGAGCCACGGCCACTGTTGGGGCCCCGGTCATTGCGCTCGCGGGACGGTGGGGTCTCACCGGCATTGGTCTCGGCCTTGTCAGTCCGTGCGGACTGGGGAGCTCCGTTGCCCTTAATCGCCGCAACATAGTCGGCTTTACGGGACTTTGGCGGCATCGAGATACCCATCGACGCCGCAAGCTCTTTAAGCTCCGGCAAGCGCATTGCAGACAGAGCTGGCTTACGGCCGGAGGTGGTTGGAGTTTCGCTCACGAGGTTCCTTCCTCGGGACCAAGAATCAGTGCGATTTGGTCGTGTTGTTATTGATTGACCATATGAGGTCAAGACATGGAGTGAACAGCCAAAAAATTAAAGGGGCTACGAAAACAAGCCAGTACTCGGGATGAACCGTCGAGCTGCTGTTCGAGATAAGCATACACAATCATTGCAATTGTAGAAAGCTAAAGCAGGCGCGCACCATCAACCTGTGACGAGCGCACCACCGCAAAACCCTGGGCGCCAAGAATCTTCGCCATCCGATCGTCGACCTCAGCAAAAACAAGGATCGACGGCCCCGCACCCGAAATAACAGCCGGCCAACCGGCGTCGCGCAGCGCTCTGAGCACGTTCGAACTATGTTTCATAGCGTCCGCACGGTAATCCTGGTGCAGCCTGTCCTCGGTTGCGGCGAGCAGCAGCTCGGGCTGACGCGCGAGCGCGTGAACCAAAAGTGCCGTCCTGCCAGCGTTAAAGGCCGCATCCGCATGCGAAACGGTCGGTGGCAGTGCCGCGCGAGCCTCCGACGTCGGCAAAATTTCTCGCGGAACCAGCAGGGTGGTCTTCACCTTGGGCGAGACGTCCAGCCGCGTGGCCTGCACGTGCTCGCCGTCGTGCCATGACACCACCGCGCCACCGTAGATGGCGGGGGCCGCGTTATCCGGGTGTCCTTCGAAGTCAGTGGCGATTTCCAACACCGTCTGGTCATCAAGAGCTTCCGGGTGGTCAATTAGTCCGCGAACGAGCATGATCCCGGCGACGACGGCGGCCGCCGACGATCCCAGTCCCTTCCCGTGCGGAATGTTGTTCCGGCTTACGAGCTCGATGCCACCGCTCGGGGCGTCAACATAGCTGAGCGCGGTGTGCATCGCTCGCACAATGAGGTGCGAATCATCGCGCGGCAGGGAATCGTGGCCCTCCCCCAACACGGTCACCCGTGTGGTTCCCATGGTCATCGTGACCGATACTTCGTCCCACAGATCGTGGGCCATGCCCATCGAGTCAAATCCGGGGCCAAGGTTGCCCGACGTTGCCGGCACACGCACACGCGCGTGGTCCTTGATAAATCGCATGCTATAAGCCTAGCGCGGCAACAGCGGCGTCGAGGGTTGGCGCGATCGGCGTGATGTCGATGTTCCGGTCCCCCAAAGCCGTGGCGGTGTCTTTCAGTCCATTTCCGGTCACTGTACAAACAATCTTTGCACCTGCTGGCACCTTGCCCGCCTCTGCGGCTTTGAGAAGACCGGCGATAGAGGCAGCGGACGCCGGCTCCACGAAGACGCCGACTTCTGCTGCAAGAACAGCTTGCGCGCTAAGAATTTCGTCGTCGGTAACGCGATCGATCCAGCCGTGCGAATCGTCGCGAGCAGCCTCTGCGTACTTCCACGACGCAGGGTTACCGATGCGAATGGCGGTTGCGACAGTTTCTGGGTCGTCAACGACGTGGCCAAGCACCAGCGGCGCTGCACCCCAGGCTTGGACTCCCCACATCTGTGGGACCTTTGTGGCAACCGGTTCAAGATGGAGCGCGTCTTCGTCGATGGACGCCAGCGTGGTTCGACCCGCGTACTCGTTGTATCCCATCCAGTAGGCCGTAATGTTTCCGGCGTTGCCAACGGGCAGGACATGGATGTCCGGGGCGTCCCCGAGCGCGTCCACGATTTCGAAGGCAGCGGTCTTCTGCCCCTGCAGACGATAGGGGTTCACGGAGTTGACGAGGGCAACTGGCTGCGTATCCGTCAGATCTCGGACGATCTGGAGACAGTCATCAAAGTTTCCATCCACGGCAACCAGCTTGGCTCCGTGGACGATGGCCTGCGCCAGCTTTCCAGCCGCAATCTTGCCCGCGGGCAAAATGACCGCACATTCAAGGCCGGCAGCCACAGCATATGCGGCCGCCGACGCCGATGTATTGCCCGTAGATGCGCAGGCTACGACCTTTGTATCGGTCGCCTTCACCTTCGAAATCGCCGTCGTCATCCCGCGGTCTTTAAACGAGCCGGTCGGGTTGGCGCCCTCAACCTTCACGTAAACCTCGGCTCCGGTACGGTCATTCAGCGCCGGTGCGGGGACTAGGGGAGTCCCGCCCTCGTAGAGGGTGACAACCGGATCTTCGGATGCAAAAGGCAGTCGCTCGCGGTACTCGTTGATGAGACCTTGCCACTGGTGAGCCATTAGTCTTCCTCCACTCGGAACAGTCGGACAATGTGATCAACGGAATCCAGCTCGCCAAGAGCCTCCACTGTCCGTCGCACATCGGATTGCTTTGCCCTGTGAGTCGTTATCGTCAAGTATGCAAGGCCGCCGTCGTCCTCGTCAGCAGATTGATCAACCGAGGATTGACGCAATTCCAGAATCGAGACACCACACTGCGCAAGCAATTGAGAAATCTCGGCGAGCGTCCCGACCTCATCTCGTACGGCGATGGTCATGAAGTACCGTGAGACGGACTCGTCCGGCGCCAGCAGCGGCACATCGCCAAACAGGACCTCGAGCGGAGCTCGTCCACCTTGGACCCTCTTTGATGCAGCGGCGACGACGTCGGAAAGCACAGCCGACGCCGTGGGCGCACCTCCCGCACCACGCCCGTAGAGCATGAGCCTATCGGCCGCAGCCGCCTCGATCACGATCGCGTTGAACGAGCCACCCACTGAGGCAAGAGGGTGTGCTTGGGGAACCATCGACGGATTCACGCGCACCTCGATCCCGTAGGCACCGTCGTCGTCCACCAGTCGAGCCGTGGCGATGAGCTTAATGACATAGCCTGCGTCCTTAGCCACAGCGATGTCAGCTGCGGTAATGTCGCGGATGCCGTGAACGTGGACATCGTCGAGACTCACCCGCGTGTGAAAAGCGAGGGAAGCCAAGATTGCCGCTTTGGCGGCAGCGTCGAATCCATCGACGTCGGCGGTGGGGTCAGCTTCGGCGAATCCCAATTCCTGGGCCCTCGCCAGAACCTCGGCGTAGTCGAGACCCTTCGTGGTCATCTCGTCGAGGATAAAGTTTGTGGTTCCGTTCAATATTCCTTGCACGGCGAGAACCCTGTCTCCCGCAAGCGATTCGCGCAACCCGTATACAACGGGAACTGCGCCAGCCACGGCCGCTTCGTAGTAGACATCAACGTTCTTTTCAGCGGCAGCTTCGTAAATCTCTGGCCCATGAGCGGCTAGGAGCGCCTTGTTTCCAGTGATAACTGAGGCCCCGGCGGAAATAGCTTCGTGGATGAGCGAGCGCGGTGGTTCGATTCCACCAATCAATTCGATGACAAGATCGGCCTGGGAAATGATGGAGTGGGGATCGTCTGTGAGAAGAGTCCGGTCGATCGCGGGGTCACGCTCGCTGTCGAGGTTATTCACCGCAATCCCAATAAGTTCGAGCGGTGCTCCAGCTCGAGCTGCGAGCACGTCCTGTTGTTCCGCCAGCAGCTTCGCTACCGCTGTCCCGACCGTGCCACATCCCAGCAACGCAATCTTGATGCTATCCATGATCCTCCTAGGTTGATCCGAGCCTAAACGCCCGCATGGCTTTACCGGTGCCGGCGTCCGCCACGTGGGAAGAGGCGGCGTCGCAAACTAACCGACGTCGAGCGCTAACAGATCGTCAACGCTCTCCCTCCGGACGATTTCCCACGCCTGACCGTTCTCAACAGCGACGACGCCGGGGCGCGGAATCATGTTGTAGTTCGAGCCCATTGAGCGCCCGTACGCACCGGTGGCAGGGACGGCCAGAAGATCACCGGCTGCGATGTCGGACGGCAGTGCCACATCGTGAACGACGATGTCACCAGATTCGCAGTGTTTGCCGACCACGCGAGATCGCACTGGTTCACCGTTGGCTCGACGAGACACGATAGCGGCCGTGTAGTTGGCGTCGTAAAGGGCGGGTCGAATGTTGTCCGACATTCCGCCATCGATGGCCACATACAGCCTCGAGCCGGAGTCGATGGCAACATCCTTGACCGTGCCCACCTCATAGAGTGTCAGCATCGCCGGAGCGACGATCGATCTGCCGGGTTCGATCGAAATTCGCGGCGGCGCAAGGCCCGTCTCGGTCACGTGGTCCTTAACGGCGCTCGCCAGCATCCGGGCAAAGTCCTCGGGCATCGGAGGCATATCGTCAGCGCTGGTGTAGCGGATGCCGTAGCCACCCCCGAGATCCACTTCTGGGATCTCAATTCCTTCCTGCGCTGCCCACGCACGCAGATCGAGCACAACCTTGGCAGCTTCTCCAAAACCTTCCGTGGCTAGGATTTGTGAGCCGATATGCGAGTGCAGTCCAATGAGATCGAGATGAGACGAATCGCGAACCTGCCTCATCGCATCCTTGATGACACCAGTCGATGCGGATAAGCCAAATTTCTGGTCCTCATGCGCGGTAGCGATAAACTCGTGGCCTCCGGCATGTACTCCCGTGGTTACCCGAAGGTAAATCGGCGCAATGACACCGCGATCGGCCGCGATCTTGTTTACCAATTCGAGTTCGGCAAGCGAATCAGAAACGATGTGTGCAATCCCAGAATCGAGAGCGAGCTCAATCTCAGTAACCGACTTGTTGTTTCCGTGCAGGCCACAACGCTGCCCAGGTACACCAGCCGCGAGCGCCGTGCGGAGCTCCCCCTCGGAGGCGGTATCAAGATGGAGACCGTCGTCGACCATCCACCGGGCGACGGCCTTCGAAAGAAAGGCCTTGCCGGCGTAGAACACGTCCGCTCCAGCAAGTTCCGCGAATGCATCGTCCATGGCGATCTTCCACGCGCGTGCTCGTCTGCGCATGTCGTCGACGTCGAGAACGTAGGTTGGCGTGCCAAACCGCTCGGCGATCTCACCGAGACGAATGCCAGAAACGGAAAACTCGCCGTCCTCCTCACGAACAGTATTGATCGACCACACGCCGTGGTGTGAGCCGTCGGGAACAGGAGCGGTGAGTTTTTCGTATGTCATGTCATCTCACATTTTGTGAGGAGCGCTCACACCGAGGAGCGCTAGGCCGTTGGCAAGGACTTGACCGGTGGCATCGTTGAGCCACAGGCGTGTGCGGTGTAGGTCCGTCACCTCGTCATCACCTCGCGGTGTGACGCGAGACTGGCCATACCAGGTGTGGTAGGCACCTGCGAGCTCCTCGAGGTAGCGCGCAACCCTATGCGGCTCGCGAAGCTGTGCCGACTGCGCCACGACCTCGGGGAAACGTGCAAGCGCGGCGAGCAGTTCGCCGTCTGCGGGCCCATTGAGCAGTGCCGGATCAAAGGATTCGCGAGTCACGCCGTGTTCGCCAGCATTGCGATCCACGGACTTTGTGCGCGCGTGTGCGTACTGCACGTAGAAGACAGGGTTCTCATTCGTTCGCGAGGAAATGAGGGCGAGATCGATCTCGAGCGTGGTATCCATCGCCGAACGGACCAGTGAGTAGCGCGCAGCATCCACACCGGCAGCATCCACGAGATCGGACAGGACCACGATCGTTCCCGCTCGCTTCGACATGCGAACCGGTTCACCGTCGTGAACGAGGTTCACCAACTGTCCGATGAGGATTTCGAGGTTTTGCCCGGTGCCTGCCTCGTCACCAAAGGCGCGAGCCATCGCATACATACGACCGATGTAACCGTGGTGATCGGCGCCGAGCATGATGATCACGTGATCGGCCCCGCGCTGGCGCTTATCGAGGTAGTAGGCGATGTCCCCAGCAAAATACGCAGCGTTACCATCAGACTTGATGATGACTCGATCCTTGTCGTCGCCAAAGTCCGTTGAGCGAAGCCAGGTCGCGCCGTCGTCGTCGAAAATCACGCCCTTATCGCGCAGGGTCTGGATAGCCTCATCCACGGCGCCGGTCTCGTGAAGCGTGTCTTCGTGGAAGTAGACGTCAAACTCGACGCGGAAGTCCGCCAGTTCCTTCTTGATCTCCTCGAACATGCGTGAGACGCCGTAGTTGCGGAAGAACTCGCGCGCTTCGGTGTCGTCCATGGTGGCCGGGTCAATACCCTTGCCGTGCTCAGCGAGAACGGCGTTGGCGATATCTTCAATGTACTGGCCGCCATATCCGTCCTCAGGTGCCTGCTGGCCGCGAGCGCGGGCAAGGAGAGAGGATGAGAAGCGGTCGATCTGAGCGCCGTGATCGTTGAAGTAATACTCGCGAACAACCTCCGCACCGGCAGCTTCGAGAATACGAGCCAGCGAGTCTCCAACGGCTGCCCAACGCGCGCCGCCAACGTGGATCGGCCCGGTCGGATTCGCAGAGACGAATTCGAGGTTAATCGTGGATCCGGTCAGCGACTTGGTGGTGCCATACGCCTGCCCGGCTTCAAGAATCGTGCGCGCAAGCTCACCGGCTGCTGCCGCATTGAGAGTGATGTTGATGAAGCCAGGGCCAGCAATCTCTGCCTTCGAAATCCCCTGATGCTCAACCAATCGCGCCGTGAGAAGTTCAGCGAAGGCACGCGGGTTCATGCCCGCCTTCTTTGCCAGCTGCATCGCAATGTTGGACGCCCAATCTCCATGCTCTCGGCTACGTGGGCGCTCAACCTTAATTTCAGGTAGGTCGGCAGGATCGAGAGCGATGTCGCCTTGGCTAATGGCGTCCTCGAGTGAGGAACGAATGAATGCGCTGAGTTCTTCTGGAGTCATGGTGCCATTCTAGCCGTGCGTTACGCATTTCCACTTTCTTGCCAGAACACGGAAGAAATGCGGTTGACCACACAGGATCAGCCGCATTTCATCAGTGACTAGTTGCCGTTATCGGCGGCCACCGCCGAGAAGTCCGCCAAGGCCACCGAGGATATCGGTCACCCCTCCGGCCTTGTTCGAACTCGTGTTTGAGCCGAGCAGCCCGCCAAGCACATCGGCAAGGCCACCTCCGGAGCTCGGCTGAACTTCGTCGTCACGGCCCGTCATCTTGTCGAGAATACCGCCGAGGAAACCGTCGTCGTCCTTTGTCTCGGCCCCAGTTGAAGACGCCGTGGGAGATGGGGCGCCGTCGGTGGCGTTCTTTCCGCTGACCTGGTTAGCCACCCAGGAAAGTACGAGTGGCGCGAGTAGCGGTAGAAGACGCGTCACGAGCGTTGAGCCGACGCCGAGCCCGCCCAGTTGGTTGACGACGCCGTCGGTGTTGTCGCCGAACACGTGACGGACGATCTTCTCTCCGTCGCGCTCATCAATCTTCGAAATATCCACGCCGCCCGTGAGTGGGTTGCCACTGTGGTCACCAAGGGCCTTGCCGAGCGATTTCTCTCCCGCGGGGTCCTTCGCGTTTTCGCGCATGCCACCAAGAAGTGCTGGAATAGCGGTGTTGGCCGCTTCGGTTACCTCTTGAGGGCTTGAGCCAAGCTGGCGAGCAATGTCATTAATGGGAAGTCGGCTAATGAGATCCGTGTAGTCTGCCATGATCATCCTTTGTTACTCGGGTCACGTAGTTAGTAAGCATACAGCGCCAGAGAGTGTGCCCGTCACGACAGATACACGTACGGCGTAATTGCGCCCCTACTGTTAAACTAAATCGTCCCCGCCCCGATAGCTCAGGGGATAGAGCGTCTGCCTCCGGAGCAGAAGGTCGCAGGTTCGAATCCTGTTCGGGGCACAGAAAAAACTCCCGAGACTTAGCTAAAAGCTAGTGTCCGGGAGTTTTCTTTGATCGCGAATCATTCCTCAATCTCATGCAGGTACACCCATTTGTACCCGTATGTTTTCGTCATAAAACTTAACGCAGTGGCAACCTTGCTCTTGGCGTTAAGCATGCGAGGCTGCTCGAGCATGCAGTGATATCGCTTGCCATCCAGCCTTACTTTAGTTATCAGGATTATGTATGGCGCTAATCCGACCCATCGAGTCAAACGGATCGTTAAACCCGTGATTGACGTCAGAAAAGATGTCAAGCCCATCAACATGTTCGAGGAACCTATGCGAACTTAGGAGTTCAGATCCGGTACCAACATCAAGGATTTTCTGATTAGTCTGGATCCACGCAGAATTCGGTCCCACCACATATCGGTGTGGTATTTCGTAAGTTGGTCGGATATGGTTCGCAGACGCTGACCGGTCCGAGTTCGAGGGATCCTCACCGAGCGGACTCCAGAAAATCTCTGAGATCGTAACCTCCAGTAGCATCGGCGTCTCATTGACAGAAACGAACAATTCTTCTGGATCGTCTGTGGTCTGCGGTTCAAAATCGGAGGCCTCCCACTTCTCCCAGACGGTAAGGAACTCCTCAGCTGTGAGAAGCTCGCTACCCACAGCGGAATCGACAAAATCGACATTGGTTGGAGCTGTGACCGTATCGATCACGCCTTCCTCCGGGTCAATCACAGCCCAATCTGAGTTCATCCCCGTGTTCCACAGCACCGCGTCAGCGAGTGGAATAATCGTGAGTTCGTCGGTGAATTCGCCCCATTGATCTCCACCCTTAGGATTTGGATACCAGTCGCCAGAAACCTCAGTCTCCACGAGTGAATTGCTCTCAAGATCAAAAAACTCGAGTTTAAAGGTGTCTGGTACACCCTCGTCTGCCATGTTCTTCTTATAATCGAAGGACGCCCCAAAATAGAGATAGTCATTCATAGCGATCGGCCCGAGGGTCCTCGAACCGCCTCGGAAACGTGCAACTTCGGTCAGTGTCTCGTCATAGACAAGCATCTCGCCCGAATCCGGATGCGGACACATCCCGATCTCCAGAATGGGTCTAAATGTGCAATCGAGACCGAGATCGGAAGCCTTCACGAACTCCCCGGTCTGAATATCAACCATCTCAACGGTGAAAATCATAAACGAATCGTTAGGTCCGCTCGAGCCGCGCCGGCTCCCACCCGTGACCATGACGTGATTCCCGATCCGGGCGCCTGATTCAGATCTCCGAATCGATGGCCAAGGCTCGAAATCGAGTTCCACATACTCGACATCTACCGTAGTTTCATTTTCCCACGCGGTGTCACCCGTTTCAGGATCGAGGCTGTAGAGCGTAATATCCATTGGCCCAGGTTCATGCCTCTTCGGCGGGGAATCGTTCTTCTTGAGAACCACTCGCTGGTTTGTTTCATCCCATGCGATGAACTGTGCTCCAGCCACCGTCCACGCCACCTCAAGTTCCTCAACGGGCCGAGGTGGGTGCGTCGTCGGGTCGACTGGCCCCGGATCGCTCGAGCCGTTGCCAACCGCACTCGGCCCCGAAACACTTTCAACGCCGCTGCACGCACTGAGCAGTATCGCAACTGCAGCCACGATCACACCTGTCTTGCGTCGTTTCATTGCTTGCTCCTTAGTACCAACCGTCGAGCGATATGAGATTTGGAGGCTCTTCATTTGTGCGCAGAGCCTTGAGGTTTGCGACGAGGTCACCAAAGGCATCACTCTTGCGAGTGATCCCCGATCCGTGGGCGGTAACCGTAACCTGCGGGTGTGACCAGCGCCAATCGTCGTCGTCCAAAGGCTCTTTTTCGAAAACATCGAGAACCGCTTGCGAAACGCATCCCGACTCGAGCGCCCCACGCAACGCCTCGTGATCGACCGTTATTCCCCGCCCCACGTTCACAAAGAGCGCACCGGAAAGCTTGTCGAAGAAGTCTGCGTCTAGCAATCCTTCGGTTTCCGGAGTGCGCGGCAAAACAGCGACGACGACGTCGGAGGCACCAAGCACCTCCGCCCCAGTTTCCAGCGTGCTCACGGTATCGAAGGCTTCTCTTTCGCGCCCCGACAAGGACAGGCCGTGAACTGAGGACACAAAAGGTCGGAGCAACGTGGCAATCTCGCTACCTATACGGCCGGTGCCCACCACCGTGACGGTGAGTTCCATGGCTGAGGCTGATCCGAGAGCTTTCCACTGACGCCGTTCTTGCTGCTGGCGGTAATCCTCGAGTCTGCGGACGTGAGAGAGAACAACCGCCACGACGTACTCGGCGATCCGGTGCGGCATGGTGCCCACGGTATTTGTGAGAATCGCGCCGGCTTCGCGCATTTCAGAGAAGATGTCATGAAACTGGTCCACTCCGTCTGAGCCCGAGTGGTACCAGCGAATATTGGACTCCAACGGCGAGGCAGGGTAGCGAAAACCCGACCAAGAATCAGCCCACATCAGATCATCGCGTGTCACTTGATCCGCAGGGATGTAGCGAGCATTGATGTCATCCGCACCCAAGGCGTGCTTGATTTCGGACGGGAAGTCCGCGAAGAACTCTTCAGTCAGGAGAAGCCGGGTCGGATACATGCCTTTAGCATAGAGGGTACGCCCAGATGTGTCACCGGACACAGCGTTCGTGAGATGGCGTTATTTCAACGTTCTGCGCAAATTGGGGACTGCTGGCCAGCATTACCAGCGTTCGGCTATCACGTTTCTAGCGAGCGTTGGTTCGTCCGTGATGAGCGCGTCGACACCGAGATCGAGCAGATCCCGCATGTCCTCTTCGTCATTAACGGTCCACACATGGACGGCGAGTCCGCGTGAATGGGCAAGGTCAACAAAACGATCGTCAACCACGTTGATGTTTCGGAAGTTCACTGGGACCTGCACGCATTCGACGCCCTTCTTCGGCCCCGGGATGCCTCTTGCCGCACTTTTGCGCAGACGCGCAGGCCCGTGAGCGGCCACAACGAGTCGCCCAATCGTTGCCATGCCGAGTGAGGATCGAACCCCTGGAAGATTGAAGCGCAAAACCTTCAAGCGCGCCTCGCTAAAGGAGGCCAAAGATACTTGCTCGATAGCATTTTGCCGTTTCAGAGTCCGAATAAGCGGACGCACGACGCTGTTGACCTTCGCATCGACGTTGAAGATGATATCTGGGAACTCCTCGAGCACCTCGTCGAGACGTAATGGTGTATTGCCAGAGATATCTTGAATATCTTGAAGATCGCGCCACGTGTGGTCTTTGACCAAACCGCCGGTGTCGGTGAGCCGATCAAGCATCGGGTCATGGAAGATGATGACCACGCCGTCTTTGGTCGCGTGGACGTCCGTCTCGATGAAGCGAAAGCCTTTATCTCGCATCGCCTTAAAGGCCTGCATCGAATTCTCGGGCTCTTCATTGCCACCACCGCGATGTGCGAGGACCACGGGTTTTTCACCAATGTTCCACAGGCGATCAGACATTACTTGCCGCAGAGCTCGCTAACTTCGATCGCGCCAAGCTCCTCGAGAGCTGGCAGCGGCGACGTTGCCTCGTTATCTTCTCCGAAGGTGCCGGGATGGAATTCAAAGTGAAGGTGCGGGCCCGTTGCTCGGCCGTTGGAGCCGACATCGGCGATGTGGTCGCCTGCCTTCACCTGGTCACCCTCGGCGACGTGAACGCCGTCGTCGTACATATGCACGTACCAGCTGCTAAATGCCTTGCCGTCGATTTCATGCTGCACGATGATGAGATTCGATGAGCGGCCATCAAGCCCCACGCCCGCGTGAACCACGGTGCCATCCGCGATGGAATAAATGGGCGTACCGAGCGGAGCGGCGAAGTCCTCGCCCATGTGCTTCGACAGCACTCCAGTAAACGGGTCAGAGCGCCATCCAAAAGATGACGTGAGATCGTAGGTGCCAGAGGCCATTGGCATGGTGACAACGTTAGAGTCATCGACAAAAAGTGAGCTAAGGGAGTTCGCTCCCGTGCGAATTTCGCAGCTAATCGGCTGACCATCGAAGACGGTTTGCAGCGCGTGGTAACGGGCATTGTCCTCGGCACCTGATGTTGCGAGGAGAGATTCTGGCGTAGCGGACTCAGATTCTTCAATATCTGGCAGAAGTGAAGCTTGAGTATTTCCCAGACCGATAGCGTTTGTTGCATACGCCGGCACGGTGGCGGTACCTGAGATCAAGCCGACCGCAATCGAAAGCGCGCAAGAGGCGACGCCCGCACCACCGGTAATCGAGGCGAGCCTAACGAAACGCTTGCGCTGGGCGGAGCGACGCGCGCTGGAGGCAACTGCGGGCGCCGTTGATCCTCCAACCGGCTTCTCCCTCACGGGAGCCGAACCAGCCGATGTGGTCGGAGCTGGAACCGATGCGATATCAGTGGGAACTGGTAAAATCGCCGCGGTTGGCGCCGAAGCGGGGATCGCGGTCACATCTGAGGCGGCGTCGCCAAGTTCGGTCCCATCCAATTGGGCCTGACGAGCGAGCTCTTCACGTTGCCGAGCAAGGCGCAGTTCGCGTCGCGACGGCAGTTTGTCGTGCTCAGCTTCGATCACAGCAACTCCCAGATCTTTCGCTTATGGATATGCCACCAGACGGTGGTCCGACTTCGATAATAACGGTTTGGTAACAGGTTCGCCATGCGAATCCTCAAGTTCCCCCGTGAAGGCGGACACAAGAAAACCAACGTGAGTCACAAATCGGTCACGACGCGAACGGTCAGCAATGCGAGCCAAGCAAATGCCCTGCTCAGCGCTGCATCGCATCCCTTACTTCACCGACGAGTTCCTCAAGAATGTCCTCGAGGAAGAGCACGCCGCGTACCACACCGTCTTCAGAGACTGTCGCCATGTGCGATCCTCCACTTTGCATCGTACGCAAAGCGGCCTCAATCTCGTCGTTGATATCCACAGACACAAATTGGCGGATCTTCCATGCCGGAAGATTGAGCGATCGACGGCTCTCACCGATATCAATAATGTCCTTGAGATGGACGTAGCCCATCAGCGAACCAACGCCGGTTTCCACAGGGTAGCGCGAGTATCCCGTCTGCCCAACGAGCAACTCAATCTGCTCGGGTGTCACGTCCGGCGTCACCACTGCGAGTTCGCTCAGCGGCACCATAACATCACCGGCAAGATAGTCGGAGAATTCGAGTGCGGAGGAAATCAAACCAACGTCCGCATGAAGCACGCCCGCAGCCTTCGACACCTGGACAATTGACGCCACTTCGTCCGCTGTGAACGCGGATGAGACCTCGTCCTTCGGCTCAAATCCAAGTGCGCGAATCATATGGTTGGCAACCCAGTTCAGCGAGGCAACCACGGGATGCAAAATCTTCGAAACGATGACGAGCGGCGGGCCAAGAACAAGCGAGGCTCGCTCCGGCGTCGTCACCGCAACGTTCTTGGGAACCATTTCACCAATAACCACGTGGGCGAATACGACGAGCGACAGCGCGATCGCAACCGCGATCGGATGCACGGCAGCCGACGGCACGCCCAAGTCCGCGAGCGGCCCTTCAATACTATGTGCGATGGCCGGCTCGGAGACAGCACCGAGCGCAACCGAGCACACGGTGATGCCAAGCTGGCACGTTGCCAGCATGAGAGTAACGTTTTCCAAGGCAAACAAGACTGTCTGCGCAGATTTCTTTCCGGCGTCGGCAAGGGGCTCGATGCGTGAGCGGCGCGCACCCATGATCGCGAATTCGGCGCCAACGAAGAAGGCGTTAACAGCGAGAAGTCCGACCGTGACGGCGAGAGCTAACCACAGATTCATTCGGAATCCTCCCCGCTCTCGATCGCGCGAAGCTTGAGAGTCTCAACCCGCCTGCCATCCATTGCTTCAACACGCGCGAACACGGCGTCGTCGGTGTACTCGTCGCCAACCGACGGAATCTTACCCAAGCCGGACATGATCCATCCGCCCACCGTCTCCCATGGGCCGTCGCCCGGAACGTCGATGCCGAATTCGCGGCTGACTTCGTCGGGACGCATGGAGCCGGGAATGATGCATTCTCCGGTGGGTAGGAGTCGCGTTCTGGTACGACGACGGTCGTGTTCGTCCGCCACGTCGCCGACGATTTCTTCGATTGCGTCCTCGAGCGTGACGATTCCAGCGGTGCCGCCGTATTCGTCGACGACGACGGCCATCTGGAGCCCCTCCTCGCGCAACTGCACCAGAAGTGGCGCCAAGGCCAAGGTTTCGGGGACGCGCGGCGCAGGAACCATGAGCGAGGAGGAGTTCACCTGAACGGCTGACCTACGCTCAAATGGAATGGCAACCGCGCGGCGGAGGTGAACGAAGCCGCGAATGTCATCCAGATCGTCTCCAACGATCGGGAAACGCGAGTGGCCCGATTCGCGAGCCAAATCGATGACGTCGGCAGCGCTGGCATCTTCTTGAAGGAAGCTCAAACGGCCGCGGTCCGTCATAACATCCACTGCGGTGAGTGCACCGATGTCGATAGAGCGCGTCAGAAGACGGGCCGTTGAAACGTCGAGAGTTCCCTGTTCGGCAGAACGGCGAACCAGCGCTGAGAGCTCGGTCGCTGATCGCGCACCGGAAAGCTCCTCGGCCGGTTCAATTCCAAACTTCCGCAGAATCCAGTTCGCGGAGTTGTTGAGTCCCACGACGATGGGCTTGAAGATGGTTGTGAATGCGCGCAGTGGCGTGGACACCAGCGCTGCGGCTCGCAAAGGTTCCGCGAGCGCCATGTTCTTTGGCACGAGCTCTCCAAAAAGCATGGAGAAAAGGTTCACCACAATAAAGGCAAGTGCGACCGCGAGCGCCACAGACGCTGCTACCGCAAGACCCGTGTTGCCGAGCAAGCTCTCGAGCATCTTCTGGAGCGGCTCTTGGGCAACATAGCCCAACAGGATTGTGGTGATGGTGATGCCAACCTGGCAGGAAGAGAGTTGAAGGGATAGCCCGTGAAGGGCCTTCGTTACCTTTTTGGCCTGCGGATCGCCCGCTTCGGCCTTTGCGTCGATTGTAGCTGGGTCAAGGGCTACCAATGAGAATTCTGCTGCAACAAAGATTGCCGTTCCCAATGTGAGCAGTACGCCGATGCCCAGCATGATTATGTCGATAATCAAGAATCCACCGCCATGCGTTTTCGAATCATGGGGATATCGTAGCGGAACCGGCAAATCTCACCTAATGGTTTTCCCTCGTTCAATTTCATGCCGGTACCCGAGCGGCACTGAAGATCATTTTCCTTCGTCGTATCGTGGCGCCGCGGTTACTTTAGGTACCCGTCCCCTAACCGTTTTCACACCGCCTCAACACCGGTCCTTGCCAACGTGGCAACTGTTTCATTACCAATGTCATGTGAGATGACATTGCAAGGGCTTTATCAGGGGTAGATTGCGCGATAAGTGGGCACGGTGGGACGAACGTCACTAAAATGGAATCAACAAATTCTCTGCACAAAAGTGAGGCAAGACAGTGTCGTCAACCCAGTCCGATGACTTCGGCGCAAACCAAGGATTCATCGAAGATCTTTACGCCGCATATTTGGGAGACAAATCGGGTGTGGGCCCGCAGTGGCTCGAACTCTTTAGCCGCTGGGAGGCCGAGGCTCGCAAACCGCAGACTTCTGGGGCACCGTCGAATACGGGTGCGCCGTCGGAGTCACAGACAGCCGCAAAGAATGAGCCCACCGAGTCTCAGCGCGCCGTACATTCCCAACCAGACCGCGCGGCAACCCCTTCTACGAACGTGACGCGCTCAGACCTGCCCCCACAGCCTCGCGCTGCAGCACAGCCCGCGGTTTCCCCGTACGTTAAGAAGTACGATTACCTTCCGCGCCAAGAAGATATCCTGCAGGGCGAGCCAGAGACCGTCCAGCTCAAGGGCATGGACCGCGGTCTGGCAAAGAACATGGATGCCTCGCTAAGCATTCCTACCGCCACCTCCATACGTGCGCTACCGGCACGGGTCATGTTCGACAACCGCACGGTGATCAACAAGTACCTCGCCACCACGCGCGGCGGAAAGGTGTCATTCACCCACCTCATCGCCTACGCCATGGTGGAATCGCTCGCCGAGATGCCGGAGATGAACTTCTCATACAAGGTAGACGAGAACAATAAACCCATACTGGTTAAGCCCGCGGACGTCAATCTTGGCATCGCCATTGACGTGAAGAAACCCGACGGCTCAGCCACCCTTGTGGTTCCGTCGATCAAGGAGTCCGAGGACAAGTCGTTCTCCGAGTTCCTCTCCGCCTACGAAGATCTTGTGGCCCGTGGTCGCGAGAACAAGCTGACCATGGAGGACTACCAAGGAACGACCGCCACTCTCACCAACCCCGGCGGTCTGGGAACGGTTCACTCCGTTCCGCGTCTCATGGTTGGCCAAGGCCTCATCGTTGGCGTGGGCGCGATGGTGTACCCGCCGGAGTTCCAAGGAACGTCCGACGACGCGCTCGCTCGCCTCGGCATTTCCAAGGTTGTTCATATTTCTTCAACCTACGATCACCGCGTTATCCAAGGAGCAACCTCCGGGCGTTTCCTGCGCCTCATGGAGAACAAGCTTCTCGGACTCGATGGTTTCTACGACCGCATCTACATCTCGCTTCGTATTCCCTACAAGCCCTTTGTATGGGAAAAGGACGTGGAGTACGACGCCGAACGAGAGCTGGGCAAGCCGGCTCGCATTGCCGAGCTCATCCACGCATACCGCTCGCGTGGTCACCTGATCGCGGACACGGATCCGCTCTCCTTCCACGTGCGTAGGCATCCGGACCTCGAGCTGCAGTCCTACGGTCTAACCCTGTGGGATCTGGATAGGTCCTTCCCCACCGGCGGCTTCGCTCACACCGCGCACCTGACTCTGCGACAGATTCTCGACCAGCTGCGTGAGGCGTACTGCCGCACGGTTGGCATTGAGTACATGCACATTCAGGATCCGGCTCAGCGTAAGTGGTTCCAGAACCGTCTTGAACTTCCAGTTGAGCCGATGACCTCGGAGCAGCGTCTCAACATTCTTAAGAAACTCAACGAGGCGGAAGCCTTCGAGACCTTCCTACAGACCAAGTACGTGGGACAGAAGCGATTCTCACTCGAGGGTGGAGAATCCCTGATTCCGGCACTGGACGCCGTTCTCGAGGGCGCTGCCCAAGACGGCGTTCGCGAAGTCGCGATCGGCATGGCACATCGCGGCCGACTCAACGTTCTCACAAACATCGCGGGCAAATCGTATGGCCAGGTGTTCTCCGAGTTCGACGGCTCGGTGGATCCAAAGTCCGTTCAGGGCTCCGGCGACGTCAAGTACCACCTGGGCACCGAAGGTACCTACACCTCGCCAGCTGGTGAAGAAGTGGGCGTTTACCTTGCGGCTAACCCGTCCCACCTCGAGGCCGCCGACGGCGTTCTCGAAGGTATCGTCCGCGCCAAGCAAGATGAGCTCGATCTGGACGACGACGGCTACTCGGTTCTTCCGATTCTCATTCACGGCGACGCGGCGTTCTCTGGCCAAGGCGTGGTCATGGAGGTCATGAACCTCTCCCAGCTTCCCGGCTACAAGACCGGCGGTACGCTGCATCTGATCGTTAACAACCAAATTGGTTTCACCACGGCCCCGTCGTCGTCGCGATCCTCGCGCTACACAACCGACGTCGCCAAGGGGCTTCAGGTCCCGGTATTCCACGTTAACGGCGACGATCCCGAAGCCGTGTGCCGTATGGCGCGGATGGCATTCGACTACCGTATGGAGTTCAAGAAGGATGTCATCCTCGATATCGTTTGTTACCGCCGTCGCGGTCACAACGAGGGCGATGATCCGTCGATGACCCAGCCGATCATGTACAGCTTGGTGGACGACAAGCGCACTACCCGTCACCTGTACTCCGAGGCGCTTCTTGGCCGCGGCGACCTTTCCGAAGAAGACATCGCCAAGGTCGAACAGGCCTACGAAAAAACGCTCAACAGTGCCTTCACCGAAGTTCGCGCGGCTGAGAAGCGACGCGAAGAGGACAAGAAAGAAGCTGCCGAGTCACTCGGCGTTCCGGAGTCCCAGCAGGAGGACGCAGGCACGATGGTCGGTTGGCAAACCGCGGTTTCCCCCGACGTCCTTGCCCGCATCGGCGCGGCTCATCAGAACCCGCCGGAGAATTTCACCCCGCACAAGAAGATTCAACAGCTGTTTGAGCAGCGTGCCAAGATGGCATCGGACGGCGATATCAACTGGGGCTTCGGTGAACTCCTCGCATTCGGATCTCTTCTTATCGAGGGTGTACCGGTTCGCATGTCGGGTCAGGACTCTCGCCGCGGAACCTTCGTTCAGCGCCATGCCACGGTTCACTGCCATGACTCTGGTGCCGAATGGACTCCGCTCGAGCACCTCACCGAAGATCAGGCTGAACTTGCCATCTACGATTCGGCACTCTCCGAATATTCGGTGATGGCCTTCGAGTATGGCTACTCCGTGGAGCGACCCGATGCACTCGTGCTCTGGGAAGCTCAGTTCGGTGACTTCGCGAACGGCGCCCAGACCGTCGTCGACGAATTCATCAGCTCCGCGGAACAAAAGTGGGCGCAGAATTCTTCACTTGTCCTTCTTCTCCCCCACGGGTACGAGGGACAGGGACCGGATCACTCTTCTGCTCGCATCGAGCGCTACCTGCAGATGTGCGCCGAGGACAACATGATCGTGACTCAGCCGTCTACGCCGGCAAACCACTTCCACATGTTGCGTCGTCAGGCCTATAACCGTCCCCGCAAGCCGCTGATCGTTTTCACACCGAAGCAACTGCTTCGCCGTAAGGGAGCGACCTCGCAAGTGGAGGACTTCACGAGCGGAACCTGGCTCCCGGTCATCGGTGAGTCCCGATCTGATCTCAACGTTGATCGCGTGATCCTGTGTACTGGTCGTGTCTACTACGACCTCGTCGAGGCTCGTGAGAAGAACGGCGATGATCGGACGGCCATCGTGCGAATCGAGCAGCTCTACCCGAATCCGGTCGACGAGCTTAAGGCCGAACTCGACAAGTACCCGGGCGCTGAGATCGTTTGGGTCCAAGACGAGCCCGCGAACCAGGGCGCGTGGCCGCACCTCGCACTGACGATGTTCCCGGATATGGGTATCAACGTCCGCAGGGTCTCCCGTGCTGCTGCCGCGTCAACCGCTGCGGGCCTGACGTGGATCCATAAGGAAGAAGCTGCCAAGCTCATGAAGGACGCCTTCTCCCGCGAGTAAACCGGAATTACCTAGCAGGTCGGGCGACCGTCGGAAGACGGTCGCCCGAAGTGCTTGTGGGCGCGCTTATTTCGTTTCGCGGCCGTTATTTGGCAGAGTGAGTGCGTGGAAAGAAATCTGAGGGTCTTTTTTGTGGGCGACGAGCTCGTTGCCGGGTTCGGTGATGCCCGCGCACTGGGCTGGACTGGTCGTGTCATGGCGCGTACCGCAAACGAGCCGCCAATCATGAACCTCAACTTGGCGACCCCGGGTGAAACCACGGAGCAGCTTGCGGCTCGCTGGCAGGATGACGTGCTACGCCGCACCTCGCGTGACTCTGAGAACCGTCTCGTGGTGGGCCTTGGCTCACACGATCTCGATACGAGTCAGACCCTCGCCCGCTCGCGCCTCCATCTAGCCAACATGCTCGATAACGCTGAGCGCCTCCAGCTTCGGCCTTTCGTTGTTGGCCCTCCGCCACGCATCGATCTTCCAGCGCGCGCCCAAACAGACCTCACTCGCGCTTTCGCGGAGGTCTGCAACCGCCGCCAGATTCCTTTTGTTGACTGCTATACACCGCTCGTCAACCACGAGCAGTGGAACACAGACATGTCTATGTCGGGCGGATACGTGCCTCGCCAGGCCGGCTACGGCCTCATGGCATGGCTGGTCCTCCACATGGGATGGCACAACTGGCTTGGAGTAGACCCAGCCTAAGCGTTAACGGAAAAACTTGCTCAGATTCGGAGATCTGTAGTCTTTGAGATGGCTGCTAGAAAAACAAAAAGTGGCCGGTAAAACCGACCACTTCCGGGCTGCCAAACAGCCAACACTCTAGGCATACGCCAACTTATGCGTTGGGACGCTTGCCGTGATTCGCGTTCTTCTTCTTACGATCGCGACGCTTACGAGCACGCTTCGACATAGTGTTCTCCTTTATTTGCCGCCACGAAGATCGCGGCATATGACAGTTAAGTGTAACGAAAGAGAGGGTGATCCGTCACCCTCTCCGGACATGCGGCTAGTCACGCGGTTCACGATGGGCCTCATGACCTGCAGCTAGCCACACATTTAGGAGGTTCGGTACTGCTGGACAGTGACTTGCGAGATACGCACGCGCAGCGAGGCTGGCGCTGATTCGCCACAGCAGCTCCGGCGAATGGCCTTGCGCACCCGAATCTCAGCGGCAATCCTCTCCGAACAGTTCGGGCAGTTGGCGCCATGGCGGAGCAGGCGATGCTCCTGTTCCCCGGAAATTTCTTGGTCAAGGAGCATGAAGAGGTGGTCGAGCACCTCGTCGCAGCCGCAATCGCCGCAATTCTCGCAGCTTCCGCACTGGCAATTTTCGAGCTGAGAGACCAGCTTCTCGATCTCATTCATGCGTTCTCCTTCACCTTGTAGCCAAGGTCGCTAGCGTAATCGCGCAGAATCTCGCGCAATTGGGTTCGACCGCGATGCAGGCGAGACATGACGGTCCCAACGGGCGTCTCCATGATTTCGGCAATTTCCTGGTAGGAAAAGCCTTCGACATCGGCAAGATAAACAGCCGTTCGGCGGTCCGCGGGCAACTGTTCAAGTGCGTCACGTATCTCTGAATCCGGTAGGTTCTCAAGCGCCTCCGCCTCAGCGGAGAGCAGTCCGGTCGAATGGTGGGACGCGGCACGGTATTCCTGCCAATCCTCAATCTCCGCACTGTCCGCCTCTTTGGGGCGTCGCTGCTTTTTCCGGTAGTTAGAGATGAAAGTGTTATTGAGGATTCGATATAGCCAAGCCTTCAGGTTGGTACCCGGCTTGTACTGGTGGAACGCCGCGAATGCCTTCGCGTAGGTTTCCTGTACCAAATCCTCCGCGTCTTGGGGATTGCGTGTAAGACGCATCGCTGCACCATACAGCTGATCCAAAAAGGGCAGCGCGTCGCGCTCAAAACGCGCGGCACGTTCGCCGGCGTCTTCTTCCGTAGTTCTGGTGAATTCACTCATCGACTACAGACTACCCTCCACTCAATCGACCTTGCCCGTTCGTGGTGCCAACGATTTCGTGGGCGACTATATTCCCAACGTCATTCCCAACGTCGTTAGCACGTGGTCGCCTTCCGGGGACGTGCGCCCGCCTCACGGCGATGGCGGACGATCCTAGCGACGGCGCTCGGCCGGGGTGCTACCGGTAGGTGACTCCCTCACGGACAACGCCGGTGACCTCAAGACTGTCATCGAAGGTGACAAGGTTCGGCGTCTCTCCTACGGCAAAATCGAGGGTAACTCCCGGGGAGCCTTGGGCCCTGATGGCATGCGCGGGCGCGGCTACACACGCTCGCACAGCTTCAGACATTGTGAGGTACCCACCATTGACCATCCGCTGGATCTCCTCGGCAAGCCGTGCCGTTCCACCGGCGATCGAATCGCCTTCCTTCAGACGCGCAACTCCGTCTTTAATTACCACGTCCAGAGCACCTAAAACGTAGTCGCCATCGGGCATTCCGGCGCCGGCCATAGCGTCGGTGACGAAAATGACGCCAAGCTCGCCGTCGTCGCCAGCGCAAACGTAACGCACAGCGTCTGAAACGAGATCGGGGTGGACGTGAACGGCGTCGGCTACCAATTCGACAACCGTATTGCCAGCGCGCGCAGACTGAATCAGTTCGCGCACGGGTCCCGGTTCGCGATGCAGCAGCGACGGCATGGCATTGAACAAATGGGTAGCGGTCTGAGCGGGGACGACGCCGGCCTTCTCACCATACTCGGTTGTCGCGGCTAACCGAGCCCGGGTGTCTTTACCGCTGGCATTGGTATGCCCCCACGACGGCAGTGCGCCGTAATCGATGAGCATTTGTGCAGCTTCAGTGGCGCCTTCCAGTTCGGGCGCGATCGTCATGGTCTTAATCCATCCTTTGCCCGCTTCGAGCCACGCGCGCAGCTCGTCGAGGTCAGGATTACGCACGGCGGCCGGGTTTTGCGCACCGCACTTGTGGGGCGAGATGTAGGGCCCCTCCATGTGGATTCCAAGAAGAGTGCCCGCTTCACAGGCACGCACAAGGTTATGGATGGCGGGTAGGGGATCGATCATAGAAACGGTCGAAGCCACGAGCGCCGTGGTTCCCATTTCGAGGTGTGCCGCAATCGCGGTGGCTACGCCTTCCGGCGAGTGGTCATCTGGGAATGAGGCACCGCCACCGCCGTGGCAGTGGATGTCAACGAAACCGGGAGTAATCCAGCCCGCTTCGTCTCTATTCAACGGCAGGATCTCGGTCACGACTCCATCTTCAACAACGAGCCCGCCGCCAACGATCTCGCCGTATCCGTTAAGAAGCTTTCCGGTGTAGGTGGTCACTGCTGTCCCTCCCAACGCTCCTTGTAGTATTCGGCGTGCTGAAGCTTGCTTGCGGCAGCTTCATCAACCAACACCGTCGTGTTGGGATGCATCTGGAGGATGGTTGCGGGCCACAGGGCGCTGATCCCACCCTCGATAAGCTCGCGGACGGCGTCCGCCTTTCCTTCGCCCGTTGCGATCAGGACGGTCGCCTTCGCATCCATGATCGTGCCCAGGCCTTGGGTGATGCAGGTGGTGGGAACCTTATCGATGTCGTTATCGAAGAAGCGGGCATTGTCCTCTCGCGTCTGGCGCATCAGCGATTCAATGTGGGTGCGCGATGTCAGCGCGCCGCCCGGCTCGTTGAATCCAATGTGTCCGTCACTTCCGATTCCCAGAATCTGAATCGCAACGCCACCCGACTCCGTAATCATCTGGTCGTACTCATCAGCTGCCGCGCGTGGATCGGGCGCGTTTCCATCGGGAGTGTGGAGGTCGTCGTCGGCAAGGCCGGTCTTGTCGTCGCCCACCAGCTCCGCGCGAAGAACGTTGCGGTAGCGCTCAGGATGCTCCGGATCGATACCGATGTACTCATCAAGAGCGAAAGCCTTGGCCCCGCTCAAGGTGAACGTGCCCTGGGCGTGAGCTGCTCTCAGACGCTCGTAGAGCGGAAGAGGAGTGGATCCGGTAGCAACACCGATTACCTCCTGATCTGCCGCGCTCATCGCGTCGATGACTACCTTGGCCGCGGCGTCCGCTACTTCTTGCGCGTCCCGAAAAATCCCAATCTGCATGAAAGCCCTTTCAGTTAACTTCGCTATGTCTATCGTACGCCCGGTGGCTGACCAGTTGATCGGGTGATCCGGCCTGCGTCACTGCGCTCGTTGGACCGCCTCACGGAACCAGGTTGTGATCGTAGTGGGATGGGTAATCGCAGTACCGACGACGACTGCGTGCGCTCCTGCAGCAATCACAGCTTCGGCTTGCTCTGGCGTGTGCACGCGCCCCCCGCAAATAACGGGATGGTCCGGAAATTCCTCGATCATTTGTTTCAGCGGGATAGGCCTGACACGACACGATGAGTTTGCCGCGCAACGATTCGATCAGTGCATTCATGATTTCTCCTTGACGAAATTGAGAGCGGCGCCTAGCAGGGGCGCATCGGAACCAAGCTGCCCATCTCGGAGTTCGAGGTCGGCCACGGCGTCCATTGCGGAGGCTGCATAGCCTTCGCAAATCTTTGACCACCACGTCTGTCCCGAGCGAGTCATGGAACCAGAGAGGACGACGACGGCGGGATCCACGCAGTTTGCGAGCGAACCAAGCGCCTCACCCAACGCGTATCCCGATTCTGCGAAGACGGTTCGTGCCAATTCATCTCCGCCCTCTGCGAGGTCTTGCAGTTCGCGTCCATTCTTGACGCGCCGATCAGATCCGAGCGTCGCACTTCGTTCGTTGTACCAACGGGTGATTCCACTACCCGAGCAGATCGCTTCGATGTGACCGTCACGTCCGCAGGAGCACGGCATACCCGCCGCGAAATGATGATGGATATGGCCGAAGTGACCGGCGAGGAAGTGCTCGCCGAACAGGATGTACTCGTCCACGACTTGGGCCCCACCGATGCCCGTTCCTACGGCGAGGGATAAAACGGAATGGTAGCCGCGGCCAGCGCCGAGGACTGCTTCTCCAAGCCCATGGGCATGAACATCATTGATGATGTGGACGGGGAGACCGGAGGCTTCGCGCAGGATTTCTCCGAGTCTCGTGCCACCCCACCCGGGCATAGTGTTGGTTGCGGACACGATATTTCCAGATCGCGGATCCACCACGCCCGCACTCGCCACGGCGATCCCTTTAACGGCGCCACCTTCCGCGCCCGCCTCAAGCTGTTCGGTCACCAACTGGGCTATCCGCTGCGCCACGGCCGCTCCGCCGTCGTCCGCATTCGTGGGAATCGAACCGCGCCCATCGATGCTCCACGTTCCGTCCGAAGCCAGCGCCACCCAGCCAAATCCAACCTTGGTACCGCCGATGTCGAGTGAGAGGATGGGGCCACGTCCGTCGTCGGCACCAATCATTTTCCGCTCCTCGCGACCTGCCCAGCGAAAAGCGCGTTGGACACTTTCGCGTGCTAAAAGCAAATGTTTGAAGAACACGCGGCAACGCTGCCTCGCGTTCGGTACAATAAGCGTATGTTGTCTGACAAGTCTGTGCAGGCGATTCTCGAGAAGTACACGCCGTCCACCGTTAACACGGTTCCGGCGATCAATGCTGTCAATCGCTCCGCAGCCACGATGGACGCCATTAAGGCCTACATCATGAATCACGGGCTCAAGCCGGGCGACCCCCTCCCCACCGAGGCAAAGCTGTGTGCGGATCTCGGCGTCTCTCGCTCCTCGGTTCGCGAAGCGCTACGCAGGCTCGAGGCTCTCGACATCGTGCAGGTACACCAAGGGCGTGGATCTTTCGTGGGCGACATGTCGATGGAACCCCTCGTTCACACGCTTATTCTGCGCAATGCGCTAGACCAGCAGACCGGCCAAGCTACACTCCGTCAGATAGTTACCACGCGCCGCTCTCTCGATTTGGGTATCGCACAAGACCTACTCAAGGTCACCAAGGGCACCGAGAATCCAGAGCTAGACGCGCTGGTTGACGTGATGGTGGAAAAGGCCCGCGCCGGCAAGACCTACATCGAAGAGGACATCGCGTTCCACTCCGCTCTCGTGGCACCTCTTCACAACGAACTCATCGCGCAGCTGATCAGCGCCATGTGGATGGTCCACCAAGCGTTCATTCCGCAGATGGGCGAGCCGGGAGCGAAAGAACTGCTTCGCACTGCCAAGGCCCACCGGGACATGCTGCGCGCAGCCGAGGCGGGCGATCTTCAGGCCTACCAGACCGCTGTTTACGCGCACTACGATCCGCTTGCCAAGCTGATCGACCTCGAGGAGTCTGAGTAATTCCCGGACAGCGATCAGCCCACAACGGATTTTCCGTCTCCAAGCAGCGAAATCCTGTTGCCTCATCTCCATAGCCACGTAAGATGGCTCACATGACTGTACTGAACAAACTTGCTCGTCCCATGCTCGCCGCCCCATTCATTGCGGCTGGAGCCGACGCCCTTCTTCGCCCCCAAAACCACCGTGAAGCCGCTGCGAAGGTGTCCGGCCTCCTCGATAAGGTCGGTCTCGCGGGCAGAACCGGCCTATCGAAACTGTCTCCCGAAAACACCGATCTTCTTACGCGAGCTTCTGGCCTGCTATTCGTAGGTGCCGGCGCTGCACTTGCGAAGGGCACGGCACCACGTTCCGCAGCACTTCTCCTCGGCCTGGCACAGGCACCCATTGCACTTGCGAATAACCCGTTCTGGGAGCACTCCGGCGAAGAACGACGTAAGGACGTCCAGGGATTGCTCGGCGCCATCGGTCTGGTTGGCGGCGCACTTATCGCGTCGACAGATCGTTCGGGCAAGCCTTCCATCGGTTGGCGCGTCTCAAAGTGGTCCTCGAATGTTGTTGATGGGGCAAAGGATAAGGTCGATCAGATCGGCTCTGGACGATGACGTTGTGGTCAGCCCCCGCTTCGGCGGGGGTTAACTCTGCCCTAAGCCTGCCCGGCTCAAAATCACTGACAAATAGGTACCTTGTTCTCGGAGCCATCGGCTCCGAGCCGCTTCGTATCGGACATCCACTCGTCGCCCGTGATACCGAGCTTATGGCAGACGCTCTCCAATCCCTAGGCGTGCGGGTCGACCGCGAAGACGGCGCGTGGACCGTCCACCCGGGCCCTATCTCAGCCGGCCGTGTCGAGTGTGGCCTCGCCGGAACCGTGATGCGCTTTATTCCCGCGCTTGCAGCTCACGCCTCCGGCGACGTGGAGCTTGACGGCGATCTTGCAGCCCGCGTACGCCCCATGGGCGCTATCGTTGACGGGCTTCGCGAGCTTGGCGTGAACGTGGATGCAGCCGAGCACGACGGCGGCCCGGCGCTGCCCTTGACCATTAGCGGTTCTCCTAGCCTTCGCGGGGGAACATTGCACGTCGATGCCTCAGCGTCCTCACAGTTCATCTCGGGCCTCTTGCTTACAGCCCCGCTCATGCGAGACGGTCTCGATTTGCGTCACGTTGGCGAGGCAGTCCCTTCCACCCCGCACATTCGAATGACTGTCGAGCTGCTTCGTGAGGCCGGCATCAACGTGGTCGAGTATGCCGACGACGAGCCCGCTTCCCCCTCAAAGCCTGCCAATCGTTGGGTGGTCATGGCTGGCAGATCCAACCTCACAGAGGTTGAAGTTGAGCCCGATCTTTCCAATGCGGGACCGTTCCTTGCAGCTGCGATGGTCGCCGGTGGCCGGATAGTGATCGAGCGGTGGCCCCTGGAGACCACTCAGCCCGGTGATTCCTTGCGGGATATCTTTACCCGTATGGGTGCGCACGTCCGCTTCGTTGACGAGAATACCCACGGAGTCCAGGATCTCGAACTGATTGGGCCCGATACAATCGCGCCGTTGGATATGGACATGCACGACGTGGGAGAACTTGTCCCAACCGTGGCAGCCGTGTGTGCTTTTGCCGAAGGAGAATCGCGGCTGCGAAACATCGGTCAGCTTCGTGGTCACGAGACCGATCGACTTGCGGCTCTTGTTACCGAACTCGGAAAGATTGGTGTGCCGGCGCGCGAAAGCGGAGACGACCTCATCATCAGCCCAACGGGCAAAGACCTCACCCCCGCCGTGCTCGAATCCTACGAGGATCACCGAATGGCCACGTTCGGAGCAATCATCGGCTTGCGGGTGCCGGGCACGAAGGTCACAGACATTGCCACAACCTCAAAAACCTTGCCCACCTTTACTATTCTGTGGGAAGACATGCTGTCAGGCGGCGCAAAGGAAGTAGATGAGTAGACGCGACACCGGCACCGACGACTACCGAGTAAAGGTGCGACCCGGAAAGGGTTCGCGACCACGCACAAAAATTCGCCCGGACTATTCGGACGCTCGTCGCGGGCGGGTCTACCGGGTGGATCGCGGACGCTACCACGTCCGCATGGTCGACGACGATACGGAAGTTACCGCCGTCAAAGCCCGCGAAATTAAGAAGGGCGCGATCGTCGTCGGCGATATCTGTGCGATGGTTGGCGACCTGTCCGGCAAGCGCGACACGCTCGCTCGCATAGCCGACGTTGATGAACGCACCACCGTGTTGCGCCGCGTCGGGGAAGAAGGTGAAGCGCTCGGCAACGAAAGAGTGATCGTGGCCAATGCGGATCAACTCTTGATCGTCACCGCCCTCGCCCAGCCAGAGCCACGTACCGGTATGATCGACCGCTGCATCGTCGCGGCCTACGACGCCGGCATGGAACCTATCCTCATGCTGACGAAAGCTGACCTTGCAGATCCACAGCCGCTCCTTGACACCTACGAGCCGCTCAAACTGCGCATCCTGGTATCGGCGATCGACGAGGACAATCCCCACGCCGATTCCGCCGCACTCGCATCGGTCCGGAAGGCACTTGAAGGCAAGGTGTCCGTGCTCGTGGGGCACTCCGGCGTCGGCAAATCAACGCTGATCAACGCGCTCATCCCGCAAGCTGCTCGCGAAACCGGACACGTCAACGAAGTGACGGGGCGCGGGAGGCATACCTCCACCTCGGCGATGGCCTTCCCGCTGGACAATGACGGAACAGTGATCGATACACCCGGTGTGCGCACCTTTGGACTCGCCCACGTCTCCCCCGCCGATCTCCTCCGCGGATTTCCGGACCTTGAGGAGATCGCGGAAAACTGCCCCCGCGGTTGTACGCACGAGGAGGGCATCATCGACTGCGAGTTTGACGAGGTCACGGACGAGCACCTGCAAGCCCGCGTCGATTCGTTCCGGCGCTTGCTTTCTTCGCGCGCTCTACCGGAGTGGTGAAGCTTCGCGGTGCCAATCGTGCCGAGTGAGACCGCACCGAGTGAGACCGCACCGGCCTGGGCAGATCGCCCAGCGGGCGCGCCGTAATTGCCGAAAACCGCGGACCTTAGCCGGTCTTGCTTAGACTTACCCCATGAACCAACGCGCACGTCTTTCTGACGACCTCCAAGTTGCAGCCGGAATTATCGACCTCGTCGATCAATACACGGTGGATCGTTTTAAGAAGGGCGACTTCACGGTGGAGACCAAGCCGGACATGAGTCCGGTGACGGATGCCGATCGTGGCGCGGAGAAGATTATCCGCGACAAGCTCTCGGATTTCCGCTCGCGTGATGCGGTTTTCGGTGAAGAGGGTGGCGAATCCGGCTATTCCAACCGCCGGTGGATCATTGACCCCATCGATGGCACCAAAAATTTTGTGCGCGGTGTTCCAGTTTGGGCAACGCTTCTTGCTCTCGAAGAAGACGGCGAAGTGGTCGCTGGCCTCGTCTCGGCACCCGCGCTTAACAGGCGCTGGTGGGCCGCGAAGGGTCTGGGCGCCTACACCGGAAAATCGTGGGCCAATTCGAAAAGGATCCACGTCTCTAACGTCAATCGTGTGGAGGACGCCTCCCTTTCCTACTCGTCGCTTGGCGGCTGGGGCGAACGCAATCAGATGCGCGCATTCCTCCGTCTTGCTCAAGCCTCGTGGCGCACGCGCGCGTACGGCGACTTCTGGTCCTACATGCTCGTCGCCGAAGGCGCAGTGGACATCGCCGCCGAGCCCGAGCTTGAGCTTTACGATATGGCCGCTCTGGTTCCTATCGTGACTGAAGCCGGTGGTCGTTTCACGTCTCTAGACGGCGAGGACGGCCCTTGGGGCGGATGCGCAATTGCAACGAATGGCCACCTGCACCGCGAAGCGCTCGAGATTCTGGACTCGATTTCAGACAGCTAGCTGTGGAAGCACCCGGACTTTTCGTCGGAGCCGTCCGTTAGGCTAAACTCATGCGTATCCTCCACACCTCCGATTGGCACCTTGGCCGCACGCTCCACGGAGCAGACCTCACGCCTGCCTTCGAAGCCTGGTGCGATCACGTGGTTGATCTGACGAGAAGCGAGAAGATTGACGCCGTGCTGATATCCGGCGACGTCTACGATCGAAGCATCCCGCCCATCACCATGGTGGACCTCCTTTCTGACACACTCGCGCGCCTCCTCGATCACGCCCAAGTCGTCCTTACGTCAGGAAACCACGATTCTCCCAAGCGTCTCGGGTTTGGATCCCGACTGTTTAGGGAGGGACTGACGATTCGCACGGACGCGAGGCTGGCTGGGGATCCGATTGTATTGAGGGACGACGACGCCGTGGGAGCGATCGTTTACGCACTTCCGTATTTAGATCCGGATATTGAACGTCACAGGCTGGCCGACGATCCGGACAAGCCACTCGAACGCAGCCACAACGGCGTCGTCGCCGGGGCTCTTTCGCGCGTTTCTGCCGACGTTGCCAAAAACCAATACCCTGGCATGCCGAAGATCGCACTCGCCCACGCGTTTGTTGTTGGAGGCGAGGAATCGGCGTCCGAGCGAGATCTTCATATCGGCGGTGTGGACAGCATTTATTCTTCGCTCTTTAGGCTCGGCGCGGATGGCCCCGGGCCGCTGGATTACGTCGCACTCGGCCACCTCCACGGTGCGCAAAAAGTCGGCAAAGATAACGATCCCCTCATGCGCTACTCAGGCTCGCCCGTCGCATTTTCCTTCTCGGAGGAATATCAGAAGAAGTCATCTGTGCTCTTGGACTTCAAAGCTGGATCACCTCCGTCATGGGAACTCATTGATGCGCCTGTTTACCGGCCACTTAAGACCATCACGGACACGATCGAGAATCTCACGTCTGGGAAGTATGACGAGTACAAGAATCATTTCTTACGGATTTACGTAACAGATCCAGAGCGTCCCGCAAAAATGAATGCGCGCCTCAACGCAACGTTCAACCACGTTCTCGAAGCGCAGCACCAAACCTCGATCAGTCACGTGCGGAGCGAGCAGATATTAGCCACCCGCACCAATCCAGTCGACGTACTTCGAGAGTTCTTTGAAATTTCTGGAGGGCGAGAACTGGACTCTCGGGAGACAGCTCTCGTCCGAGAGACGTGGGACTCATTGAAAGGGGCAGAGAAGTAATGCTTTTTCGGCACCTTGAAATCAGTGGGGTGGGCCCGTTTGCCGGACACCACGTCATCGACTTCGATTCCCTCACCAGCAACGGAGTGTTTCTTTTTGAAGGACCCACGGGCTCGGGAAAGTCTTCGATTATCGATGCCATTGTATTTGCGCTCTATGGCAAAGTAGCCGGCACTGATAGCGACGACTCTCGGGTTCGCTCCACTCACGCCGATCCCACCACCCCATCGTGGATCGATCTCGTTTTCACCGTGTCGAGTGGGACCTATCGAGT
>CAYOEJ010000002.1:61256-89103 GCA_964403015.1 uncultured Arcanobacterium sp.
TCAACACTGTTAGAGACTCTCTTTTCGACCGAGGACTATAGGACGTATGCCCATCGCCTGTCCGAGCAATCACGCACCGCTCGGAAGCAGATTGACGCGGCACGTATCGACCTCGACAAAGCAGTTCATTCGTGGATGAACCTTGATTCGGCTCTCGAACATACTGAGACGGTAACGGATCTTCTTGACCGTACCGTGACCCCTGAGGACACCGCGCTCATCGATTCATTAAGGGACTTTCACCAGCAATTTTCCCTAGCCCGGGACGAAGCCCAGGAAACGGCCACGCTGGCGGCACAGAAACATTCGGAAGCGTCGGCTGTTCACCAAGCCGAGACGAAACTCGAGGCCGCGTTGCGTGAGCGGCGCGACCTCATGGAACGTCGGGAGATTCTGCAGAAATCTGAACCCGAGATCGACGAGCTTCGCAAACTCATGGCGGATCACCTGAAAGCCGCTCTCCCAGCTGAACGTCTGCGAGCTACTGGCATCGCCGAAACTCGCCTACGCTCAGCACTATCCTCGCTAAGTGAGATGGCGGCCAAAGTACGTGATATCAACGTGGAGCTTTCCGCGGAGGTAGAGGCAAAGCCTTCGGGTGCTACCCCTTCAGAGCCTTCGGGTGCTATCCCGTCAGATTTTTTCGACGGTGCACTTTCAGATCTTGTTGAATCGCCCACTGGCGAAGATATAGAAGCGGTGATGTCGGCCGCTAGGCAAGCAGGCGGCGTCGTCGATGAGCAGGTTGAGAAACTCACGGAGAGCATCGGAGCGCTGAAGGATACGGAGTCCCTTGAGGCTTCTATACAAACACGTGCCGAGGCGCTCGAACGATCCAAAGTGAAGGCCGAGGTAGATGCGTCAAGCCTCGTCGGGCTGCAATCTCAGGTAAAGGCATTGCCCGAGGAAGAGAGTCGCCTGAAGAACGAACTTGCTAAGGCACGTACGATCGCAGCTGATCTTGGCCTCTTCACACATCAGCTCTCTCAGGTCCGGGCAGATATTTCGCATGCACGGACACGAAATGCGCTTCTCGAACAGATCCAGATTGAAGAGACACGGTTGCGGGAGGCTATCGGCCATTTTGAGTCTGAACGGCAGAATCTTGGAACTATCACGTCCCAATGGATCGCATCCGTCGCCTCTGAGCTGGCAGATGAACTTGAATCAGAGCAACCGTGTCCGGTCTGCGGATCGATCGAACACCCAGCCCCCGCGTCAGGCTCCGAGCGGCTTGCGAGCCGGGAGGACGTCGAGGCCCAGCAACTCAAACTTGATGCCGCTAAGAGTTCGGTTGATACTTTTCAAGCGCAGCTTGTTGAAACGAAGACCAAGGCGGACTCACTCACCACGCAACTTGGAGACGAGACCCTCGAGTCACTCACCGCAAAGGTTGCCGACGTTGAGGCGCAGATTGAGGCGGCCACCATCGCATCTCAAGACGTCACCAGAATTGACCGCGAACTTGCAGCCATCAGGCAATCCCAGAATGAGCTTCAGGAGACAATCTCACGCGACGAGGTAAATCTGGCCCGATTGCGGTCTGCCATCGACAGCGATACAACCGCCCTGCAAGCCGACAAACTGCGGATCGATGAAGCCCGCGGTACACATGAGACCATTGCGCACTACCTTCAAGAGCTCCAGAGTCAGCGTGCAACTCTCACACATGCTGAGCAGCTTCTTACCACTATCCAGTCTCGCGGCGCTGAACTCCATGAGCGCATCAACGAACAAGAACTCGCATTGGCAGAAAGCGGATTGAGCGTGGACCAAGTGCGTGAAGCAGTGTTGTCCGCATCCGAACTCAAAAATACCGAATCTACAATTCGCAGCCACGAAAGCGAACTCGCCCGCATTACCGGGCGCCTCGACGCCCCTGACCTCAAACAGCTCACTGGGGACGAAAAGCCGGATACGGAAGCTACAAGGATCCAGCTTTCCAAGGCGACAGAAGCCGTTAGCGAGGCTCAGAAAACCGCAACTCTGGCGGCCAGTTGCGTGACTAGTTCAGACCGGCTTCTCCGGCACATCATTGACACCCATGCAGCATGGGCGAAGATTAGCGACGACGCCGGGCCCACTGTTCGTCTCGCCCAACTGGCAAACGCAGACACAGTCTCGCAAACGAGGATTCCACTGAGCGTGTGGGTTCTATTGAAGCGTTTCGAGATTGTGCTTGAGCGTGCAAACGAGCATCTCTTGAGATTCTCGCGCGGACGCTATGAACTGATGCGCTCCGATGACGGCGAGAAGGAACACAAGGTGGGTCTCGGCCTGAAGGTGATCGACCACGACGGCAGCAGCGCTGGAGACGAATTGCGCAGCACTCGAAGCCTGTCCGGCGGAGAGACCTTCTACGCCGCTTTGTCTCTCGCGCTAGCACTTGCCGAGGTTGTCCAAGAGGAAAGCGGCGGGGTACGAATCGACACCCTTATGATCGACGAAGGCTTTGGCACCCTGGATCAAGATACCCGCGACGTCGTCATGGAAACGCTCACGTCACTGACGAACCACGGTCGCAAAGTTGGCATCGTTTCTCACGTGGAGGAGCTGAAGCAACTCGTGTCGAATCGTGTTGTAGTCAGACCTCGCGAGTCGGGCGGATCCACACTCAACGTCGTCGCCTAAACAAGACCCTGCTAAGGAAGAGCCCCCCCCCACCAAGTGCGAGACCCCGCTAGGGTCGAGTCAGCTGCGCGCTTAGAATCAGCCGCTCCGATACATCGAACCAGAGGAGTTCGATATCTCCCGATTCGATAAAGGCCTGTTCATCCCCGTCAATTGCGCGTTGAACCAGTGCCTCTCCACCCTCTTCATCGAGGTGAATCGATTCGACCTTCGACCAGTCAAGCGTGGCTTCGAGGTGAACGGCGGTAGGCAGTAAGTCGCTACCCTGCTCTGGCAATTGAAGCGAGGAATTGGGCACCTCGGCTACGCACACAAGACGTCGGCGTACCAGGTCTGGCTGTTGGGCCAAGAGGCGCAGCGAATCATCTGCAGCAGCGAGGGTCGCGATCATTTCGTATCCCTCATCATCTTCGTGAGGAACGGCCCGTCGAAGCTCTGACGTCACGGCATGGACGACCCGTGGCTCGATGAGCTTACTGAGGTCGTCGGCAGTCAGTGGCACGTATATTCGCATACATCAAGCTTATGCTTGAATGTCGCCTTCCGGCGTCGTCTCTACGCCAAGCGAGTCGGAAACAAGCTTCCACAGCAATGTCACATCCTTCGAGTAGGCAGAACGCGGGTATACCACCGGCATCGCCGACGCCGAGAGAAGCGCCGCATCCAACCGCCGTCGATCATCAGCCACCTTTGCGACCGGCAAGCGCAAGTCACCAAGGATGGAATCAACTTGCGAATTGGCCCCCGTGCCAACCGCGCTCGAACGCAGGCCGGTGAGAACTGCAATGTGGCGAGCTTGCCGCGCTATTTCCACGCTGACATCTACATGCTCGATGAGACGACGCAATCCAATCGGAGTAGCTGCCCCGACATGGAGCACCACATCCGCCTCGGCAAGGGCGCTGCGAGTAACGGCGTGACGATCTTGTCGTTCGACGCGCTGATCGAGTCCCCCACTGACATCGATCATGCTTAGTGGCGCAAAGCTGCGTATTGGCGTCCATAGGCGATCCGCGACGGGTGCAGAGATTTCTCTCCACCTTTCACCCGTATTCAAGCCCGCTAAGAATTCGATATCGCCACATTTGCCGACGGGCTGAGTCACCACCTTGTGCAACGCTTCAGTCCCATCGCGACCCTGATCAAGTTGTCGCGCAACGGCGACGATGGCGGACGACTCTTCCACTCCGTACAACTGCGCTAAAGACGGGCAGTGCGTATCGGCATCGACCACGAGAACATCGGCCGATCCGGAGCTCGCTGAATCTGTTGCCGACTCCGCCGGTTTCGAACCAGCCACAGCGCTCAAGTCTCGAACAAGTGTTGAGCGACCATGTGATCCCCGCGGTCCCCACACCACCACCATGCGTCCTTGCGAACGTGGTGGTCGACGACGACGCCGAACCGGCTTATCCTTGCGTATGCGCGCACTGATTTCGTGCACGTTCGCCGAGAGGACTTCGACATCGCCAAGGCGGCGGATTTCTGCGGCGGATCGAGACCCTGCAACGACGACGACCGCTACGGTTTGCGCAAGCTCTCCAACCAACGTGACATCGAGGCTATCGATGTCGCCAGAAATTATTGCCGTTTGAGCAAGGTGTGCGCGTGCCGCCGCGATGACTTCGGTGAAATCGGCGCAGCGCCGCTGAATAAGGTGGGTCTCATCAGTCCTACTGAGATCCTCAATGACTTCTGATTCCAGATCAGTGGGCAGGCACAGCAGTACGCTCATCGTGACGACCGCGCAGATACGATGGCAAAACCGTCTTGGGTGCCTAGAACTTCCAGAATCTCACTCACGTCATCGCTATCCACCCGAACCTGAGCGGCACTCGAGCCGTCCATATACTGTTCGCCATCCGACATAGCTACCACGATGGCGTCATCAACGAGGAGCACCGGTTCCTGCGATGGTTGTCCCGCCGCGGTTCGGCTAATCCGCCACACTTGTACGGTATCGCCCACACGAAGCGAGTTGGCTGGCTGCACAAGTAACGGTAGGTAAACATCTACACCTCCGTCATCCGCGAGCGTGAGATCCGAAACCGCGAGAAAGTCCCCCTGGGCGAGCGAGTGTTCCGCTCGAGCACCCTGTGGAATCTCTTCTGCGCGTACGTAGTTTTCGGCAATACTCTCGGGCACTAAGACAACCTCGACATGGTGGGAGTTGACCTCACTACCTGCGGCAACATTGGTTGCCATTCGCGCCAGTGGTACAGTGGTGTCTCCACCAAACAAAATTGAGCCGGCAACTCCACCGCCGGTTACCAAAAGGACTCCCAGGAGGAGACGAGGGTCAGCTAGCTTCGGGAAGCGTATTGAGCGCGCAGTCATGTATCTAGATTGACAAAATATCGCTAAACTATTGTTTACTTATCCACAGGCTCCCGCCCGTGGGGATATTCATCATCGCTCACTCGATGAAGATGGGAAAATGAACACATGCAAAAGTTCCTGACAATCGCAGATGTCGCTGACTACCTCAGCGTCTCTGCTGGACAGGTCCGCACCCTCATTAAGAACGGGGAAATTCCCGCGATTCAGGTTGGCGGACGTGGTCAGTGGAGAATCGAGGAGTCGAAGCTGGAAGAGTACATCCAGCACGGCTACGAACAGACTAGACAAAAGATCTCTGCAAACGAGATCGACGAGTAGAGCCCACCGACTCTGACAGCTAATGGCTTTCGAGCCAATCAAGTACCCCGCTGTTGATGCTGACGATATTTCGCAATGAAATGTAAGCATCAACCTCGGGGCTTTCTTGTGCCCACGACGTTGTGCCCCTCGGCATCCAGTCCGTACACTCAGCCACGGTGATGACGACGTAGTCCCCTCCCACACGATCTATTTGCCCTGCCACCTCGCCGATCGCGCATTCCACAGTCACTCGCACACGCTCTAGTTCTCTCAGCACGGATTTGAAACTGCGACCTATCCGTGAAGATTGCGGCCGCGCATAGTTCAGCCCGCGCACATACATCACCGCGGTGAGAGGGATGATCCGAATGCGCAGCTGAGAACCGAGTGCAACCCAGTCCTCCCCGCATGCGAGCACTCTTCCTTTAACTTCGCCCCGCGCGGTTTCAATCCGGATGTGCTGGTCACTCGCCCCACGGATGCGGTCTATCAGCGGCGTTGAGGATTCTTCGGCCAAATGCACCTCGCGAGCTTCCCCAAGAATGTCTTCGCGCGCTTCTGCCGCAATCTCCGAACCAATACTTTCGATGAGCGAATACCACATAGCTCAGCAGTAGCACCTCCGAGCAAAAATCTCTCGATTCTTTCCACAGCCTCCATCGCTCTGAAAAACCTTGGCGTAGCGCCTGTCGCCGACCTACTAGCCACATTCTGAAATGCCGGGTATACCCACTCCCATATTCGTACATTCGCGGCAAAACTTAACAGACATCACCAAACAGCATTAATTATCGTCAGCCAGTGGAAGGGAGCTGCAATGACTATCGTCATCAGTTGGCTTCTCGCTGCTGCCGCAATCGCTCTGGTGAACTCACTTGCGCGATTTACAGCTAGCGACCTCACGGGCCTTCTCACCATGACCGGCGCAGTTATTATCGCCGCGCTGTGTCTATGGTTCGCCCTGTCAGTCACTGCCTACCGCTATGCACAGCGCCGTCGAGATCGCCGGCTACTTCGAGCCCTGCGTCTCTTTGGCGCTCCGGTAATCCGCCGGCTCGCTGCCGTCTCTCTTACCGCTCCCCTCGCCCTTTCCATCACGCCCGCCTATTCTCACGTCCCTGATTCAGAGCGACCCGTCATCGTCGTCGATGATCCCAACATCGATTTGAGCTGGGGCGCACCCCTTCCGAGCGTAACGGTCGAACCCGAATACGCCGACCTCCTTGCACGCTCTACTCACAAGGTATTACCTACACCAGATCTCGACCTCGACCACACTGCTTTAGCTGATGCACTCCGCCAAGACCAATCACGCCCCGAGCAGACCAATGTCGTGAGGCACGAGCCGCTTGGCAACCCGGAGAGCCTCCACGAAACCCTAACCCATCAAGACAGTCCCACTACCGTCGTCGTAAGACCAGGTGACAATCTATGGAAGATTGCCCAACAAGTACGGCCGAGCGACGATCCTGCCCAGTTGAGCGAACTTGTCGCGCTCATCTGGAAACACAATCGCCACGTGATTGGCGATAATCCCCACCTCATCCTTCCCGGTCAGGAGCTTCTCATTCCCCACAACTAGGAACGCTCATGTCTGTACCAGCAGTCGCAACCGATCTCACCTCGGCGAAGAAACTCAACCCTGCCGAGCGCTTACATCCACCAGCTCAAACGACGGTACTGCCCCGCCACAAACCTCGCTTCGCGCCTGTTCAAACCTTGGGGGACGTGGAACCGCCTGCCGAAGCAGCAAGTGGAAATGGGCTATACGGGAAACGCCCTCCGATGCCAGTCACGAGTCCGGCCAGCCAATTTGATCGGGTGACTTTAGCAGCAACTCGCAGCGACATTGACGTTAGTGAAGACGACGATCGGTACGCTCTCGACCGGCCCCTTCCAGATGGTTTGGTGTCCGCAGGGAAATTCGCCTCCCTCATCGTGCGTCAAGCAGTCGAGGTACTTCTCGGGCACAGACCAGCGCGGCACCTGCAGACATGGATGACATCGAGTGTCTTCAATGCGTTGGTGCGGCGCGTAGGGCTTGCCCACCGAGTGGCAGGAAAGGCCGAACGCTGCCTCACTCCACAGGTTCGCCGGGTACACGTCTGCCACCCTCGAACGAGAGTGGCAGAGGTGACCCTAGTCATCTTTGATGGCCGGCGCATCCGTGCAGCAGCGACCCGGCTCGAAGTCCGTCACGGACGCTGGCACGTTACCGCACTAGAAATCATCTAGCGCTGACAGCCGAGCGGGGCTAGCGCTTCTTGTTCTGCTTGGCAGCCTTCCTGCGCTGAGCCCGGTTCATCGTCTGGGCGCCCTGTCCAGGAGCGGCCCGATTAAGCTGCTTGCCGCTCGCGGTAGTCGCTTGTGCGGTGCCTGAACCATCCTTTGCCGAGGAGGTGTAGGTGACCTGACCTGCGGTTTGTGGCCGCTTAAGTCCAAGGATCTTCTCGGTGTCCACCTTCTTGGGGGAGACTGAAGCTTTCGACTGATTGGCGATCGCCTCGCGGGCAGCTTGGGCTCGCTGCATACCGTCGGCATCGGGATCCACAACAAGCGGATTCGCTTCAGCACTCTCAGCCGCCTCGGCAGCCTCGCGCGCAGCCCGCTCACTCGGCAGTTCAAAGTTGAACAGGAATGACACCGTCTCTGAACGGATGCCATCATTCATCTGCTGGAAGAGTTGGTAACCTTCCTGCTTGTACTCGACCAGCGGATTACGCTGAGCCATGGCACGTAGACCAATGCCTTCCTTGAGGTAATCCATCTCGTACAGGTGCTCACGCCACTTGCGATCAAGGACCGTGAGGAGGATCTTGCGTTCAATACTCCGCATTGCCTCATCGCCGAGCTCTTCCTCGCGATCTTCGTAAATCGAGTGAATATCGGTGCCTAGCTCCTCGCGAAGAGTCTTGCGCGTGAGGTTCTTTTGATTACCGTGTTCGGCGATAAGCTCGCTCGGCTCAAAAGACGGCTTGTAGTAGGTACGCACATCGGTCCATAGCGCATCCAGATCCCACTCTTCGGGGGCGCCCTCGGTGTGTGCGGTGACGACGTCGTCGACAACGAAGTCGATGAAGTTCTGGATTTGGTCCTCGACGTCCTCGCCCCGAAGAATCCGGCGGCGCTCGTCGTAAACGACGGTACGCTGCTCGCTCATCACGTCGTCGTACTTGAGGACGTTCTTACGGATCTCAGCGTTGCGCGCCTCAATCTGGGTCTGCGCCCGCTCAATAGCCTTCGAAAGTAGCTTGAAGTCGAGCGCCTGATCTTCGGGGCCGCTCTTAAACGCCTGGGTTGCACGGGAGTTGCCGAACAGGCGCAACAGATCGTCGTCGAGAGACAGGTAGAAGCGCGATTCACCAGGATCGCCCTGACGTCCGGATCGACCACGCAACTGGTTGTCGATACGACGCGACTCGTGGCGCTCTGAGCCCAGAACGTAGAGACCACCTAGGGCAACGACCTCGTCGTGCTCTTGCTTGACGGCCTCCTTCGCTGCTTCGAGCACCTCGGGCCACGCGGCCTCGTACTCTTCGGCATTCTCCTCCGGGTCGAGTCCGCGCTTTTCCATCATGTCAACGGCAATATACTCAGCGTTGCCACCGAGCATGATGTCAGTACCACGACCTGCCATGTTCGTGGCAACCGTGACGGCCTTCTTACGGCCCGCCATCGCCACAACCGACGCTTCGCGCTCGTGCTGCTTCGCGTTGAGCACCTCGTGCGGGATCCGAAGCTTTTTGAGCAGCTCCGAAAGCTTCTCCGAATTCTCCACCGATGCGGTACCTACAAGTACCGGCTGTCCGGCGTCGTAACGTTCCTTAATATCCTCCGCGATCGCGTTGAACTTGCCCGACTCGGTGGGGAAGACGAGGTCGGTTTCGTCAATACGCTGCATCGGCTTGTTGGTTGGAATGGGGACGACGCCGATGTCGTACGTTGACGCGAATTCTTCAGCTTCCGTTTCCGCAGTGCCGGTCATGCCCGAAAGCTTGTCGTAAAGACGGAAGTAGTTCTGCAGCGTGATCGTGGCGAGGGTCTGATTCTCCGCCTTAATCTTTACGCCTTCTTTGGCTTCAATGGCCTGGTGCATGCCCTCGTTGTAACGGCGGCCGGGAAGGACGCGGCCCGTATGCTCATCAACGATCAGAACCTCGCCGTTATCGACGATGTAGTCCTTGTCCCTGTGGAACAGTTCCTTGGCCTTGATCGCGTTATTGAGATAGCCAATTAGTGGCGTATTGACGGACTCATACAGGTTGTCGATACCTAGCAGATCTTCAACGGTGTCAATACCGGGCTCAAGAATACCGACGTTGCGCTTCTTTTCATCCACCTCGTAGTCGGTGTCCTTGCGCATTGCGGTGACAGCCTTGGCGAAGGCGGTGTACCACTTGTTTGCGTCGCCCTCGGCCGGGCCCGAAATGATGAGAGGGGTACGAGCCTCGTCAATAAGAATCGAGTCAACCTCGTCGACGATGGCGAAGTTGTGTTCGCGCTGAACCATCTTGTCCACGTCCATGGCCATGTTGTCGCGAAGATAATCGAAGCCGAATTCGTTATTGGTGCCGTAGGTGATATCGGCGTTGTACTGCTCTCTGCGCTGTTCGGGGGTCAGGCCCGAGGTGATGCACCCCGTGCTCATTCCAAGGAAGCGGTAGACGCGGCCCATGAGTTCGGACTGGTAGCTCGCAAGATAATCGTTAACGGTCACCACGTGAACGCCCTTGCCAGACAGCGCATTGAGGTAGGCGGCAAGCGTCGCCACGAGAGTCTTGCCTTCACCGGTCTTCATCTCGGCGATATTGCCGAGGTGAAGGGCGGCGCCGCCCATAATCTGTACGTCATAGTGGCGCTGACCGAGAGTTCGCTTTGATGCCTCGCGAACGGTGGCAAATGCCTCGGGGAGCAATTCGTCTAAAGATTCGCCTTCGGCGATGCGCTCACGAAACTCGTCCGTCTGTGCCTTCAGCTCATCATCGGTCATATCCTGAAAGGTCTCTTCAAGCAGGTTGACCTGCTTGGTGAGGTTCTCAAGTGTCTTCAGCGTCCGGCCTTCGCCTGCTCGCAGAATCTTATTGAGAATTTTGCGCACGGTTGCTCCTCTTTTGATGGTCACGCCAAGGCGTCTCGCTCACAACTGACGATCGGCCAGAACTAAGCGACAATTCACTACGCCACAGTCTAGTACTTTGGCGGCGGTGAACATGAATTAGGCATGAGGATTCACTTCGGGCTAAGAACGTGGCATAAAAAGTGGGAGCCCTTCCGGACTCCCACCCATACACAACTCGCCTACGCCAGTCGATCAACCATCGCTCGTGCGAAGTCTTCGAAGGCGGTACGAACATCACCTTCGGGAACCTCGTCGAGCTCCGCAATCGCCGCGTCCACCCACGCGTGTGCGAGTGCTCTAGTCTCATTGACGACGTCGTGGTTTCGCAGCATAGCGACGACGGTGGCCAGGTTATCGCCCTCGGCCAAGTCTCGCTCGTCTAGGTACATGAGGATCTCGCGACCGACGTCGTCAATCTCCCCATCGGCAGCACGCTGGCGAAGCAGAAGCGTAGGCATCGTGGGGACGCCTTCGAGAAGATCCGTTCCCGGAGTTTTTCCGGTCACCTCGGGATCGGAGACGAGATCGATGACGTCGTCGGCAATCTGGAAAGCTACGCCCACCTTCTCGCCATACTGGGCGATAGATTCAGCCAGCTTCGGATCGCCACCGGAAAAGAGAACGCCGTAGCGTCCTGAGGCCGCAATAAGCGAGCCTGTTTTGTCAGCGAGAACCTCGATGTGATGCTCGATCGGATCAGCGCCATCGCGCGGACCAATTGTTTCGTGCAACTGCCCCATGCACAAACGCTCAAACGTCGTCGCGTGCAAGAGGACCGCCTCCGGGCCCAGCTTCGCAACAATCGCGGAGGCGCGTGCAAACAGCACGTCGCCAGCCATGATCGCAGAAGAATTACCGAACACGTACTGAGCGGACGGAACGCCGCGGCGAAGCGGAGCTTCATCCATGACGTCGTCGTGATACAGCGATGCGAGGTGGGTCAGTTCCACCACGACTGCCGAATCAAGAACGCCTTGAGCGTCCGGCTCTGGACCAAGTTCGGCTGCCAGCACACACAGTGCCGGGCGGAGACGCTTGCCGCCGGCCTTGGCGAGGTGAGAGGTTGCTTCGTCGACCACGAGGTCGTCAACTCGTACCGCGTCACGGAGCTGGTCCTCGACCTTCTCCATGCGCTGGCTCAGCCTCCCAACCAGATCGCTCTGGCCGGCAAACAAACTCGAAATCAGATTCACGCAATTGATCCTAGGATGAAGTCAAAGACCGGACCGGGCAGGATACCGAGTGCAATGGTGGCGATGAGCGCGAGAACGATAGCCACAATGGACATGCCCTCGGACTCAACAACCGCGGTGCGCTCGCCTTCCGGTTCCGTGAAGAACATCAGCTGGACTAGGCGGAAGTAGAAGACAGCGGTCGCAGCCGACGCCAGAACGGCGAGGACAACGAGCACGGCCTGACCTGAGTCAAGACCCGCGCGGAACACTTCGAACTTACCGATAAATCCGCCGGTGAACGGAATGCCAGCAAACGACAGCAGGAAGATCGTCATAGCGGCGGCGAGCAGCGGACTCCGCTTTGCCAGCCCAGCCCAGCTCTGCAAGCTCGTCGCTTCGCCGAGGATGTTGCCTTCGGGGTCACGCTCACGAACAAGAGTGACCACCGCAAACGCGCCCACGGTGGACACAGCGTATGCGAGCAGGTAGAACATCACGGCAGAGATGGCACGGAATGGTGCGTTGTTTTCAGCTGGCTCGATGGCATTGATGGCAATGAGGATGAAGCCTGCGTGCGCAATCGAGGAGTAAGCGAGAAGTCGCTTGACGTCCGTCTGCACCAGACCCATGACGGTACCCACGAGAATCGTCGCGATAATGACGATCCACATAAACACCGTGATCGAATCGTGAACCGGCAGCACCACCCAAAGGAACACGCGAGCCATCGCAATGAATGCGGCAGCCTTCGTGCCTGCGGCCATAAAGCCGGTGATCGGGGTTGGAGCGCCCTGGTAGACGTCCGGAGTCCAAGCGTGGAACGGAACCGCGCCCACCTTGAACAGCAGGCCAATGACCACCATGATCACGCCGACCACGAGGAACATCCGCGTATCTGCGCCGTAGCTCGCCACGGCGAGGATCTCGTTGAAGAAGATCGTTCCGGTAGCGCCGTAGATAAATGCGGCACCCATGAGGAAGATCGCCGACGAGAACGCACCCAGCAGGAAGTACTTCATCGCTGCTTCCTGCGAGAGGAGACGACGACGACGCGCGGTTGCCGATAGTACGTACAGCGGCAGCGAGAGAACTTCGAGAGCGATGAACAGCGTTAGCAGATCGTAGGCCGAAGTGAAGGCCATCATGCCACCCGTGGCGAAGAGGGCCAGCGGGTAGATTTCGGTCTGCTCGCGGCCAGCGCGGGTCGACTCACGCTCTTCCGGTGAACCCGGACGGCTTGCGGCTGAGGCTGCGAAGGCAGGTTCGCGAGTTTCGGTGCGATCAGCAATCACGAGGAATGCCAGCAGCGCCGATGCAAGGATAATGACCTGGCCGATGAGAGAGATGGCGTCCTCAACGAGTGCCACTCCCCTGATGGACTGACCCTGATCAACATACGACAGCGGAGTCATCACCATCTGTTCGCCGGTCTGAGTTTCAGTCCAGCGCCATACGGCGACAACGAGGGCTGCCGCGAGAGCCAGGAGGGAGAGAGTAATCTGCGCGGGTCGGCGCACGCGTCGAGGCAGGAAAGCCTCAAAGATTGTGCCGAGAACGGCTGAACCTAGGACGATCAGCAACGGCAGAATTGCTTGCCATTCAAAGACGAGATTCACTTGTTGCTCCCTTCTGCGACTGCGGAAGCAGCCGAACTATCGGCCTCCACCGAATCCATCGCCGAGGAGAGCACCGAAGCGGTGTTCTCAGCAACTGGATTAACGGCGTCGAGCACGGGTGCCGGGAAGAAGCCGAGACCGAGCATCGCGGCAATAAGCGTGCCCATCACGAACTTCTCACGGCCGTCCAAGTCCCGAACTTCGACGTCAGGACGCGGACCGGTAAAGATGCGCTGGTATGGCAACAGAATGTAAATAGCTGCCAGCACCACACCAATGGTTGCGACGATCGCCGCTGCCGCGTTGACCTCGTATGTACCCATGAGCACGAGGTACTCGGGAACGAAGCCAGACAGACCTGGAAGCGAGAGCGTGGCAAGACCGGAAATGAGGAACGATCCGGCAATCAGCGGAGCAACACGCTGCCAGCCGCCGTAATCGGAGATGAGGTAGGACTTGCCGCGCTCACCCATGAATCCGACGATCAGGAACAGACCCGCCGTGCCAACGCCGTGGCCAACCATGTAGAGAATCGCGCCGCTCATGGCGATCTGGGAGCCGGAGAAGACACCCATCACCATGAAGCCGAAGTGCGATACGGACGTGTAGGCAATAAGACGCATCAGGTTGTTGGAGCTGATCGCCATGAAGGCGCCCCAAATGATGGAGATAATCGCGAGTACCACAATCACCGGGCCAGCCAATGCCGAAGCATTGGGGAACAGCGGGATACAGATGGCGATCATGCCGTAGGTTCCGAGCTTATCGAGAACGCCAACGAGGAGCGTTGACGTGCCGGCAGGCGCCTTTTCCGTCGTGTCAGGCAACCAGGTGTGGACTGGCCACATCGGAGCCTTAATCGCAAAGGCGATGAAGAAGGAAAGGAACACGAGCATCTCGGTAGCCGTTGAGACCTGAATACCACCGGAGAGGTTCTCGATCATGAAGCCGCGTGATCCACCCGGGCCGAAAGCGTAGACGGCGATGACGCCGACCAGCATAATCAAACCACCAGCGAGCGAGTAGATCAGGAACTTCATGGCTGCACGTTCGCGACCAATACCGCCGTAGCGGCCGATCAGGAAGTACATCGGAATGATCATCGCTTCGAAAAGGATGTAGAAGACGAAGACATCGCGAGCGGCAAAGAGGCCGATCATGATCGCTTCGAGAACGAGGATCCAAGCGAAGTAGCCGGCTGCGCGGCCCTCATCAAACTCGTTCCACGCAGCGAGGATAACGATCGGCACGAGGAACACGGCGAGACCGATCATCACAGCGCCCATACCGTTAATTCCCCAAGCGAGGGTCACTCCGATCTGTGGGATCCACGTGTACTGCTCGGAGAGCTGGATGGAATGAGCTGCTTGCGTGGAGAAGTCCGAAAGCAGAGCGAGGATGTAGATCACCGCAACAATCAGCGAGATTGCCAACGCGTAGGCACGTGCCATCTTGTGCAGGGGCTTGATGAGCCACAGTGCGATGGCAGAGACCAGCGCTAGGAGGATGATAACGGTCAGCCAGGGAAGGCCGGCCTCAGTAACGGTTTGCATTTGCATTTACCTCTTGTCCTCCTAGTCTCAGAGCGCCGTAACGACGGCGATAGCGAGTGCGACGACCAGGCCGATTGCCGTGTAGCTTGCGTAGCTTCGCGCATAACCGTTTTGGAGCTTGCCCACGAGGGAGCCAGATCCGGAGGTGGTGCGAGCGAGGCCTTCTACAGAGCCATCGATGATTGACGTATCCGCAATTGCGGTACCTTCAACAAGTGCCATACCGGGCTTCATGAATACGTTTTCGTTGAATGCGTCTTGGTAAAGATCCACACGTGCGGCTCGGATAAGTCCGTTGCCAGCCGGGGCGGTCTTTTCAACCTTCGACGCGATGTACATCTTCCATGCCAGTCCAACACCAATCGCAGCAGCTGCGAGCGTCATACCGGTAATGACCGGAATCGGCAGGACGGGATCCTCGTGCGGTACGTGGCCGATTGCTGGCTCAAGCCAGGTGAGGAAGCCGCCGTAGTTGAGAACGGCGCCGAGTGCCAGAGATCCCACAGCGAGAATCGCCATGGGGAGCCACATGAGCGGTGACGGATCATGGGGGTGCTTCGCGTTCGGACCATCGTGATCCCAGCGCTCATTGCCAAGGAAGATCATGAAGACCAAACGTGACATGTAGAACGCGGTGAGTCCGGCAACCAGCACCGTGACGATACCAAAGATCCACGGCTGAATACCCTCGCCAGTAAAGGCTGCCTCAATGATCTTGTCCTTGGAGAAGAATCCGGACAGGAGTGGGAAGCCGATGATGGCTAGGTAGCCAGCAAGGAAGGTGTAGAAGGTAATCTTCATGTGCTTGCCGAGGCCGCCAAAGCCGCGAATGTTGACTTCGTCGTTCATCGCGTGCATGACCGCACCGGCGCCAAGGAACATGTTCGCCTTGAAGAAACCGTGGGTTACGAGGTGGAAGATAGCGAAGCCCGCAGCGACCGGACCAAGTGCTGCGGCGAGCATCATGTAACCGATCTGCGACATGGTCGAAGCAGCGAGAACCTTCTTCATGTCGTCCTTCGCGGCACCAACGATGGCTCCGAAGACGAGCGTGATCAGGCCAACGATCGCGACCACGAGCGCTGCGGTAGGCGCAGCATCGTAAACCGCACCGGAGCGAACCATGAGGTAAACGCCAGCGGTCACCATGGTGGCGGCGTGGATAAGCGCGGAAACCGGCGTCGGGCCGGCCATGGCGTCGCCAAGCCAAGCCTGAAGTGGGAACTGCGCGGACTTACCACAGGCAGCGAGCAGGAGGAAGATTCCGATGAACGTCATCGTGCCTTCGCTTGCGCCACTCGCACCTTCGGCAACATCGGTGAAGTTCACCGAACCGAAGCTACCCACCATTGCCATCATGGCGATGAGCATGCCGAGGTCGCCCACGCGGTTCATCACGAACGCCTTCTTACCTGCGGTGGCATACTCGGGAACTTGGTTCCAGAAGGAGATAAGGAGGTAGGACGCCAAGCCGACGCCTTCCCAACCGAAGAACAGCACCAGGTAGGAATTACCGAGCACCAAGAGCAGCATCGCTGCAACGAACAGGTTGAGGTAGGCAAAAAAGCGACGACGTGCCGGATCATGCTCCATGTAGGACACGGAGTAGATATGGATGAGCGTACCCACGAACGTGACGAGCAGTACGAACGTCATTGACAGCGGATCAACGCGCGTGCCGAAGTCAACCACGAGGTCGCCGGCAGGAACCCACCTGTAGAGCGTGGACTCGACTACTCGGGAACCAGCATCCATACCGAGAAGCTGAAGAGTTGCGAGCAAGCCGATCACGAAGGAGGCAGTCGAAGCAGCGATTGCCACCCAGTGGCCCCACTTCTCTGCCGCCTTGCCAGCAATCAGGAGAAACGCGCACGACACCAGCGGGATGGCAACTGTCAGCCAGATCAAGTCGGCTGCACCAGTAGCATTTCCTACCGTTGCGGTGGCCATGGGAAGAGTTCCAAACATACTTGCCACTCCCATCAGTTTCTCATGAGGTTGGCGCCGTCAAGCGAGGCCGACCTACGGGTACGGAATACGGACACAATGATGGCAAGGCCAACCACAACTTCCGCGGCAGCGACAACCATGACGAAGAAGGCAAAGACCTGCCCGTCAAGGTTGCCGTGCATGCGCGAGAACGTGATGAACACGAGGTTGCATGCACTGAGCATGAGCTCGATGCCGAGAAGGGCGATAACGCCGTTCCTCCGCGTCAGAACCGTGGCACCACCGATGACAAAGAGAATGACAGCGAGAACCACATAAAACATCAGGTCCATTAGTTGTCCTTCCCTTCGTCCTTGGAGGTCTGCTCGCGCTCGATGGATTCCTCACGCTCAAGTGTCTTTGCGTCAGGAACTTCCTTGTCTTCCGGACCGGCTTCCTCGAGCTCGCTCGGGCTAGCCTTTCCTTCGACTTCATCGAGACGCTTCAGAGCGCTGTCGTGATCAGGGGCTTGTTCGCCAGGCATACCAGTCACAGTTGCAAATCCGATCTTGCCGTAGGTTGACGGACCGTCGATTCCCTCGCCCGAGGCAATGCGCTCGACGGTCTTGGGCGAAATCTCGCCGACCGTACGAACCTGGCCACGAATCTGAAGAACGCGGTTCGTTGAAATCTCCACCGGACGTCCGCCAGCTGTAAGCGCGGGGTTGGTGGAAGAGTTCGATTCTGCGTAGACGCCGGGGTTGGGCTTGTTGCCCGGGTGCGCCCCGGTGGTAATGAAGTCGCGCATCTTTTGGTGAGCGAGCTGCTCCTGAGTCACGCGATCCTTCACGCGGTCGCGATGCGTGAGCGTCATTGCTCCAAGAGCAGCAACGATCAACAGCGTGCCGGTTAGTTCGAGGGTAAGGATGTGATTAGAAAAGATGATCTTCGCGATGGCAACGGGGTTGGTTTCCGCGTTGGCCTGAGCCATACCCACTGCTTCTGGAGATGCAGCGCCAAGCGCTACTCCGCCAAGAATGGCCGCAACTCCAAGACCGCCAAGCAGAGCGATCGGCCGCTGGGCCTTCAATGTTTCGTGACCGGAATCCGCCGAATCAACGCCGATCAGCATGAGTACGAAGAGGAACATCATCAAGATGGCGCCGGTGTAGACGACCACCTGGACGACGCCGTTAAACGGAGCCTCGAGCGCGGTGTACAAAATAGCAAGACCGGCCATGATGAAGATGACCGAGATTGTGGTGTAAACAGCCCTCTTGGTGATCAGCAGACCGAAGATGGCAAGAGCCACCATGCTCACCGCGAGCACCGCGAAGAGAATGGTCTCCCCCAAGCTGATGTCGAGTGTTGGAGCCATTAGCGCTTCACTCCTTCGGTTTCAACCACGCGAGCGGTGTCGAGGGTCGGATCTTCGGGACGGTTCTCACGAACCCAGTCAACCTGCTCGGCCGTGGGGCCGGTGACTGCGCCCTTGTAGTAATCGGAGTCAGTCATTCCCGCAACCATGGGGTGCGGCGGAGCAAGCATGCCTTCCGCCAACGGAACGAGAAGATCCTGCTTTTCGTAAATCATCGATTCGCGGGTCTGGCCCGCGATCTCGTACTCGTTAGACATCGTGAGCGCACGAGTGGGGCACGCTTGGATGCAGTACGCGCAGAAGATGCAGCGTAGGTAGTTGATTTGGTACACGCGGCCGTAGCGCTCACCGGGTGAGTACTGCTGACCGGGTGTATTCGATGCGGCCTCAACGTAGATTGCGTCGGCAGGGCATGCCCAAGCACACAACTCACAGCCGATGCACTTCTCGAGCCCATCCGGGTAGCGGTTAAGGCGATGCATGCCGTGGTAGCGCGGGCGCGTAGGCACCTTCTTGAACGGATACTGCTCGGTCACGGTTGGACGGAAGATCGTCGAGAAGGTAACACCAAAGCCGGCTACCGGCGCCAGTGCGCGACCGATCGGACCCTTCTTGGTTGGGCTGTACAGCGCCTTATCTGGCTGCTTGAGCTGACGCTTACCTTGAACGTTGTCGTTCGTGTTCTCAGACATTCTCAGCCTCCTCAAGGGTCAGGGTAGAATCGGTGGTTGCCCGGCGGCGCTGTGCGCGCGGCGAAGGCGGTAGGTGTTGGCCGGGAAGCGGCGGAACGGGGTAACCGTTCTCGAAGCCATCGAACTCTTGGCTCTCCCGCTCGGCAATGATCTCAGCCTGAGTCTTCTTCACCGTGTCGTCACCGAATGCCCAGATGAGCATGATGAGTGAGAATCCGATGGAGAGGATGATGAGAACGTTGCGAACGTTGATTGGGTAGACGAAGTCGATTCCAATCACGATGCCAACGAGTGTCAGCCACACGAGTGCTGCAGGGATAAGTCCCTTCCAGCCAAACTTCATGAACTGGTCGTAGCGGAAGCGCAGGAGCGTTCCTCGTACCCAGACGAAGAGTGCGATGAACATCCATACCTTGACGATGAAGACGAGCATCGGGAACCAACCCTGGTTTGGATCGCCACCCCACAGGGAGAAGATCCAGGTCACGATCGGGCCTGAGCGCCATCCGCCGAAGAACAGAGTCACGGCAACCATCGACACGTTAAACATGTTGATGTACTCGGACAGGTAGTACCAAGCGAACTTCATCGAGGAGTACTCGGTGTGCGGGCCTGCAACGATCTCGCCTTCAGCTTCTGGAAGGTCGAATGGCAAACGGTTGGTTTCGCCAAACATCGTTACGAGGAACACGAGGAATGCCGGCATCAACAGGATGACGTTCCACAGGGACGTCTGAGACTCGACGATTCCCGACGTCGACATCGTTGCGGCAACGATGAATACGGTCACGAGGGACAGACCCTGCGCGAGTTCGTAGGAGATCATCTGTGTTGCGGAACGCACCGAACCGTAGAGCGGGAGGGTGGACTTCGCGGACCAACCACCGAGCACCATGCCGTACTCGCCCAGCGCCGCAATGGCGAGAACGAAGAGCATTGCTACTGGCGTATCGGTCAGCTGCAGCGGAGTCATGTGTCCGAAGATGGAAACTTCCGGACCCAGTGGGATCACGGCCATGAGCGTGAATGCACACAGCGCCGAGATAACCGGAGAAAGGAAGTACACAACCTTGTCCGCACCGGCGAGCCAGATGTCTTCCTTCAACAGGAGCTTCAGTGCGTCTGGGAATGACTGACCAAGACCAAACGGACCAACGGTGTTCGGTCCTAGGCGGTTCTGCATACGTGCGAGAAGCCTGCGCTCAAACCACAGCGCGAAGATCACTGAGAAAATCAAGAAGAGCACGATGAATACGGCCTTGATGATTACCAGCCACCAGGTTTCTTGCGAAAAATCCGCGGCCACCGAGTTCATGATCACGGGATTCACTTCGTCACCTCCGATTGTGCGATGGCGACGACGTCGCCCGCGCGGCTACCGATCGAAGCGATCTGGCAACCTTCCGAGTTCTGCGGTACCCAGACCACGCCTTCCGGCATGTCCACGATGGCAGCTTCGAGAGTCAGCGAGCCTCGCGGGCCGCTGATATTGATGTACTTGCCGATGCCCGAAGCGTCGGCAGTCGCCTGCGAAAGCAGTGCTACAGGGCGACGTGCGGTACGTGCAAGGTGTGGTTCGTGGCTCTGCAACGCACCGGCGTCGAGCATGAGCTTCCACGATGCGAGGATTGCCTGACCCGAACCAATAGCCGGCGCCGGAGCAACGGGTTCATTCGGATCCGAGGCGCGAGCGCCATCCCATTTACGGAGCTCGGCCATCTCATTGACAACGTCAGTGAGGGTGGCGAGTCCGAGATCGATGTCGAACTCTGCGGCCAGGTCGTGCAGAACACGGCGGTCTGGCGTTGCATTGGAGACGATCGACTGACCAAATGGACGAAGGCGGCCTTCCCAGTTCACGAATGTGCCACCCTTTTCTGCGGGCGGAGCAACTGGCAGAACGACGTCGGCAAGTGCGGTAGCCGGCGTATCGCGGACCTCGAGCTGCACAACGAACACGTTCTTCAGAGCCTCTTCGGCACCTGCGGGAAGGTCATCGAGTTCTACGCCGCCAAGCAGGATCGCACCGAGCTCTCCTGCCGCTGCCGCAGCAAGAATCTCTTCGGTGTTGCGACCGTTCTCTGCCGGTAGATTCTCCACGCCCCAAACGGCAGCCGCATCGACGCGGGCCGCCGGATCGGCAATGGGACGACCACCAGGAAGCAGGTTGGGCATAACACCCGTGTCCACTGCGCCACGGTCGCCAGCACGACGTGGGATCCACGCAAGCTTGGCACCGGTACGCTCAGCGAGGCGAATAGCCGCGCTCAGTGCACCCGGGCTGTCAGCCGCGCGTTCACCAACGAGGATCACGGCGTCGTCGTTCTGCAAATCGGTGAAGGTCTGTCCAAAGTTCTCCGCGCCGCCGTCGGCGATAGCGTCGAGAACCTCTGCCTCCGTGCCGGGAGTTGCAGGAATGAAACGCGCGAACATCTTTCCGGTGCCGAGCGTCTGATAGGCGGAAATGACGGTGACCGTGGTGGTCTTGTCCAGTGCGCCCTTGCGAAGACGAAGGAAGACGGAACCGATCTCGTCCTCGGCCTCGAGGCCGACAGTCAGGACGTGACCAGCGTGTTCGATGTCGCGGTAGGTGACGCCGAGTTCTGTACTGGCCACGCGGGCCGCGAGGAACTGGTCCTCTTCCTTGCTGCCCTTGCGGGTGCGGAAGTCGATGTCATTGGTACCCAGAACCACTCGCGCAAACTTCGAGTAGGCGTAGGAATCCTCGATCGTGAGGCGACCACCGGTGATAACGCCGATGCCCTTTTCCTTAGCGGCCTTCAAACCGTTTGCTGCGGTTTCGAGAGCTTCGAACCACGAGATGTTGGCCTCGGGCTCAGCTGCAATACGTGGGTACTTCAAGCGGTCCGGACCAGCCTGCCAACGGAAGGCAAAGCGATCCTTGTCCGTGATCCACTCTTCGTTGACGTCCATGTCCTGCTGAGCAAGACGACGGACGACGACGCCGCGGCGGTAGTCGACGCGGATGGCCGATCCGGAAGCATCGTGCTCGGTCACGGAAGGTACCGAAACGAGGTCGAATGGGCGGGCACGGAAACGGTAGGAGGCCGAGGTAAGGGCGCCAACCGGGCAGATCTGAATGACGTTGCCGGAGAAGTAGGACGAGAACGGAGCACCGGTCACGTCTACCTCGGTTGGTTCCACCGGGCCGGAGGCGTATCCGACTACCGGGAAGACTTCGCCGCCGGGGCCAGCCTGCTGACCGAAGACGGGCTCCTGATGGGAGCCGTCAGCGGAGGCAAAGTCCAAGATCGAGGCGTCGAAGTTTCCAACCTGGGAGCCGTGCAGTCCGTGGACCGCGTTGCCCGGTGTTCCACCGGAGCGACCCTGAAGCTGAATGAATGGATCGCCGGAAATCTGCGTGGAGAATCGCGTACAGCGTTGGCACAGGATGCAGCGATCGCGGTCGAGCAGGATGTTGGCGGATACGGCAATCGGCTTCGGGTAGGTGCGCTTGATGTCGATGAAGCGCGAGGTGGAGCGACCGTCCGTCATCGCCTGGTTCTGGAGGGGGCACTCACCGCCCTTGTCACAGACCGGGCAATCGAGCGGGTGGTTGATGAGCAGGAACTCCATGATTCCGTGCTGAGCAACCTTCGCCACCTCGGACGTTTCGGAGGTGTAGACCTCCATGTTCGGCGATACCTCAACGGCACAGGCTGGCTGTGGCTTTGGCATCTTGGCAATCTCGCCCTCGCGGTTCGGCGTTGCCACCTCAACCAAGCACTGGCGGCAGGCGGCCGCTGGCTTGAGCAGTGGGTGATCGCAGAAGCGTGGAATGTGAACGCCAATTTCTTCGGCAGCGCGAATGATCAGGGTGCCCTTGGGTACGGATACCTCTTGGCCGTCGACCTTCAGCGTTACCTGTTCAACTGGAGCGTTGGTTTCTGTCGTTGTCATTTAAACACCTACCTCGCTGAAGAGAACCGACTTTTCAATCGGGTACTGCTCGTTGATGGGCGTGGTACAAGCAGCTTCGAACTCTTCGCGGAAGAGATCGATGGCGGACTTGACCGGGGTTGCTGCCGCATCGCCGAGCGCGCAGAACGAGCGTCCCTGAATGTTGTTGGCGACCTCGTAGAGGAGGTCGATATCTTCTTCGCGGCCAAGGCCCGCTTCGAAGCGGTGCATAATTTGGCGCATCCAGAAGGTTCCTTCACGGCACGGGGTGCACTTGCCGCAGGACTCGTGCTGGTAGAAGTCAGTCCAGCGAGACACGACCCGGACAACCGAGACCGTCTCATCAAAGATCTGAATTGCACGGGTTGCGAGCATCGATCCGCCTTCAACGACTTCCTCGTATCCGAGCGGGACGTCAAGGTGATCGGGGGTGAACAGCGGAGCTGACGAACCACCGACGGCGAAGAACTTCAGCTCGTGTCCCTCACGAATACCGCCTGCGAGCTCAAGGAGCTGACGCATCGTGATTCCGAAGGGAGCTTCGTACTGACCTGGCTTCTGAACGTGACCAGAGAGCGAGAAGAGGCCGTGACCGCGGGAGTTCTTCGTGTCGGCGCCCATGGCGGTGAACCATTCGGTGCCGTTATTGATAATCCCGGGGACGGACGCAATGGACTCGACGTTGTTGACGACCGTGGGGCGTGCGTAGAGGCCCTCGACCGCCGGGAACGGCGGCTTCAGGCGCGGCTGGCCACGGTAGCCCTCGAGTGAATCGAGCAGTGCGGTTTCCTCGCCACAGATGTAGGCTCCCGCACCGGCGTGAACGGTGATATCGATGTCGTAATCACCGTTTGGACCGAGGCCCTTACCGATGATTCCGGCTTCCCTCGCCTCACGCACCGCGGCAAGCAGGCGACGGTAAACGTGGACGACCTCACCACGGAGGTAAATGAATCCGTGGTGGCCGCCGATGGCCATGAGGCAGATCGCCATACCTTCAATAAGGAGGTGCGGGTTTGCCATGAGGAATGGGATGTCCTTACAGGTACCCGGCTCAGATTCGTCGGCGTTTACCACGAGGTAGCGCGGACCGCCGTCTTCCGGGGGAAGAAAGGACCACTTCAAGCCAGTGGGGAAGCCTGCGCCACCACGACCACGAAGACCGGAGTCCTTGATGAAGTTGGTGATGGCACCCTTTTCTTTGTTAATCTCCCACGCCTTTTCGATGGCTTTGTAGCCACCGCCGGCACGGTAGGTGTCGAGTGTCCAGGAACGCTCCTGGTCCCAATTGGCGCTGAGGACCGGCGTGAGTACGTCCGGTGCGGAATACTCGGTCACTTGGTCTCCTCTCCCACGGGCTGCGGAGCAGTCCAGTTATTTTCACGTGCGATCTTCAGACCAACGAGCGACGCTTCGCCGCCCGCGGGTCCTTCATCCACGTGTCCATCTTCAAAACCAGCGAGTACGCGCGAGATCTCCTTGAAGGTGTGAACCTTCGCTGCACCGCGGGTGGGGTGAATATCGTTGCCGGCACGGATGTCGTCCACGATTTGCCTCGCCGACGACGGGGTCTGGTTGTCGAAGAACTCCCAGTTGACCATCACCACAGGTGCGTAGTCACACCCGGCGTTACACTCGAGCTGCTCGAGCGTGATCTTGCCGTCTTCGGTGGTTTCGTCGTGTCCTACACCCACGTAGTTCGACAGTTCTTCCCAAATGACGTCGCCGCCCATCACAGCGCAAAGCGCGTTCGTGCACACGCCAACGTTGTATTCGCCGTTGGGGTGGCGACGGTACTGGCTGTAGAACGTGGCTACCGCAGACACCTGCGCACGGGTAAGTCCGAGCACGTCTGCAACCAGCGTGATGCCACGCGGAGAGCAGAAGCCGTCTTCGGACTGGATAAGGTGGAGCAGCGGCATAATTGCCGAACGCGAGTTCGGGTAACGGCTGACAACCTGTTCGGCGTCGGCGCGAAGTCGAGCCTCAACTTCTGGTGCGTAATTCTGTGCCATCAGCGGTCCACTCCTCCCATAACGGGGTCAACAGCAGCAAGGGCAATGATCAGGTCCGCGAGCAAGCCGCCTTCTGACATGACCGCCAGCGACTGGAGGTTATTGAATCCGGGGTCGCGGAAGTGTGCGCGGTACGGGCGTGTTCCGCCGGAAGATACGAGATGAACGCCCATGGCGCCCTTCGGGTGCTCAATGAGCTGGTACACCTGACCCGCAGGAACACGGAAGCCTTCGGTCACCAACTTGAAGTGGTGAATGAGGGACTCCATGGATTCCGTCATGATTTCCTTGACGTGCTCGTGCGAGGTGCCCTGTCCGTCTGAACCGATGGACATACGCGCGGGCCAAGCGATCTTCTTGTCTTCAACCATGACCGGTTGACCCTCGAGCTGCTCGAGCTCGTCGAGAACCTGGTAAATGATGCGCAGCGACTCGTAGCATTCGCGGAACTTGACGTCGATTCGGTTGTACCCATCGCACTTGTCCGCAACCGGCACGTCGAATTCGTACTTCTCGTAGCCACAGTATGGCTGCGTCTTGCGAAGATCCCACGGCACGCCGGCGGCGCGGATTGACGGGCCGGTCATCGATAGTGCCATCAGCGAAGACAGCGGAGAAACTGCAACATCGACGTGACGGAGCTTGAAGATCGGGTTCTGCATCGTCAGATCCTGCATCTCCGAAATGGTGTTGCGGACACCGGGGAGCAGTTCACGGATGTAGTCGATACCGCCCGCGGGAAGGTCCTCAAGCACACCTCCGGGGCGAATGAACTCGTGGTTCATACGAAGGCCCGTGATGTCTTCAAGAATGCGCAGAATATCCTCGCGCAGACGGAAGGTGAGGGTCAGCATGGTGGTTGCACCGAGCTCGTTACCACCGGAGCCGATGCCCACGATGTGCGAGGAGATTCGGGTGAGCTCCATGAGCAGGATGCGGATGGCCTGAGCACGCTCCGGAATCTGGTCTTCGATTCCCAAAAGCTTCTCGATTGCCATGCAGTAGGCAACCTCTTGGAAGATTGGAGCCACGTAGTCCATACGGGTACAGAACGCGAGACCCTGAGTCCACGTGCGGTACTCCATGTTCTTTTCAATACCGGTATGCAAGAAGCCGGTGGCAGCAAGAACGTTACGTACGTTCTCGCCGTCGAGCTCAACCTGTACACGGAGCACGCCGTGGGTGGACGGGTGAACCGGGCCAAGGTTGACGACGATGTGTTCCTCGCCGAGCTCTTCTGCTTCCTTGGCGATTTCTGCCCAGTCGCCGCCTACGGCTTCAAAGGTTGCGTATTCGCGTGCTTCTTCTTCATTCATCGCGCCAGTTGCGCGTGGCATAGAAGTCGACATCAGTTGTACTCCCTCCGAGTGTCCGGTGGCGGAATGGTGGCGCCCTTGTATTCAACGGGGATGCCGCCAAGCGGGTAGTCCTTGCGCTGAGGGTGGCCGATCCAGTCATCTGGCATGGCGCTGCGGGTCAGGCCTGGGTGACCGTCGAAGACGATACCGAGCAGGTCATATGCCTCGCGCTCTGGCCAGTCATCGCCGGGGTATACCGGGACGATCGATGGCATGTGTGGATCTTCATCCGGGCATGTCACCTCGAGGGAGATCATGCGGTTGTGCGTGATCGAGAAGAAGGTGAAGAAGCCGTGAAGCTCGCGTCCCTTATCTTCTGGATAGTGAACGCCGCTCACGCCAAGGGTGAGTTCGAATCGAAGATCCTGATCGTCACGCAGGTAGCGCGCGACATCGAGGAGGCGCTCACGCTTGATGAAAATGACCAGTTGGCCGTGTTCGACCACGACCTTCTCAATCACGTCTGACTCGGAGAACCCATCGGCCTCGGCGAGTTCAATAATCACGTCTACGACCTCGTCGAACCATCCGCCGTAAGGACGGCTTGCGGGAAGACCAAAGGTTGCTACCTCTTGGTTGCCGCCAAATCCGGTGGTGTCCCCGGTGTCTTTGACTCCCCACATGCCGGAACGCCGGGTAATAACCTCGGGTCCAGAACTAGGCACCGCGTCCTGCGCGGACTTCGGAGCGAGTGCTCCATCGTTGAATTCGGTCACGCGAGCAGTCCCTTCTTATCTTCGATCGGGGTTGCCGAAAGTGCAGCTTCTTCGGCCGCGCGGGCCATATCGATACGGTCCTGGCCGAGCGGGCGCTTCTCCATCAACTGGTTGCGCAGCTCGAAGATTGCGTTGATGAGCATCTCCGGACGTGGCGGACAACCTGGAAGGTAGATATCGACCGGCACGATGTGATCGATGCCCTGAACGATGGCGTAGTTATTAAACATGCCACCGGAGGATGCGCACACGCCCATCGAGATAACCCACTTAGGGTCGGCGAGCTGATCGTAAATATTGCGGACAACTGGAGCCATCTTCTGGCTGACGCGTCCGGATACCAGCATCAGGTCCGCGTGACGCGGCGATGCGCGGAAGACCTCCATGCCGATTCGCGAAGCGTCGAAACGAACCGCACCGAACGCCATCATCTCGATAGCGCAGCAGGCCAGACCCATCGTGACCGGCCACGGCGAACGCGCCTGCGCCCAACCAGCAACGGCCTCAACGGTGGTGAGGCCGATTCCCTGTGGAATGCTCTCTTCAATACCCATTTATTTACCTCACTCCCATTCGAGTCCGCCACGACGCCATTCGTAAACGAACGGCACGGTGATCAGGAAGACGAACGTCAAAATTGCTACGAGTCCTGCCATCCCCAACTGGTTCGCTGTCACGGCCCACGGGTAGAGGAAGACGACCTCGATATCGAAAATAATGAAGGTCATGGCGGTGAGGAAGTACTTGATCGGGAATCGACCAGCCGCACCGGCAGTAGGGGTTGCTTCCAAGCCACATTCGTAGTTCGCGACCTTCACGCGGTTCTTACGCTTGGGGCCCAAGATGGCGCTGGCGCCGAGGCCGCCGAAAGCAACCACTGCGGCAATCAGAATCATGACCAGTAGTGGTACATACGGATTCATAAGACCTCCACCCATTCCTTCATCGTTGAGAATTGGCTCATTTCGCGGGTTTGGACCCGATCTGTTTTCAGATTAACTGTTTCTTCGTAACTTTTGGCTGGAACTACGCATTGTTTCACGCCTTTGGCACCACCTTCGTGAGCGAGGTGATGAGTTTATCCATCCAGTCACCGTCGCGGCG
>CAYOEJ010000003.1:0-20330 GCA_964403015.1 uncultured Arcanobacterium sp.
TGACCAGCGCGCCCATGCCTTCGACGAACGCTGGATAGGCCATCGGCCCTTCCATGTCGAAGTCTTGCGCGAACAACCACTCCAAAGAGTGATCTTCGGTAGCCAAGAATCCGTTGAGCGTTGAAGCCGTGTAGAAGTGTGTGCTCATCGAACTATATCCACGCCTTTGCGAGCAGGTCGAGGTTCTTCAGCCATGCATCGTCGTCGTAGATGTAGGAGTTGAGGATGAACTCGTCGGCGCCCGTGCGGCGCTGAAGCTTCTCAAGCTGAGCGACCACGGTTTCTGGCGAGCCAACAGCGCGCACGCGCAGCAGGCTGTCGATGAAGATCTTTGACGTGGTGTCAGTGAACTCCCGTAGCGCTCGCGGCGGCTGCATGGCCACGCGCTTGCCGGTCCGCACGGACAGCATCATTTGCTGATGGGTGGAGAACAGGTGCTCGGCCTCTTCGTCGGTGTCCGCAACGGTCACATTCACGGCAACCATCACCTTGGGCGAATCGATCTGGGCGGTGACCACGTCGTCTGTGAACTGCGAACGGTAGGTCTCGATGGCCGCTTCCATCTGGTCCGGCGCGAAATGGGAAGCGATCGAGAAAGGCAAGCCAAGCTGTGCGGCGATCGACGCGCCGTTCGTCGTCGACCCAAGAACCCACATCGGAACGTTGGTCCCCGCAGATACTCCGGAACTCACGGGGATGGTATCTGGATGACCAGAGTCGCCAAACCAGCCCTGCATGTGATGGATGGCAGTGGCAAAGCTCTGAGGGTCGGCTGGTGTGCGATTAAGGAGCTGTGCGGTGACGGGATCGGTGCCAGGTGCGCGTCCGAGACCAAGGTCAATCCGATCGCCGTGAATGTTCGCGAGCGTTCCGAACGTCTCCGCAACCACGAGAGGCGAGTGGTTCGGAAGCATCACGCCGCCAGATCCCACGCGGATTCGCTCGGTGCGAGTCAGTGCCTGATCGATAAGGATGGAGGTAGCGGAGGCGGCCAGGTTCGCGGTGTTATGGTGCTCGGCGAACCAATAGCGGGCGTAGCCCAGCTTGTCGGCGAGCTCGGCGCCGCGCATCGAGCGTTCGATGCCCTCCTTGACAGAACGGCCTTCGGCGACGGGTACGAGGTCCAAGATGGACAGTGGCACGCGGGTCATGGTGAGCTCCTTGGTCGAATCTGCAGCGGATACCTCAACAGTATCAATTTGGGATTAGTAGGCTGGTCGTATGACCTACAAAATCCATGTTGTTTGCACAGGAAACATTTGCCGCTCCCCGATGGGCGAGATCATTTTGCGCCACAAGTTGCGTGACGCCGGGATGGACGACGTCGAAGTAACCAGCTCGGGTGTTTCGGCTGAGGAGTCCGGTAATCCGATCGATAGCCGTGCCTCCAGAGTGCTCCGCGAGCATAACTACGAGGTTCCTTCCGACCACCGTGCACACCGCTCGAGCGCCGAAGAGCTGCGCGAAGCGGACCTCATACTTGCCATGACCACGGGTCACGCTCATTCGCTGCGGTCGACGCTCGCGGGCGAAGGCATCGATACGTCCAAGCTCCGTCTGTGGCGCGAGTTTGATGGGACCACAGAGGTTTCAGCAAGTGGCGCTTTCGGAGACGGCGGGCCGCTGTTCGGTACCGAAAGATCCGGTAAGCGCTCGCGATCGGCCGACTTCTACACCTCTGACGGGGATCTTGATGTTCCGGACCCGTGGTACGGCAGCCACGACGGATTCTATGACACTCTTGCTACGGTCGAAGCCGGTGCGGATGGCATCGTCGAATGGCTAAAGCAGCAGCGGGCCTAGGAGTAGCCAGTCTTAGCCGTCTACGCCGCTCTCGCCGTAGAGCGGGTTCACGATCTCCTGCGGTTCGTCGATGTCCTTCACCGAGCTGAGCCGTACGTGCTTCGTGCCGGCGGCTTCGCTGGTGGTTTGCGAACGGACGACGACGTAGTCATCGCGGATATACACGCGGTTTTCGACCACTTGGCCGCTGGTGGAGCCGTCGTCGGCAAGCAGTGAGAGAACCGTAGTGTCGTAGCCATTGACCGTTTCATTGCCGACGACGGTGTACTCGAGCGTCGCGTCGGTGCCAGCTGCGCGAATATTGGGGTTGAGCAGCGCTTCGAAGCGGTCTGGCAGCGTGGATTGGTAAGCGAGATGTTCGTCGTCAGAATCGCGGCGTGCCTCGACCCAGTTGCCTTCTTGGTGAACGTAGGCCTTGCCCGCAACGAGGATCACCCAGTTCCCGTTCTCGCTGTCCGGATCCGAACGGATTTCAACCGCGAGGGGATTGATGTTGACCCGTGAGGTTGAGACGTGGCGTCCATCGAAGTAGTCCATCTGCACGTAGCCCTCGATGTCGGCAATGGCTTCGGCCTCGCAAAAAGCGAGCTCGCGAGCGTTGACAGTCTCGGGGTTCCCCGCGAGAGGATCGACGCACGACTCGGGCACTGAACTCGTGCCCGACGCGGGTGTTTCTGGCTCTTCGGAAGTGTCATCTCCGCAGCCTGCGAGACTAAGAGTCAAACAGGCTGCGGAGATGGCAATAGCTGTGCGCACGCTTTACTCCATTGCGGAGTTGCCGGCGTCTTGCGCGGCCTTCAGCCCTTCACCTACGGGCACTGAGCCAAGGAACACGTCGAGCAGCGGAGGGGTGAGGGCATTGGAGCCGGCGTTGACGTCGGCACCGCGCGGAGCCGGAATGGTGTCACCAGAGGCAGCCTCAATGAATACCGAGACGTCCACACCCTGCTCTGCCCAGTAGTTGACGAAGGCTTCTTGCGCCTCGATGGCACCCGGGAACGAAATGCCGTTCTTCGCGATGGGCAGCTGGCCTTCGGGGGTGCCTAGCCACTCGAGAACGCGGATGGTCTCTTCGCGATTCTTGGTTTGTTCATTACCTACCGCAACCACGCCGTGTACGACACCCACGCGACCTTCCGGGCCTTCGAGCATGGGTGCGAGGCCCCAGTTGATGTCCGTGTTATTAGCAATGTTCTTGAGGTTGTAAGGGCCCGACTGGTAGAGGGCGAGCTCACCACGCACGAACATGTCGCGCGTGATGTCACCGTTGGTGTTGGTCACCGACGCCGGAGGAGCCACCTGGTGCTCGTTGATCAGATCCACGATGTACTCGAACGCCTCGACACCTTCTGGTGTGGCGAAATTGAACGAGTCGTCCTCAGCCTGGAACTCAGCGCCGTTTGATCCAAGGAAGTCGAGGTAGATCGCCTGCAGGTCAGCCTGAGCGTTGAATCCGTAGACGGCCGTGGAAGACGCATCGAAGTCCGCCGAGTCAGCCGTGTTTCCGGCCTCGTCCTTTGTCAGGGCTTGGAATGCTTCAAGAGCGGTATCGCCCTCGCCAGCGCCCGGGACCCACTTGAGGCTAGACGGGTCAATGCCAGCTTCCTCGACGAGGTCCTTGTTGTAGAACATGGCGATTGAATCCCACAGCTGCGGGACGCCCCAAAGGCTGCCATCACGGGTGTAGAGCTCGACTACAGACTGCTGCCATACAGAGTTGTCCGCACCGAGCTCTTCGGTGATGTTCATGAGGTTGCCGTTATCGGCATAAAGCGCAAAGTTCGACGAGTTGACCCAGTAGATGTCAGCCATCTGCTCGGACGAAATGTCGAGCGGGAGCTGTTCCCAGTAGGTGCCCCACGGGACGACCTCCACGTCGACGTCGATATCCGGGTTCTCATCTTCAAAGAGGGCAAACGATTCCTCGTAGGCTGGAGCGGCGGTTTCGTCCCAGAGTCGGAATGTCACGGTGGTCTGCGGTTCGCTGCCGTTCGTACCCGTGGCTGTGGGCGTTTCCTCGCCGTCGTTGCCGCTCGGTGAGCACGCAGAGAGTGCAAGTCCTAGCGTCGTGACGATTGCTCCCGTGGTCAGTAGTGTGCGCCGCATGTTACCCCTTGAAAATTCAACTAACTTATAGTTGCGTTGCCGCTTGTGGTTTCTCAAGTCTACCAGTGTGTTTAGCGAACTCGCGCGCAGTAAGCCATCAGCGCAGGCCGCTGATGCCGATGGACCGGACAATCTGCTTATGGAATGCCACGAAGAGAATCACCAGAGGCAGGATCGATACGGTTGTTGCCGCCATGACAAGGGTCCAGTTACTCGAGTACTGAGTCTGAAGCGCGGCGGTGGCCACGGTTAAGACGTTCCACTCCTTGGCCGGTGCAACAATTGATGGCCACATAAAGTTGTTCCACTGAGAGACCACGGTGATGAGCAAGAGCGTGACCAAAATGGGCTTGTTCATTGGCAAGACGACGGACCACAGCTGACGCCAGAAGCCAGCGCCATCGATCGTGGCGGCATCAAGAATTTCCTGAGGCACGGCCCTGAAGTTCTCCCGCAGCAGGAAGATGGCGTAGGGCGAACCCAGCATGAACGGCACCACGAGGCCGGCAAAAGTATTGCGCCAGCCAAGCTCGGACATCACGGAGAAGAGCGGAATCAGTGTGACCACCGCAGGGATCATCAGCGTTGAAATGTATGCCCAGAAAATTAGATCCCGTCCCGGGAATCGCAATCGCGCAAAAGCATAGGCGGCCAGAATTGAGCTGAAAAACTGCCCCACGACGATCACGAGTACCACCTGGATGGTGACCGCTAGAGGAACGATGAAGTCATAATCGGTGAAGAGTCGCTGATAGTTATCGAAAGTGATGGGGCTGGGCAATGATAGTGGCCCGTCAGCGATCAGCTGGCGCTCGGTCCGAAGCGACGTGGACACCGAGAAAACAAAGGGAACGAGAGTGATGACTGCTCCACCGATGAGGAGGAGATACGTCAATAACGTCGCTCCCCACCACTGCAGGGGACGACGACGCTGACGGCCGACCATTGTTTGTTCACGTGCCATGGGTCAGCTCATGTCGTAGGTCAGGCGCCCAGAGAAGTAGCGCTGTTGGAGGAAGGTTATGAAAACAATGACCGCCGTGAGGATCACCGCCATTGCACTCGCTTCACCTATGCGAGGGGATGCGAACGCGTTGGTGTAAATCCGTGCGGCAATCACGTCCGTTGTACCGCCGGGATAACCGGGGTTGCCGTCGGTGAGACCATATACCAAGTCAAAGACCTGGAAGGATGCGATGAACGAGGTGACGGTGACGAAGAACATCGTGGGTCTCACCAGCGGCAGCGTGATCGACCAGAGTATTCGCAAGCTGTTGGCACCATCTAGGCGCGCTGCCTCATAGATCGCCACCGGAATTGTTTGGAGTCCAGCCAGGAAGAACAGCGAAATGTAGCCCACGTTTTGCCATACATAAACGAAGGCAACCACGGGAAGTGCTGTAGTTTCGTTGGAAAGCCAGGCCGTCGTCGTCCCAAAAAGCTCATTGATCAAGCCGCCGCGTGGAGCCAAGAGCCATTGCCATACGATGCCGAGGGCGAGTGGGGCTGCTACCCATGGCAGGACGTAGCAAAGCTGTAAGAATCCCGAGCCGGGCAGTCTCCGGTTCAGCCCAACGGCAATGAGAAGACCCGTGATAATTGCGGTGGGTATGGCGAGGGCGGAAAACAGCGCTGTAACGCGCACCGAATTCCAAAAACCAGCGTTACCCGCAAGCTTTCGGTAATTCTCGATACCCACGAATTCCGGTGATGAGATCAGATTCCAGTTGGTGAGCGAGATGAGGATAACCAAGAAGACCGGCACGATGAGAAAGATCCCGACGCCGATAAACGAGGGGATGAGCATCGTAAACGCGGTACGAGCCTCTGCGCGATCGCGGCGGATTTGGCCGGGGCGCCGGTGAATCTTGATCTCCGGTGGGCGCGCGCGATCGTCAACGCGCTCCTCCTGTGGTTCCTGGATTGACATTCAACACCTCTCACCGGTGCTCTTTCAGCACCTCTCACCGGTGCGTTTATTGTGCCAATTTATCCTGAACTTGTCCGTATATACCGGGTGACATTGCGCGCACGATGTTTTTCCAGACGGACGGCGATGACGCCGGTGGGTGTGCCCGGCTGGGCATACGCCGTGCCATAGGTGATCGACGTCCGGCCAGTCGGTGTATCGCGCCTTCGGATCACCTCCAATCGAGGCACACATCTGCTTCCATACGCGATCGTGGTTGTGGCCGGGGCCAACGAGTGCGTGGGCAATTTCGTGAAGAACAACCTTGCGCACCTGGTGTTCGTTGAAGAGTTCCATGAGCGGCTGTGAAAGCGAGATCTCCCTTTTTACCAAGTTGGCCCGACCAGCTCTGCGCTTTGCGCGGTCAAATCCGAGGGACCACCCCTCTAAACCATGGCTGTCCATGAGAGTCCGCGCTAAAGTTTCAACTGCCTCAAGATTCATGGCTTCATCCTAAGAGTTTTGAGATCGTCACCCAGTTTCGGAAGCGCAGCTGTGGGATAACGTAGAGAAATGAGCATGGTGGAAAACTCTTGGCGTGGTTCGCGATGGCGTCGCAATAGTCGCATCAATGACGATGCTTATCGACCCGCCGGCTCATCCAGGGGAACTCAACCAGCTTGGGCGAACTCAGACATCGTGCGTCCCGCTAACTCAGCCCCACACGACGTGGACGTGCTCGTGATTGGAGCTGGCCAAGCGGGCCTCGCGGCCGCTCACGCACTCCTTCGCCGCGGCTTTACCGGATATACGGAGAGCCAGGATCCACGAGGCGTATTCTTGGTCCTCGATGCCGAGGTGCGCCCCGGAGGTGCATGGCAGCACCGATGGCCCACACTCACTATGGAGACGGTCAACCACATCGCTGACCTGCCGGGAATGCCGGTGGGCCCGCATGACCCGCAAGATGAAGCGGCCGAGGTTGTACCCGAGTACTTTACGGAGTACGAAGAAGCTTTTGACCTTCCGATTCTTCGCCCGGTGCTCGTCTTTAGCGTCGAGGAGAACGGAGATGGCAGACTGCGCGTCGAATCTTCGGCAGGAACGTACATCGCAAGAGCCATCATCAACTGCACGGGAACATGGACCAGGCCGTTTGTGCCCTATTACCCGGGCGTCGAAAACTTCAGAGGAAGCCAATTACACACGCAGGGGTATTCCACCCCCGAGAGGTTTTGGCGCCAGCGAGTCATGATCGTTGGCGGCGGCATATCCGCGCTCAACCATCTTGCGGAAGTGTCCGAGGTGGCCAAGAAGGTTCACTGGGTGACGCGTACTCCACCGCGCTGGCGGGAGTGGGGAGGCGGCACGGCCCTGCCAGAAGACATTGGGCGCGACGTCGAAAACAGGGTGCGAGCGCGAGTTGAGGCGGGTCTGAGGCTCCAGCCCGTCGTCGCCGAAACCGGTATTCCGCTCACGCCCAAGATCCGCGATATGCAAAAGCGTGGACTCCTCGACCGCAAGCCGATGTTCGACCGACTCGAAGCTCACGGGGCAGTCTGGGGCGAGACGTTCGTCGAACTTGATTCGATTATCTGGGCTACTGGATTCCGCCCCGAACTGCGCCATCTCGCGCCTCTTCGTCTGCGAACACCCATGGGCGGCGTCAAAATGGAGGGAACCCACGTGGCGGGCGATCCGCGCATCCACCTCATCGGTTACGGCCCGAGCGCATCAACCGTGGGCGCGCGTCGCGATTCGTGGATTGCAGTGTGCCACATCATCAACTCGACGACGCCGGTGCTCCGTTAGCATAGGGAGAGAAACCTAAGGAGAATACCTTGTCCTCGCATACGGACCTCGTAACACGAATCGGTGAAGCTGGCGCGATCCCGGCAAACAGAGGAATTGATATTGCCCGCCGCGTGTTGACGGCCATGGCGATCGGTTCCATTTTTGGATCGCTCTTCGGCATCGTCGTGTACCTGGTGGAACTGTCGATCATCGACCTCGCCGTGATGCTGCTTCCGCTGGTCGTGTACGCAATCATCCTGTATTTCGTGTGGCAGGTAGTTCAGCCCAAGACCAACGGCGACCCCGTCCCGGTTGTCGCCCGAACGTTGGCCACCTCCGAGTCGTCCTACCTTCGATACGTGCGTTCCGGTGGCAACAGGGGCTTGCTTGTTCCCGTTGTTGCAATGCCGGTGGACGGCAACGACTCGTTCCGCTCCGTCATCCTCATCCGCGAACTAAATCAACGCACGGAGGTCGAAGATCCGCCTGCCGGCACCCTGCTCCCGCTTCTTCAGGTAGAGCCGGGCATGGGCGAGCTGACCAACATTGACGAAGTCACGCCCGAGCAGGAAGCTCTCCTTGAAAAGCTGACGAAGAGGCCTCGCACGCTTTCCAACAATGCCAAGTCGCTGCCCATGCGCCGTGGTCCACTTGAGCGCAAGCCGCGCTCGTCGGCAATTCAGTGGTGGGTGGGACTCGCGTTTGGCGGCCTACTCGCCTACGCGCTCACTGTTATTTTGGCAATGAACCCATGACCAAGCAGCCAGATCCCTACTCCAAAGAGTTTTACCCGCCCGAGTACGTTGCCACCGGAAAAGGTAGCAAGGCCTACTCGCCGGACCCCGAGCGCAAGTCACGCAAGGTCATGCGGCAGATCAACACCCGCGGGCGCACGTGGCTGTGGATGATTTTGGGCGGCCTTATCGCACTCACCGCGGTGGCGGGCATCATCATCGGACTCTATGTTTTCTTTCGCGGGGAATCGGTGACCCCCGACGACGGTGAGCACGAAGCGCGGCTGGCCCCGGCGTCGTCGACCAGCTATTCTATCTCGACCACCGTGCCAGTCTGACGCGGGCTGTTTAGGCCACCGCCGCTAGCTGTGCTTGCCCTACAGCACCTTTGACAGGAACTCGATTGTGCGCGGGTGGGTGGGATTATCGAAGACGTCGGTGGGGGTACCCGATTCGACGATCTTGCCTTCGTCCATGAGGATGACTTGGTCGGACACTTCGCGTGCGAAGCCCACCTCGTGGGTCACCACGATCATGGTCATGCCGCTACTGGCCAAGTCCTGCATGACGTTCAAGACTTCGCCGACGAGCTCCGGGTCGAGCGCGGAAGTCGGTTCGTCAAACAGCATGAGTGACGGCTCCATCGCCAGCGCACGTGCGATGGCGACGCGCTGCTGCTGACCGCCGGAAAGCTCGGCGGGGTAGTGGTCCATACGATCGGCAAGTCCCACGCGATCAAGCTGGGCAATCGCTCGTTCCTTCGCTTCGGCCTTCGATAGCCCGCGAACCTGAATGGGCGCCTCCATGACATTATGAAGGGCCGTCATGTGCGGGAAGAGGTTGAATCGCTGGAATACCATCCCGATTTCGGAGCGCTGCTTGGCGATCTGCTTGTGATTCAGTTCGTAGAGCTTGCCGTCGCGATCGTCGTACCCCATGAGATCGCCTTCGACGTAAATGCGGCCAGCCTGAATGCTTTCGAGCATGTTGATGCAGCGCAGGATCGTGGATTTTCCAGAGCCGGACGGGCCAAGAATGGTAGAAACCGTTCCGGTCGGCACATCAAACGAGACCCCGCGAAGCACGTGGAGATCACCGAAAAACTTGTGAACGTTGTTCACTGAAACCATGGGTTGAGTCATAACAGTCCTTAGCCAACGTGTCCCAGAAGCGGATCTTCGCGCGTGGTTCCCGCTTGGGCGATTGCCTGCTGGCGGGAGGTGCGCAGCTTCCTTCGACGACGCCGGGATCCCGTTGTCGTGGGGCCGGTGCTTTGTACGCCCTTGCCGTAGTGGGTCTCAATGTAGTGCTGGCCAACCATGAGGATCGAGGTGATGACCAAGTACCACAGGGCCGCAACAAGGAGGAACGGGATCGGTTTGAAGCTCGAGAAGCCCATGGCGTTCGTGGTGTAGGTGAGATCGAGAGTGAAGGGAACGGCGGATACGAGCGAGGTGGTCTTCATCATCGAGATTGTCTCGTTGCCGGTGGGTGGCACGATCACACGCATGGCCTGCGGAAGGATGATGCGGCGCAGGATCTGTCCCTTGGACATGCCGAGGGCCTTGGCCGCTTCTTCTTGGCCCGCATCCACCGAGTTCAGGCCCGTGCGGACGATTTCCGAGAGGTAGGCGCCTTCGTTCAGTCCCAGACCTAGCACGGCGTAGATAAACATCGTGTGCTGAAGATTGCTCGTCAGTCGATCGGGTTCGAAGGAGAAGAAGTCAACGCCGGTCCACGGAATGCCAACCGTGATCGTTTGATAGAGCGTGCCGATCAGGCCCCAGAAGATGAGCTGGGTGTAGATCGGCGTGCCGCGGAAAAACCAAATGTAGACCGTTGCAACGCCGCGCAGAATCGGGTTGTCAGAGCGACGCATGATGGCCATGGTGACTGCCATGATGATTCCCAGAACCATTGCGCCGACCGTAAGGGCCAGCGTCCATAGAACCGCGCGGAGGATCTGTGGTTTAAATAGGGTGTCGAAAACTATCGGCCATTCCCATTTGGGGTTCGTGATCAGCGCGTTGGCGATCATTACGACGATCACCGCAACTACGGCCGCCGAAATCCAGCGGCCGTAGTGCCTAACGGGTACTGCGTTGATGACCTCCGGGTGGTCGATCTTGTCCGCAGTGTTGTTCATGATTAGCCTTCCGCTGGGTTAAGCACAGCCTCGGTCGATACACCTTCGGTGATGCCCCAAGTTTCGAAGATCTTGTCCATGTAGCCCTCATCCATCAGGTACTGAGTAGCCGCACGTGTTGCCTCGGTCCACTCGTCGTCCTGCGGGAGCACAATGCCCACGCCGCTCAGGTCCTCAACCTCGCCAACCGACTCGATCTGTCCGTCGGTAATGGATACGGCGTAGTCGACCACCGAGGAGTCGGCGTACATGGCATCGATCTGCCCGTTCGAGGCGGCAAGAGTGATACGCGACTGCTCATCTTGCTTCTGAATCTGAATCGGGTTGTCGGCGCATTCTTCTTGGTTCTTCGTCGTCAGGATCTCGTCCTGGTACGTGCCGGTCTGAACGCCAATCGTTGAACCGCAGATGTCGGCAGGATCGAATCCAGAGTCGTTTCCAGCGGGTACGCCCCATCCTGATCCGAGTTCAAAGTATTGGATCATGTTGACGGTATTTTGGCGTTCGGCGGTGATGGTGAAGTTGGAGATGCCGATCTCGTACTTGGTGCCGATAGCGGGGATAATAGAGGCGAACTCGGACTGCTGAATGTCAGCCTCGAGGCCCATCACCTTGGCTAGTGAGTTGGCTAAATCGATGTCGTAGCCCTGCGGGGTCACGCCGTCGGCCGCGTAAAACTCTGCCGGGGCGTAGAAGATGTTTGCGCCTACGACGAGCTTGCCGTCCGACTTAATGGAGTCTGGAACCAGCTCGGCGATTTCGGCGACTTCCTCGAGATCGGATAGATCCGTTGCCGTAATCTCTCCGACGTTTGGGCCGCCTTGAGTAGTTTCCGAGCCGTCCGTGTCTGCATCGTCAGACCCGCAGGCCGCCAGTGACAGCGCGAGCGCCGTTCCCGCAATGATGAGCTTTGAGTGGCGCATGGTTTCTCCTTTTCACGCACGAAAGTCGATACGCTCCGGTCGTGGTTAATGTAGCCAGATCAGTATATGCGCACAGGTGTATAGTTATGCAACCTTTTGTGTGGTGGGATGTGGCACAGCGGCGATGTTTACGTGATGTCTGCGGGTGCGCGGCGCATAAAGCCTCTTGGTCAACGAACAGGTGGGCGGGCGTAAAGGCTCGCGGTCAACTAACAGGTGTGTGGCGCATATAGCTTCGCAATAAACGAGCGTGTTCGCGGTAACGGGAGCGTGGCAACGCGCCGGTTATCCTAGCAACTTGCGAATTCTTTGCGGGGACACCTTCGTAGGCGTGCCAAGCTGTTGAGCAAACAGCGATACGCGCAGCTCCTCGATCATCCATCGCGCCTGTAGTAGCACGGCTGCTCGCTGCGGGTCGTATGCACTGCGGGCGAACTCCTCGCGCTCGCTATCCACCAGATCCTCCACGTCGGCAACTTGCCAACCAAGAGCATCGTCCGCGGCAGGGTTGACCGCCGCCTTATCGATTCGAAGTCCGGCGGCTTGGAGGTAACGAGGCAGGTGAGCAAGGTAGGCGTCCGGGGTTGCGGAGACAAACCCATCGAAGATGAGTTCTGAAATCTGATCGCGCACGTCGGTGACGGTATTGATAAGCGCCAGAGAGGAGTGCGCCTTGACCTTGGCCTCTACCTCGCCCCACGCGCCGAGCACGCGGACCACGATCTTTGCTACCCGGTACACCTCATCTTCGAGACGGTCACGGACGAATCCGCGCAGCGCTTCGTACTCATCCGCCTTTCGAATCCGGCCAATCGGAGTTTTGTTTTGCTTGCCCCACGCGTCGGCGAGGTTCCGCACGGCCGCTAACTGGAGGTCGGTTACGAGTGCCGGTGTCGACTTATACGGCGACGCCGCCAACGTCAGCGACTCCGTTCCCGTCCACCGACTACTTACCCGAGCCTCCGGCAAGGCAACCTCGCCGGCCACGAGGCGAATAATCCCCTTTCGGTGATCTCGCACCTGCTCGGCTGGCTCGGCGAGCACGCGAAGCGCCACGGTCGGCTTACCCTTACCCGCCACTTCAACAAGTGCCGGATATCCGCGCACCACCATGTCGTGAGGACCGGTAGTTTCGACGACGACGGGCATCGTTTTGTCTTTGAGGTCCGGCCACGTTGTCAGGTTGTCGACGCCGGCAGCAAGCGTCTGCGCCGAGGTCTTTGCGGCCAACCCGGCGCGCTCCTTCTCGTGTTTTGCGGCGGTGTCGCGACGCGCGGCTGCGTCAGCTCGCTTCGTATCTGCCACGATCTGCTCGCGAGCTTCTTCCAGCGCGCGGGCAACCGCACCCTTGACCACCGACTCAACTGCGCTTCTGGTTTGCGGAGCTAGGGAGCGTTGAAGCTCCGTCAGCGATGGTCCTTGATCCAGCACGGCACCGCGTTCGGATCGCACTCGGAAAGTGATTTCTAAGTGGGACGGAAGCGCGACTTCAGCCCACGCTTCGTCGTCGATATCAATCTGGCGCAGGTCTCGCACCGCCGTCGTGAACGCTTCGCGGAAAGATGGTGCGCCGGGGGTACCGTGAGCCACCGCGTCCCACTCGGGTAGGCGAGCGACAATCTCGCGGGCAACGTCAGGGGCAGGCACAAGATTGCGACGAATACGCTTGGGTAGCGCGCGAATCGTGGAGACCGTGAGTTCCTCGAGCATGCCGGGAACGAGCCAGTCGAAACCGTCGTCGGTGAGACGAGGGAGAAGGGTCACCGGAACGTCGATCGTGAGGCCGTCGGAGTGCTTGCCAGGCACGAAGTGATACTCGATCGGCAACGTGATGTCGCCCTGAACCCACTCGGTGGGGAATTCGGCGTCGGATGCGTCGGTTTCACCTAGAAGGAATTCGCGGGTGAAGTTCAGCAGCTCGGGATTCTTCTTTTGTTCCTTCTTCCACCACGAGTCGAAGTGGCGGCCCGAGACGATGTGATCGGGTACCCGCTCATCGAAGAAGGTGAATTGGGCACCGTCGTCGGCAACGATGCCAAGTGTGCGCAGGCGTTCTTCAACTTCGTGGGCGTCGCTCAGCGCCTGCTTGTTGTGCTTAACGAACTTGTGGTGCATCCGCCACTGGTTTTCGACCAAGCCGTGGCGAATAAAGAGTTCCCGAGCGAGCTCCTTCGACGTTGGGGTGCCAATCTTTGATAGCAGTACGTGGCGGTCGGCTACCACAGTGAGCCCGTAGAGCGTGATTTTCTCGTGAACCATCGCAGCGCCTTGGCGCGTGGACCAAAACGGTTCGGAGTAGCTCTTCTTAATGAGGTGGCGGCCGGCAACCTCAACCCAGTCTGGATTGATCTTGGCTACCGTGCGGGCAAACAGGCGTGACGTTTCTACAAGTTCGGCGGCCATCACCCATTCGGGCGTGCGTCGGTGAAGGCCCGAGCCGGGCCAGATCACGAAGTGGGTGCCACGAGCCCCCTGATAGTCGCGCTTACGCTCATCCCAATTGCCGAGGTTGGATAGCAAGCCGACCAGAAGCGAGCGATGAATGGCATCCGCGGCGGGGGAATCCGATGATTTCCCAACGGTTTTGACGGCGTGCGCGACATCCTGATGGTGAGAGTTGTCCTTGCCATCCTCGGCAGCCTCACGGAGCTGACTGTGTGACGGAAGTTTGATCGGGCGGAGTTTCAGACCGAGGGGTTTTGCGAGCTCGCGGAGCTGAGCGACGACGTCTTGCCATTCCCGAAAACGCAGCCAGTTGAGGTACTCGGAGCGACACATCCGGCGGAACGCAGACCCGGAAAGCTCACGCTGTTGCGTACGCAAGTATCGCCAGAGGTTGAGGTAGGCAAGGAAGTCCGAGGTTGGCTCGGTGAAGCGCGCATGAAGCTGGTCGGCTTGGGCGCGGAACTCGGCTGGGCGCTCGCGAACATCTTGGACGGACATGGCTGCCACCAGAACGAGTACCTCCGAGGCGCAGCCGTTGTCTGCTGCTGCGAGAAGCATGCGGCCTAGGCGCGGATCGATGGGGAGGCGCGCGAGTTGGCTACCTATCTTGGTGAGGATAGGCGTTCGCGTATCTGGCTCGAGCGCGCCAATCTCTTCAAGAAGTTGAACACCGGCACGAACTGCACGCAGGTCGGGTGGGTCGATGAAGGGGAACTCCGCTACCGTTCCTAGGCCTAGGGACGCCATTTGCAAGATGACGGATGCCAGCGACGTCCGCTGGATCTCAGGTTCCGTGAACTCCTCGCGTGAGGCGAAGTCCTCTTCAGAATAGAGGCGAATAGCAATGCCATCGGCCACGCGACCACATCGGCCAGCGCGCTGGTTTGCGGACGCCTGCGAAACCGGCTCGATCGGCAGCCGCTGTACCTTGGTCTTGTTTGAATAGCGGGATATGCGCGCGGTACCCGGATCGATCACGTATCGGATGCCTGGAACGGTCAACGACGTCTCTGCGATGTTGGTAGCAAGGACGATCCTGCGGTGGTTGTGCGCTTGAAAAATCCGGTGCTGCTCTGCTGCCGTGAGTCGCGCAAAAAGTGGTAGAACTTCGACTGCTCCCGGCACCGACGACGAACCGCCCGGCTCGATGTAGCGCGCCCCGAGTTCGTCGGCGAATGCCTTTTGGGTATCGCGGATCTCACCCTCGCCAGAAAGGAAGACAAGGATATCCCCGGGCCCTTCGGCAAAAAGTTCCTCGGCGGCATCGATGATTCCAGAGATTTGATCCTTAGCTTCTTCCCGCGAGAGACGTTCGGGATTATGGGATGCTTGCCGTGAGTGAGTCGCGCTCGCGTCGGTACCACTCGCGTAGCTGGGGTCGCGGCGAACGGGGGAACCGGCGTCGGTAGCGCCGTCGTCGTAAAGGGGACGGTAGCGGATTTCAACTGGATAGGTGCGGCCGGAAACCTCGATGATCGGAGCGACTGCGCCGGGATAGCCGCCGTGCATGTGCTGGCCGAAGTGCTCGGCGAAGCGAGCGGAGTCGATTGTGGCGGAGGTGATGATGAGTTTGAGATCGGGACGTCGGGGGAGGAGGCGGGCGAGGTAGCCAAGGAGGAAGTCGATGTTGAGGGAGCGCTCGTGGGCTTCGTCGATAATGATCGTGTCGTACCGGCGCAGGTCTGGATCGCTTTGGATCTCGGCGAGCAAGATTCCGTCCGTCATGAGTTTGACGAGCGTATCGCGCGAGACCTCCTCGGTGAATCGGACCTGATAGCCGATCGCCCCGCCAAGCTTGACGCCTAGTTCGTCGCAGATGCGTTCGGCAACCGAGCGTGCAGCAATTCGGCGTGGCTGCGTGTGGCCGATGAGGCCGTGAACGCCCCGGCCGAGTTCAAGGCATATCTTGGGCAGCTGCGTGGTTTTTCCCGAGCCGGTCTCGCCGGCAACGATCACCACTTGGTTGTTCGCGATGGCCTCTTTGATGTCCTCGCGGCGAGCTGAGACGGGAAGCTGTTCGGGATAGGTGATCTCAGGAACCACTGAGCGGCGGTGCTCGAGAACCTGGGGTGTGAAAGGTCGCGGGCCCGACCTGCGGTTGCTATGGCGATTTCTTGACATCGTCTCCATTCTTTCACGACCACGAGGTTGGCCCCAATCTTGACCTCTGATGGGTAACCGGTTGGCTCCAATCTTGGTCTCTGATGGGTGACGGTTTGGCTCCAATCTTGACCGATTCCATCGACACTCCGGGCACGCCCATTAAACAAATTTCGTGAAAAATTCTTATGCGCAGCAGGTCGGGAAAAGGTGTCGGTGATGAGTGGGAAAATCGGATGTGGGACCAAAAGATGACACGGATGTAATTCGTTCGTACTACTATATCTAGTGTTTTCACAATGAAGGGAGCACAAGATGTCGTTATTAGTAGAAAATGACGTTACTGTCGGAAAGCACGCGCACGGAGCCACCGTGCTAAAGCGTGACGGTCGCACGGTTCCCTTCGACGCGACCAAGATCTACCGCGCGATCGAGTCCGCATTCCGCGAGTGTGGATACGAGGACTCGGCGTTCGTTGAGAAGGCGACTGCCGACGTCGTCGGGTCTCTTCCAGAAGCGGAGCTGGACATTCCGATGATCCAGCGTGAGGTGGAGGACCGCCTCATGAAGTCTGACTACCCGGAGGTTGCGCGCGCCTACATTGAGTACAGGCACGACCGGGATCAGGCCCGCGAACAGGCCATGGATATTCAGCATTCCGTGGGTAAGTTGCTTCAGCGGGATAAGTCCGTGGTGAATGAAAATGCCAACAAGGATGCCACGGTGTTTAACACGCAGCGCGACCTCACCGCGGGTTCAGTGGCAAAGGCATACGCGCTCAAGCACCTTCTCCCGCGTCACGTCGCCAACGCTCACATCAAAGGTGACATTCACTTCCACGATCTTGACTACAACCCCTTCCAGCCCATGACCAACTGCTGCCTCATTGATATCGAAGGCATGCTCAAGGGTGGGTTCCAGATCGGCAATGCGCGCGTGGAATCACCGCGGTCAATCAACACCGCCACCGCTCAGATCGCGCAGATTATCGCCAACGTTGCCTCCTCGCAGTACGGCGGCTGCTCGGTGGACCGAACTGATGAGGTCTTGGCGCCGTATGCGCAGATTAACTATGACAAGCACATGCGCGACGCCGAGGAATGGGTGACGGAGGATAAGCGCGAGGCCTACGCCATGGCCAAAACGCGCAAGGACATCTACGACGCCATGCAGTCGCTCGAGTATGAAATCAACACCCTGTACTCCTCGAACGGTCAGACGCCGTTCGTCACGCTTGGCTTTGGCCTCGGTACTGGGGTGCTGGAACGCGAAATTCAGATGGCGATTTTGAACGTGCGCATCGGAGGTATTGGCAAAGATAAGCACACGGCCATCTTCCCGAAGCTTGTGTTCGGATTGCGTCGTGGGGTCAACCTCGAGGAAGCGGATCCGAACTACGACATCAAGCAGCTTGCGCTTGAGTGCTCCACCAAGCGCATGTACCCCGATGTCATTTCGTACGACAAGCTCACGGAGATCGAAGGCGACTACAAGGTGCCCATGGGTTGTCGCTCATTCCTTCCCAAGTGGGAAGATCCTGAGACTGGCGAGGCTGTGAATGCTGGTCGAAACAACCTGGGTGTCGTCACGCTGAATGTTCCGCGCATCGCCATTGAGGCGCGAGGCGACATGGATAAGTTCTGGGATCTTCTAGGTGAGCGGATGACGTTGGTTCGCGAAGCGCTCCTCTTCCGTATCCGGCGATGCGAGGAGGCAACGCCCGCGAACGCTCCGATTTTGTATAAGTATGGTGCTTTCCAAAAGCGTGCTGGCGATGAGGACACAGATGTTAAGGACTTCTTCCGGGGGCATCGCGCCACGGCGTCGATCGGGTACATCGGTTTGTACGAGGCTGCGACGCTGTTCTTTGGGCCGAACTGGGAGAATAACCCGGAGGCCAAGGAATTTACACTCGATATTGTTCGGAAGATGAATGAGTACGCGGAGGAGTGGCGCGGTGCCCATCCGTACTGGTTCTCGGTGTATGCCACGCCGTCCGAGTCTCTGACCGATCGCTTCTGCCGTATTGACCGCGAAAAGTTTGGTGCGATCAAGGATGTGACGGACAAGGATTACTACACGAATTCCTTCCACTACGACGTCCGCAAGAAGATCACTCCGTTCGAGAAGATCGACTTCGAGGCTGAATACGCGTACTACACCAAGGGTGGATTCATTCACTACTGCGAGTACCCCAAGCTCACGCACAACAAGAAGGCTCTCGAGACCGTGTGGGACTACGCCTACGATCGCGTGGCCTATCTTGGAACCAATACACCGATCGACCACTGCTACGAGTGCGGTTTCGACGGGGAATTCAAGCCGACCGAGGAAGGTTTCGCCTGCCCCGACTGTGGTAACACGGATCCCAAAACCTGTGACGTAGTGAAGCGGACCTGCGGCTACCTCGGTAACCCTCAGAAGCGTCCGATGGTTCATGGTCGTCACGTCGAGATCTCGCAGCGCGTCAAGCACATGGATGAGATCGAGCTTTAACGACAGGGCCCTGGTGCCACATGACCACGAAGGATGTGCACGGCATTACGCTGCCCACCCGAGCTGAGTGGGATGGGCGCGTGCTGTCGCGCGGTTTTATCGCGGACTACAAGCCGTTCAACTTTGTTGACGGGGAGGGCGTGCGATGTTCAATCTACGTATCCGGGTGCCCATTCAAATGCCCAGGCTGCTACAACAAAGCCGCGCAGTCCTTCAGATACGGAACGCCATATACGGCTGAGCTTGAAGAGCGAATTTTGGCAGATCTTGCGCAGCCCTATGTTGCGGGCCTGACGCTCCTTGGCGGCGAACCTTTCCTTAACACGCCAGTCTTGACCGGACTGTGCAGGCGCATGCGCGAGGAGCTCGGCGCTGAAAAGACAGTGTGGGCGTGGACGGGCTACCTATTCGAAGACCTCCTCGACGAAACGCCGGATAAGCGGGAGCTTCTAGAGCTCTGTGACGTGATTGTTGACGGGCCTTTCATTCAGGCTCTCTACCGCTCGGACCTAGCCTTCCGGGGATCAAGCAATCAGCGCGTCATCGATGTGCAAGAGTCTCTGGCTTCGGGCGAGGTCGTGCTCTATCTGGAGAATTGAGCGGATTCCTCTGTCTTTTCCCTGTCTTTGATCGGACTTTGTGTCATTTCTGCGCTGTTCTTGCAGAAGAATCGACTTTTTCGGTGTTTCTTGTCGGAATCAGCGCAGATACGTAACAACTGGCCGCCTAGACCAGTAGGGTGAGGGCGATTGCCTGTTCCAAACACCGCAGATATGTAACACCTGAGCGCTTAGGCGCCCAAATCTCTGCTCACGGAGGCGATAATTGGCACCTGAAGGCTGGGAATTTGAGGCTTTATACACAGATCTCCAGATGGACCAGCTATATCCACCGAGTCTGCACCGAGGAACGCGCGTGGACGCCTAAGTGGCGAGAATGTGACGTGTGGAGGGCATCTATTCATTACAAGATCTAGCCAAGATGGGCTACCCGAGTCGATACTCGGTTCGTCGGCTGATCGAGTCGGGTCAGTTAACAAGAATTAAACGAGGTTGGTTTGCGGATGGTACTGCAGACCCTTTAGCCATACGTGCACAGCGAGCTGGACTCCAAATTGGGTGCCTTAGTGGATGTCAGAAGCACGGGATTTGGGTTCCTCCCCTCGAAGGCGATCATCTCATCATTCCCACGAAGCGGGGTGGGATTCCCGAACTGACCGGCCAATTGCATCGTTGCAGGACGTCAACTCCCGGCCCATTGGCAACGCTGAGAGAGTGCCTCCATCAAGTTCTGTTATTCCACGACGCTGAAACAGGTCTGGTGGTCTTGGAGTCAGCCGTTAATCTCGGAAAAATTCCTGTGGCTGAGGCGCGTGAGCTTATAGGTCTAGTCCCGAAGCGTAAACAGCATCAGCTTCGGTTTTTCGCACCCTCCGCTCAGTCGGGAAGTGAAACTAGAGTAAGGTACTTTCTCCAACGACATCGGATTCCAGTGTTCCCCCAGGTATACATACCGGGCGTGGGAAGGGTTGATCTGGTCGTCGGAAACTCTTTGATCATCGAGTGCGACAGTAGGGCGCACCACTCTACGGAACGCGATTATCAAATCGATCGCACACGCGATTTTAGTTCGATGATGACCGGTCGTGAGACGGTTCGACTTGGGTATGGGCAGATCTGGAATACCTGGGAAGAAACCTCAACAGGTCTATTGATAAAAGCTAGAAATCCGCGCTACAGGCGCATTCCTAGGGCGATAGCCTGACGGATCATACGCATCTATCCCGCCGTTACCGCGAGCTACACCCACCGGCAGCGCAACTATGCCAACACAACCCACACCCAACGGCAGCGCCCACCGCCAACACAACCCAC
>CAYOEJ010000003.1:20430-23154 GCA_964403015.1 uncultured Arcanobacterium sp.
CGCCGAACGGCAACGCTATACCCACCGGCAGCGCAAGCTACGCCACCGCGAGCTACACCCATCACCACTGCGAAGTACGCTGAGGTGCCGATCAGATCTTCCCGGCGAGCTGGCGCTTACTTGTGCGCTGAGAAGCGGACTTTGGCGCACGCTGCATCTGATGGGCGTGTGAACGACGACGTGCGAGTGAGCGCTGGCGAGCACCGGCACGCAGCCTCGCGGCAGACCGAACCGGACGCATCGGAAGGTGAGGCATGCCCATGCGGGTCTTGCGAACGACGTCGCTGTGGCCGGGGGTAAGAACATCGGCGGTCAACACGTCGTCGGCATCTACGATCTCGTCGGAAGGCTTGAGCTCAACGAGGCGTCCATCTTCGGTCGTGGTGCCCGCAATGGTGGGAACTTCGGCGGTCTCGGGCGCGTCAGCGGGCTTCGTCGCGAGAACGACCGCGATAGAGATGCAGATGAGGCCCACGAGCTCTCCCATGGATGGAATCTGGCCGAGCATGAAGACGCCGACCACGAGTGATGTCGCGGGGGAAAGGGCTGTGAGGAGCGAGTAGGTAGAAGCCAGGATCTTTGGAAGTACGATCTGGTCAATCGCGTAGGAAAGAACGCTGCTGAGGATTGCGACAGCGACGAGCGTGATGAGAAGGGAAGGGCTCGTGAAGAGTCGGGGAAGATCGGCTCCTGCAAAAGGAATGTAGAAGAGTGCAGCAAAGCCAAGTGCCACCGCCAAGCCATCGAGGCCATTGCCGGAAGCAGCAATCTTTCCACCGAGGATGATGTAGGAGACCCAAATGAATGCGCCGAGGAGGGCGAAGCCAATACCGAGCAGGGCCCCGGGGCTAGAAAGATCGATTCCGATCCACGAAATGCAGAAGACACCACCGATCGCCAGCATGGCAGCAAAGATCGTGCGTAGGCCACGGCCGAGGAACACCGCAAGCGAAATTGGGCCAAGGAACTGGATGGCCATGCTAGCGCCGAGCGGGATCAGTTCGATCGAGTAGTAGAACGCCATGACCGTGCCGCCAAGCACAACACCGAATGCTGCGGGAAGCTTGATCGCTTGCCACGTAAGAAGGTGCCAGGGTCGGCGCCACGCGAGCATGATGACAGCAGCAATGAGGAGACGACCCCACGCCACAGCACCCGTCTCAAGGGTCGCAAAAAGACCTACCGCGATAGCGGCACCGATATGACCTGAAACTGCAGAAATAACCACCATGACTGGGGCAAACCAACGACTCTTAAGCACGGATTCACATTAGAGCTCAAAGACCAAGAATGCAGTACCGAAACCGGCCCATTTTCTGTGATGTCACACACCACGTTTTGCCTGCTAGGCCAAGGAATATCCATGATCGTTACTCGACGTTGAAGCACCCCGTCGTCGGCCATTAATTGGCTTTCAAATCGTAACGATTCCCCCTTGTTTTAGAGGATTTGGTCTGTGGATCTACCTCATTTTCGAGGGGACGTTGGGCCCTGCTCAGCTGAAGTTTGCAGACCAATTCCCTAAGCCTGAAACACCTCGGCACATCGATTGAGCATTCACCCAAGCTCGGTACAATCGAGGGTCAGTTGAGGAGGCGCAATGAAATACGTATGGGGCGTAGTGGCCGCCATTTTGGGGGCAATAGCGGTAGCGACGGTTCGCCCAGATCTCGTGCCCGTCGTATCGACTATGGTGCTCGATACTCCCTTGGCACAGATCATCTCGCTGCGTGCGTGGCTCGCTATTGGCTTTGTTCTGGCGGCGATTTTCCTTTTTGTTTTCTCTTTGATCCGACGCCGGCTGGTTGATTCTGGACGAATCGCGGGGACTCTCGGTGCCGTGCTTCTTTTGGTTGGCCTGCTGCACGGTGGAACGGTCTTTTCCAGAGGAATTAGCAACCCATCCAACCTTGGTCCAGACCGCGGTGTCACCTCGGCATCGGAGGGTAACGGCTCCATTACCGTAATGACCTACAACCTCCTCGGAGGACAGACGTCAAACCATGATGTTGCCGAACTCGTGACCTCCAACGGCGTGGACGTGGTTGCGCTACCGGAAACCTCCACGGCTCGCGGAGCTGAGATCGCTCTGTTGCTTAGTGAAGAGGGCTTGTCCTTTCAGCAGTTTGATACGGGTACCGACGGCGATCGGGCCGAGTTCGAATCAACGGTTCTGCTAGTCTCATCGGCTTTGGGTGAGTACCGTCCAATAGACCTAGCTCCCACTTCACCTCTGACAGTGTCCGTTGCACCTGCCAACGGTGTGGGGCCCCAGCTGATTGCCGGGCACCCGCGAGCGCCGCTGCCCGAGCGTATCGATCGCTGGCGAGAGGATATTACCGAGTTCTACGCGCTGTGTGACACCGAAGGGTCATTCATTCTTGCCGGCGATTTTAATTCAACGGCCGACCACCAACTCGCAGTGGGTGCATCGTGTGCCGATGCGGCAGCGGAAGCCGGAGCGGGTGGAATGGGAACGTGGCCGTCCGATGTGCCAGCAATTTTGGCGTCACCGATCGACCGAGTTCTGCATGACGGTGATACCTACGTGGGGTCTGACGCGATGCTCGTGGAGTCCGGAGGTTCGGACCACCGGGGTCTCATCGTCCGGTTGAGTCCGAAAAGTTAGAAGATGACAAAACAAGGTGGACGGTGGCTATGAGTGCCCCCGCCCACCTAGGGTTAGTCCACCTAAAGCTTGACCCATCAAGACCTTGGCCCATC
>CAYOEJ010000003.1:23254-41856 GCA_964403015.1 uncultured Arcanobacterium sp.
AGACCTTGAAAGTAGTCCATCTGAAGCTTCAAACGAGGTCCACCTGAAGCATGAAAGTACTCCGTCGGAAGCTGAATTTACGTGCATTCCGGCCCGAACTACGCCGAGAACGCCATAAATGCGCTGATTTAGGCAAGAAAGCCGTTTTTCACTGGCTTTTGTGCAGAATCAGCGCACTTATGTAACTCGAATCGGTCTAAGGCGAGAAGTACACGACTAGATCCGTTAGTTGGTCTTTCTAAATCCGTTAGTTGGTCTTTCTAATTCCCCTAGTCGTGCCTTCTGAATGGCCTAGTCGTTCTTTCGAGTTTGATCCGCCAGAACTCGTCTCTGGATGGGTACGGTTAGCAAGATTGCCGCGAAGGTCAGCAAGATGCCAAGGCCCACCATTGCTGTGAGGATGACGAGATTCTCCGGCTTCGGGGTAATTGAAGCCGCAAAGCTTGGAACCATGCCTAGGGTGATTGTGATGACGAGCATCAGCATGAGCGGCGCGAGAACCTGAAGGAGACGTGCCTTGTGTAGCGTGGCCAGCGGGGTACCAATCTCGACCAGGGCCTTTGTTTCATCTGCGCGGTCAAACACATCAGAGGCTTGGTGGATAAGAGTCGAGACAGCGCCAAGGATGATCGAAAAGGCAAAGGCGATCATCACACCCGTCACCACGTCATCCATCAGAATCTGCCAGATCATATCCGACTGAGTAGCAAAATCTTCGTCGGTGCCGGTGCTGGTAATTGAGGCTCTCATGGACGTCGTCGCAATCGTAGCTACCAGTGCAAGAAGTGACACCGCGGAAACATTTCGCCATGCTGCGCGTGGGTCTCCAATGATGCGTCGCGCAGCGATGAGTTTAGCGGGTGATCGCGTAACCACCTGAGAACGTGTAGCTAGCTGGATAAACCACGGGCCAGCAAGCGAGATAGCGCCAAAGAAGATGACGACGACGGCAGCCATCGTCACGTACTGCATGATGTCGGCGCCAATTGGGGAGAAGTTTGAGCTGAGCCAAAGGAGGAGTGCGACAGCGGCGACGAGGGTGACCACCCGCCAAGACTTGAGCATGGCGGGTGTTTCCCGACGTGCGACGCCCAGTGGAGAGATTGATACCTTCCGCAAGCCGATCGCGGTTGATGCCAGCGTGATCGTGCAGGTGAGTGCGAGTGCCGCTAGTACACCCCACCACGGAAGCATCATCTCGGATCGACCGATGGGTTCGTCATGGAACGAGACTCCATGCCACAGCGGAAGCGAAATGAGGTACAGCGTGAAACCGAGAGCAAAACCAACGAGAGTCTGAATCAGAGTCTCGACCATGCTCATTCCCACAACCTGCCGCGCACTAACGCCAATGAGGCGCAAGGATGCAAGACGCCGCGCTCGACCATTCGCGCCGAGACGGGCAGCTGCTCCACCGAGGGAGAGGAGAGGAACGGCGAGCAGGGCAAGGGCAAGGATCGCTAGGCCCACATACATCGTTCCCATACCGTTGGTGAAGTCAGGATCGATGCCGTTGTTGGCGTGGAGAATCTCCTCGACTCTTCCTTGACGCTCCCAGAACATCCACACGCCACCCAAAGTGGTGAGCGTAAGCCAAGCAGATACGGCGAAGGCTAGTACAGCCATGCCGTCAAGAAGGGCGGCGCCCTTGCGGGATCCAAGTCGTGCCGTTGCAAGATTTGTTGCCAGCGAGATCGTTGTACCGACGCCGGGAGAGCCGGTGTCGCCAGTGCCGCCAGACCCGGCAGCGCCAGCGGCAGGTCCGGCACCAGCGGCAGATTCGGCACTAGCGGCAGGTCCGGCACCAGCGGCAGATTCGGCACTAGCGGCAGATTCGGCACTAGCGGCAAAACCTGCACCGCCAGCGGATCCGGATGACCCCCGGTGCGAGTGCGATTGAGTGTGAACCGTGTTCATCGTGCCACCTGCTCGAATCGAGAACCCTGTGACCGCTCATTGATGAGCGCACCATTGGCAGCGTTGCGGTTGAGGACATCGTTCATTGAACGGTCAGTGTGAATGAGACCGTCACGAATCTCCACCAGGCGCTCGCACCACGAGGCGACCTTGAGGTCATGGGTGATAACAACCAGCGTGGTGCCGTTCATTGTGCAAGTGGTGGAGAGAATCTGCATGACTTCGTGGCCGGTCGCCTGATCGAGCGCGCCGGTCGGCTCATCGGCAAAGACGATGCTGGGGCTGTGAACCATGGCGCGTGCAATTGCGACTCGCTGCGCCTGGCCACCCGACATTTCGCCGGGGCGCTTCTTTGCCTGATCGCCGACGCCGAGTCGAGCCAGCCATTCGCCAGCTGCCGTCATGGACTTCGAGCGAGAGTAGCCGTTGAGAAGCATCGGCAATGCGACGTTCTCGCGAGCGGTCAGCTCCGGAACGAGCTGCCCGTCTTGGAAGACGAAGCCGAGGCGTTCACGGCGTAACTGGGACCGGCCGGCGTCGTTAAGTGCGGAAACGTTGGCTTCTCCCAAGTGAACAGTGCCGGAGTCGGGCGTTAAGATTCCCGAGAGGACGTGAAGGAGGGTGGACTTGCCGGAGCCTGAGGGGCCCATGATGGCCACGAGTTCTCCCGGTGCAATATCGATGTCGACGCCAGCGAGGGCGTTGACCGGACCATACTTTTTGACAAGGCCGCGTGCTTTCAGCGGCGAGATGTTTTCGTTCATGGCTATATTCCATCGGTTTTGCGGACGATCCAACATGGCCCTGCCACCCCAATTCGAGGTAGTGCTAGGTCTACCGTATCTGCACGCGGTGGTCGGTGGCGCAGAAGCGGGCCGTCTCGAGCACACAGCGGCATGCTAGCTAGACTATGACCATGGCACTGTGGCGCAGGAACAACGACCGTGGCGAGGCTGAGCAGATCGCGGAGCTTACCGCCTCGCGCCGTGAGATTGTGAATGCCTTCGAAATTGAACGCCGGCGGATCGAGCGCGACCTACACGACGGCACTCAGCAATACATCGTTGCTGGCTCGATGGCTCTGGGCGAGGCGCAGCTGCTCCTCGACTCTGTCGAACTGCCGCCAGAACTGGCTGATTTGCGAGGCATCTTGACTCGCGCGCAGAATGCTAGCGACGAGAGCCTGCGCGCCCTTCGCCAAACGGTCAACGGCATCCACCCGAAGGTGCTCAGCGATCTTGGGCTTGAGTATGCAATCCGGGATGCGGTTGAGCGATCGGGGTTAGATGCGCGCGTCGTCGTCCCACATCGACTTCCGTTGATCCCAGAAGGCGTCAACGCGGCCGCCTATTTCCTCGTGACCGAGGCGCTGACGAACGTTGCGAAGTACGCTCCCGATGCGCCTACCACGGTTCTCTTAGCCGCCGACGACGACCTTCACGTTTCCGTGGTCGACGCCGGTCCGGGAGGAGCCGAGGCGATTCCGGGACGCGGCCTGGCGGGTCTGCGTGAACGTATGGCAGCCTTTGGCGGGGAGCTCACGGTTCATTCGCCCACCGGAGGGCCGACGACGGTGTCGGCAACCATCCCCTTGCTCTTGTTCCAAGGCGAGAGCGCGATTGTAGCGGAGGAATCATGAAACTCTTTCTTGCCGACGACGCGGCGCTGATCCGCGAAGGGCTCGTGGGAATTCTCGAACGCACCGGTCATGAAATTGTGGGACAAGCCAATCACGCGCCCGAATGCGTTGCGCGGGTGGGCGAGATTCTTCGCGGTGGCGATGAGATAGACGTGCTCGTCACCGACGTGCGGATGCCACCCACCATGACCGACGACGGACTCCGCGCCGCCGCCCAGCTTCGAGAAGAATTTCCCAGTCTGGGAGTCATGGTTCTTTCCCAATACGTGGCGCCTGCCTACGCGTCGACGCTGTTTGATCCTGGCAATTTTGCGGCGGTCGGCGTGCAAGGGCGCGGCGGTTTGGGATACCTCCTCAAAGAACGAGTGTCGAGAATCGCAGATTTCGTGCAGTCGCTGAGTATCGTCGCTGCTGGTGGAGTGGTTGTTGATCCCGAGGTGGCAGCCGGGCTCGTGCGCGGTAAAGGAAGCGCGCTAGATGCACTGACTCCTCGTGAGCGTGAGGTCCTCGAGCTGATGGCCCAAGGACAATCAAATGCGCAGATCGCTGCCCAGCTTTACCTTTCCTCTGCGGCCGTAGCTAAACATGTGGCTAACGTCTTTCACAAGCTTGGTTTGCCACCCGGGGAAGATAACCGGCGTGTACGCGCGGTGCTCACCTATTTGACGGCCACGGGAGCGGTCTAACCAGAGCTTGCACGTGGTGCTTACCTATTTGACGGCCCACTGGAGTGATTTAACCAAAGCGATTTAACGAGCGTCGGGTCCGAAAGCTAATTCTCGCTGAGGGTCAGCGCGAGCTCATCGAGAGCAGAGTTCCAGAACTTCGTGGTCTCTTCGACGATGTCCTCGGACGGCAGACCTTTATGCTCCACAACAACGCGAGACGTCGGGGATCCGTCTTCGGCTGGCGCGCTTTCGACCATCGTGATGAGGACGCTCGAGCCATCATGTGCGCGGAACTGGATTCCGCCGTCGTCAGTCGAAGAGCGATCAAACTCGAGGTCGAGCCAAGAGCGGCGTAGATCGTCGTCGTCGAGCAAGGGCCACAGGACTTCAGGGGCTACATAAAAGAGTCCGGTGGCCGACGCAAAGAACTTCTCGCGGTTTCGGGCTGGAGAATGGTTGCCGCGCAGGTTTTGGTACTCAACGGCGACCGACTGGGCCCACCAAGCGTCAACTTCATGTTTTCCACCCAACCAGCGCGTGACGCGGGCGTGTTCCCATTCCCGGGCGCCGGCGTCGTCGAGCATGGTGAACCACGCTCTCCGCGAACGACCGGTGGTGGCCACGAGCTGGTCATCGGATACGAGTTTTCGGCTTGCTGATGGTGAATTCTCGGTTTGGCTGTCCATGAGTATCCCCTCCTATGACTGATCGTAGATGGTGTGGAGGTGACCCGCAGCATATAGAATCAAAGACAGCCAAACTTAAGGAGTTGTAATGGGTTTCCTCAAGACACTGACCATCGGCAGCATTGGATACGTGCTGGGAGCGCGCGCAGGTCGCGGACGCTACGAGCAGATCGCCAACACTGCTTCAAAGGTCTGGGATTCTTCCACGGTACGTTCTGGCCGATCCAAGGTGAAGAACCAGGCCTCCCAGTCGTTCCACCAGGCTCAGGAAGCAGCCTCTGAGAAGATTTCAGAGACGGCGTCCACGGTCAAGGAAAAGGTGAAGAACCGTGGGGACGACGGCGTGGCAGTGGAAGAAGAGATCCGAGTACAACCGATTCCTAATGCGTCATCGCCAGCGTAATTGATCCGCCCAATGCGTCATCGCCCGCGTACCTCATAGCGCAGGGACTACAAGTGCAGGGATTGCTCATAGCCAGGGATTGCAAGCGGATCGATGTGAATGCGCATGAATTAGAAGCTTGATACCTATCAAGGACGCTCTCGAGCGTCTGCTTAAGTGGTCGGCAGCCGTATGGTTGCCGACCACTTTGGGTGTAAAGGTCAAAAATTGCCTAAAGGCCCCAAAAAACTGGGGTTAAAGACCGGAAAGTGGAGTGGAACGCCAGAAAGTGCGTCACGGCCGACCTCTCGGATGGCCCAAATTGGCATTCTGCGGGTCGGCGTCTGCCGAATATACAGATTGATACTCGATTCACGGATTGAGGGTTAAATAAACACACAATCCGTGAATCAACACTCAATATGTGCGTGCGCGGGCTTGAGGGATTTGAACGAGAACCTGCAGCAATACTCGCGGCTCAATATGTGCGTGCACTGCCTAGAGGCGGTGGCGGCCCATGCGTGTGCGCAGCAGTTTCGCCTTCTCGAGAAGCTCGAATCCGTCCTTGCCGCGAAGTACAGGAACGCCCTCATCTTCAATGTCAGAGTCTTGACGCGCGCCTTCGGCCGCATCGGGCGTACCGTGTGAGAGGACCTGCTCCACGGGGTTGAGAGTGCGAAGCGCAATGCCGCGAACGCGTGAAGGATGCTCTCGGGCGAGCTCGTCGTAGATGAGTGGATCGTGCTGTCCGTCGTCGCCAACGAGATACCAGCGAATCGAGGGGAACATGATCATGAGATTGCGCAGCTGAGTCTTCTTGTGTTCCTGACCGGACCGGAAGAGGCCGGTGGGGGTGGGGCCCCAGTCGGTGAAGAGCATTGGGCCGATGGGAAGGGCGTTGACCTGAATGAAGTGCAAGAACGTTGAGTACGTATTCCACGCGCCCGTGGACAGGTAGAAAACTGGGGCGTCAGGGCTGCCTTCAAGAAGGTTCGCGTAATACTCGGCCATGCCGGGCACGGCCTTGCGAGAACTCGTGTGCAAAACAAAGGAGTTCCACGCGGCAAGCATGGCGCGTGGGAGCCACGTGACAACGATGGTGTCGTCAATATCGGAAACGAGACCGGTTGTTGCTTCGGATGACACGATCATGACTGGTGCAAGAACAGGGTCGCCGGCGGCAGGAATGATTGTGGCTTGGTGCCAGCCTGGCTCGAGGCCGTGGTCTTCCACAATGAGGTCCACGTAACCGGAGCGGTCCGTACGAGTTTCGATGATTTTGTTGCCGACCTTGATGGTGACCGGCAAGAAACCTACTTGGGTGGTAAAGAACTGACGCCAGCCGCGCTGAGCCTCGGCGCTCTTTTCTGAGGCGAACTCTGCAAGATCGTGTATTGCTTGGCCCGCAAAGGAATGCGTGTTGGGCGGAAGAAACGGAAGTGTGAAGTCCCAGATCTCCTCGTTGGGGTCCTCCATGACCGCGCGTGCGAGAATTCTTACGGCGCTGGTGGAACCGTATCCCGTGTACCCCGTGATGTTGGGAAGCCAGCCTGCATTTCGCTTCTTCACGATGCCGCGACGGTTGATGGACTCTTCTACAAAACGTGCAATATTCGCCAAAGCCATGGGTTCAAGCCTACCGGTAATGGGCTGTTTGCCGAACTCGAAATGGACGAGGGGAGCTATCAGTCTTGGCTCTGTCTACGCGAGAAAAGCAAAGTAGGACGCCAAAGTATCGACGAAAAGCCGCGGACGGCTTCTAGGAGGTTTCTCCCTGCGCAAAAACCGTAGATTCATATTTGTATAGATCGCCGCGGTAGGTGTGCAGACCCCACTCCACGATCTTCCCTTCCGCATCAAATGCGGTGCGGTCAATGGTGAGGACGGGCTGGCGCGTTGTGATGGCAAGGAGGCGGGCGTCGCGGCGGTGGGGACGTTCAGCCGACACCGACTGGGTGGTAGACGCGATGGCGACGCCGTGCTCGCGCAGCAATTCGTACAGGCCCTTGTCCTCGAGGTGCTCTCGCATTGGCGCATGCTTGACGGGAAGCCAATTGTACAGAATGGCAATCGGAATCCCGTCGCGATAACGCAGGCGCTCAAGCTCAACCACCTGATCACCGGTTTCGCAATCCAGCTTCTCCGCGATCGCCGCCGTTGCTCGCTTGTAGTTATACTGCAGAACCTCTGTGGTGGGATTCTTGCCCATGGAGCGTAGTTCTTCGTTGAGCGAGGTGAGGTGGAAGATCCGGTGGCGCGGCTTAGGTGCGACGATCGTTCCCGCACCACGACGACGGAGCAAGAGTCCGCGGTCAACGAGCGTCTGCATGGCACGACGTGCGGTGGGTCGCGAAACCCGCAGACGTGCGGCCATCGAGACTTCGTTTTCGATGAGTTGCCCGGGTGAAATAGCGCCATCGATGATGGCACGTTCAATTGGTTCAGAGATCTGGGCGTGCAAAGGAGTCGCGGAGTCGCGGTTGAGCGTGATACGTGGTTCATATACGTTGCTCATTGGTCCTGACATTCCTCTCGTCGCCGCCACTAATCTACCGCGCTCTGGTTCACGTGCCTACCAAGATCCCTGCATAAGGGGTGTGAAAAAGTCGTGGTTACAGTGGCGGTACGTAGGCTTCCATTTTTAGCGGACGAGAGCTAGGTAAATCAACTGACTTCCACATGGTGCAGTTTGTTGCAGGTGAGCGTGACCCACTTGCAGGTGAGCGTGGTGCCGGACGCAGGTAAGCGTGACCCATTCGCAGGTGAGGGTTGAGCCCGTAAACCTGTTTGACACGTCAATTTGTCCGTACATATGATCATCAAGTCGCCTGTATCTCACTGTTTCCGGGCGCAGTTTGGAGCGAACATGGCGTTACGAGTTGCCCTACTTGGCGCTGGCCGAATCGGACCGATGCACGGCAGGATCCTGAAGTCTCTCGACGTGGTGGGCGACATCGTCGTGGCTGATCCCATCCGCGAGCGCGCAGAAGAACTAGCCGCAGAGCTCGGCGGAACCGTCGCTGACGAATCCGATATCTTCACCACGGACAATCCACTTGGCATCGATGCCCTCGTTCTCGCGAGCCCCACATCTGTTCACGCCCAGCAGCTCATTGCGGCTGCCCGCGCTGGAATTCCCGCGTTCTCCGAGAAGCCACTGGCGATGGATATCGCCGCGGCGCGCGAGGCCGTCGAAGTTCTCGAGGAGACCGGGCTGCCGCACCACATTGGTTTCCAGCGTCGATTCGACACCGCCTACGACCGCGCTCGCCAGGCGCGCATCGACGGAGACCTGGGCGAGGTGCGCCGTTTCCACATGCTTACCGCAGATCAGTTCCCGCCTGACGATTCCTACATCCCCACGTCCGGTGGCATTTTCCGCGACTGCAACATCCACGACTTCGATATCGTTTGCTGGGTCACCGGCCAGGATGTGGTGGAGGTTTACGCCACCGGTTCACAGCGCGGGCGCGATGTGTTCGCCGAATGCGACGACCTTTCGGAAGCGACCGCGATCCTCACACTCGCAGATCAGACGGTTGGTACCGTCCACTCCTCGAGGTATAACGGCCAAGGATACGACGTTCGCATGGACGTTCATGGGACAGCCGCTTCCGCCAACGTCGGCTACGACAACAAGCTCCCCATCCGCTCGATGGAAGACGACGTGACCTACCCTCCCGAAGAGCCGTGGACCGACTTCATTGCCCGTTTCCAGCCCTGCTACGAAAAGGAACTCATCGCGTTCTTCGAGATGGTTCAGGGCAAGCGTCCGAGTCCGTGCACGGCTCGCGACGCGCTCGAAGCGCTCTACGTTGCCGTGGCCTGCGACCTTTCTAGGCGCGAACACCGGCCCGTCACCATCGCGGAGGTACGCGATGCCTGAGCTAATCGAAGCCCGCGGGATCACGAAGCGGTTCCCGGGCGTCGTCGCTCTCGACGACGTCGACTTCACGCTGCGCGGCGGAGAAGTCCACGCGCTCGTGGGAGAAAACGGTGCCGGCAAGTCCACACTCATGAAGATTCTGGGCGGGATTTACGACGCCGACGCCGGTCGAGTGAGTTTCGAGGGGACCGACGTCGCGTTTGAAACCCCACTCGAGGCTCAGCAGGCAGGCATCGCCGTAATCCATCAGGAACTGAACCTCATGCCGGACTTGACGGTCGCCCAGAACATTTTCTTCGGCCGCGAGCCGCGCCGGGGATTCAAGATTGACGACGATCGCATGCGCCGCGAGGCCCGAACGCTCATGACGCGACTGGGTGTTGAGATCGAGCCGGACGTGCTGCTTCGCGAACTGACTGTAGCCGCGCAGCAGATGGTGGAAATCGCGAAGGCGCTCGCGATGGACGCCCGCGTGCTCATCATGGACGAGCCCACGGCGGCACTGTCGTCCAAAGAAGTGGACACGCTCTTCGACGTCATCCGTGAATTCTCAAGCCCGCAGACCGCCGTCGTCTACATTTCACACCGGCTCGAAGAGATACAGGAGATCTGCAACCAAGTCACCGTTCTGCGTGACGGGAGCTTGGTGGGAACATATCCCGCGAGCGATCTCAGCCGAGACGACATGATCGGTCTCATGGTCGGGCGTGCAGTCGACATGTCAATTCGCCCGAACGAGAGTCCCCAGACCGCCTACGGCCTCGAGGTCTCGGATCTCAACACGGACCTGCTCCAAGATGTGAACTTTTCTGTCCATCGCGGGGAGATTTTCGGACTCGCCGGACTCGTGGGCGCAGGCCGTACGGAAACGGCGAGAGCGATTTCCGGAGCCGACCCGAAGGATTCCGGTACCGTGAAGGTTGCCGGAAAAGTTGTGGATACGACGACGCCGGAAACCGCCGTTCGCGCGGGCATCGGCTATCTTTCCGAAGATCGCAAGCAGTATGGTCTGCTCCTTGATAAGGACATCGTCACCAACGTGGCACTGCCCTCGCTCGATAGGTGGTCGAATGCATCGGGCGTGGTTAACGATCGCGCTGCAACTGACATCGCGGAGGATTACCGGGATCGACTCAACATTAAGACCCCCTCCGTTCACCAAACCACCAAGAACCTTTCGGGCGGAAACCAGCAGAAAGTGGTGCTTGCCAAATGGATGGCACGCGACTGCGACGTACTGTTCTTTGATGAGCCAACTCGGGGAATCGACGTCGGCGCCAAGGAAGAAATCTATAATCTTCTAGAAAGCTTGGCCGAGCAGGGGAAAACCATTGTGGTGGTCTCGTCAGAGATTCCAGAACTGCTGCGGCTCTGCCAACGCATCGCGGTTATGTGCCAAGGTCGTATCACCGGCGTCATCGATAACGCCGATGCAACGCAGGAGAAGATCATGGATCTGGCCACGCAATTTGAAGTGATCGGAAAGAAAAACGATGAGTGAGAAATATGCCGTAGCCCCGGCCAAGTCCGAGGACGTGGAGCGCAAGGGAAATGCGACTGCGCTCGGCTGGATCAAGGGTCTCTACCACAAGCATCCCGCCCAGGTTCTCATCGTGGTATCCGAACTGATTCTCATCGCGATCTTCTCTATCGCCAGCCCCTACTTCCTCGACCTTGGAAACATTTCGGCGCTGCTACTCGATGCGTCCGTCTATGTGTTGCTCGCGCTCGGCCTCACATTTGTTATCGCCACGGGAGGCATCGACCTGACGCCGGGCTTCGGTATGGCATTCACGGGAGTGATTACCGCACTCGTCATGACAAACGTGGGTGGGCCGATGTGGTTTGCCATCACTCTTGGAATTATTGCGGGCGTGGTCGCGGGTCTCGTGCTGGGCATGGCGAACGGCGTACTGGTGTCGTTCCTCAAGATGCAGCCGATGGTGGCCACCCTTGCCATGATGCTGGTGGCGTGGGGTGCCGCGCTGTCGATTACGGGTACCAGTTCTATCCCGCTCAACGAATTCACGCCTTTCCTAGAGCTCGGTAACGGGAAGACGTTTGGGCTGACGAACGCAGTATTCGTGTTCATTGCCGCGGCCGTGATTGCCCACTTCTTGCTCAAGCACACACTGATTGGGCGCTATGCGCTCGCGATTGGTTCGAACGAAGAAGCAACCCGTCTATCTGGCGTGAACGTGCGTAAGTGGAAGTTCCGCGTCTACGCTCTCGCTGGGACGTTTACCGGTCTTGCCGGCGTCTTGATGGCTTCACGCCTGGCCTCTGGTAAGCCGGATGTGGGCCAGTCCTACGAGATGTACGCGATCGCCGCCGCAGTGCTGGGTGGGGCATCGCTCACGGGCGGTAAGGCCTCCGTGTTTGGTTCCGTGGTGGGCGCAATCCTCATCGCGACAATTCGCAACGGCGCCGTTCACCTCGGAGTCTCCGACCAGAATCAGAAGATCTTGCTGGGCGTCGTGGTGCTCTTGGCCGTCTACTTGGACGTTCGTCGTCGTCCGAAGAAGGCCTGACATGGCACATCCCCATCAATACAAGCACTCGCACACAGGCCGATCTAGGCTTGTGGCCGCGATCGCCGTCGCCTCCTTTGGGCTTTCGGGGTGCGCTGGTCTGGGCGAGCGAATCTCGGACTCTGACGGGCGCATGGATATCGCAGTGGTCGCCAAGGGATATGCGAGCCCGTTCTGGGCAACTGTGAAGGCGGGCGCCCTCGATGCCGGTCGAGATCTCGACATTGACGTCACGTTCAATGGGCCAGATACCGAATCCGACGTGGTTCGCCAGGTCGATCAGCTCAACCTCGCTCACGTGCAGCATCCGGACGCGCTGGTGTTTGCGGCGCTGGATTCGTCGGCGTCCGTCATTGCGCTGGGACAGTTTGAGGACTCGAATATCCCCGTTGTTGCTTTCGATTCGGGTGTGCCCGGTTCGGATATCCCGGTGACGACCGTTGCTACCGACAACAGGGGGGCGGCTGCCGAAGCCGCCAAGAACATGATCGAACTGACCGGCGGGACTGGCCAGATCGCCATACTTTGCCACTCTTCGACGTCCGTGACCGGCACCGATCGCCGGGATGGCTTTGTCGAGTACCTCGAAGAGCACGCACCCGATCTCGAAATTGTGGATATCCAGTACAACGACTCCGACCAGGCGAAGGCCGAACAGCAGGCATCCGCGATTATTCAGGCTTACCCGGGCTTGGTTGGTGTTTTTGCTACCGACGACGACGGTGCCGTTGCCGCCGCACAAACCGCACGTCGCGCTGGGGCTGATGGAGTTCAGGTGATCGGCTTTGACTCGGGCGCGGTGCAGATCGACCTCATCGAACAGGGGTGGATCGCAGGTTCCGTTACGCAAAACCCTTATCAAATGGGTTACATCGCCGTTGAGCAGGCTCGCGCCGCCGCGCTCGGCGAGGAGATCGAGCCGGTCATCGATTCGGGGTTCTACTGGTACGACGCCAACAACATGAGTGACGAGGACATCCAGCTGGCACTCTACGACTAGGCCGGCGGTCAGTGCCTTGCGACGCTTGGGCGTTCCCACGGTTGGCGTGATGGCAAGATGACAATAAGAGAAAGGTGCGGGCCGTAGACCCGCACCTTTCTTTTATGTGATTTTCAGAATTCGATATTCCGAATCCAAACCTAGAGAAGACCAGCCACCGTAGGCAACCATAGCGAGATGGCCGGAACGAATACCACGATCAACAGTGCTGCGATAATTCCGATAAGGAACGGCCACAGCTTCGCGATAACCGGCTCTATTCGGAGTCCCGCCACCTTCGCACCAACGAAGAGGACGTTTCCGACCGGCGGTGTAATCACGCCGACCGAGAGGTTCATAACCACCATGGCGCCGAAGTGCACCGGATCCACACCGAGCTCGGTCACAATCGGAAGGAAGATTGGAACAAAGATGAGGATGGCCAGGGTCGGGTCCATGCGTCGGCAGAGACCGCGGACGAGATTTACGATCAGATCCTCGAACTCATCCAGCAAGATGATTACAAGCCGCGCGCGCTCTACAAGCGCTTCAACATGAAGTTCTTGGCCACCACGGACGATCCGTGTGACGACCTGCGCCACCACAAGAAGATCAAGGACAATCTGGATTTCGACGGCATTGTTGTTCCCACCTTCCGTCCGGATAAGTACCTCGAGCAGGCCCGCGAGGACTGGACTGACCTCATGGGTGCGCTATCAGAGGCTTCCGGGGTAGATACGACGACGTTTGGCGGATTCATCAGTGCGATGGAGAACCGACGCGCTTACTTCAAGGAAAATGGCGCGATTTCTTCGGATCACTCCCATCGCGACGCCGGAACCGCTCGCCTTTCGGACAAGGACGCTGAGCGCATCTACCAAGAGGCTCTCGCGGGTCGGGTTTCGAAGAACGACGCCGATGCGTTGCGTCGCACCTTCATGTACGAGCAGGTCCGCATGGCTTCCGAAGATGGTCTCACCCTGACCATGCACCCGGCTGTTTGGCGCAACCACCACACGCCGACCTTTGAAAAGTATGGCGCCGACGTTGGCTGTGATATCCCGTTGAAGGTCGAGTTTGCCGACGCGCTTCAGCCCGCACTTTCAGACTTTGGGCACTCGCCGAACCTGCACCTCATTCCATTCACGATGGATGAGACCGTGTACTCGCGTGAACTCGCACCGCTGGCTGGCTTCTATGAGTCTGTGTACATCGGTGTCCCCTGGTGGTTTACCGATGCTCCGGAGGCGATGGCTCGCTTCCGCGGTGCTGTTACGGAGACGGCGGGATTCACCCGTGCCTCGGGCTTCATCGACGACACCCGCGCGTACTGCTCGATCCCAGTTCGTCATGATGTTTCGCGTCGAATTGATGCCGGCTACGTTGCCAAGCTCGTGGCCGAACACCGCCTGGACATGGATGAGGCCAAGGAAGCCATCGTTGAACTCGTGGCTAATAATCCGCGCAGGGCATTCAAGTTGGATGAGCTTCTAGGTTAGGTTTGACCCTAAGGTCTGAACCCTAAGGTCTGACCCCTAGGGTCTGCGGCCAGACGGCTGACGCAAAGGACGGGCCGAGTGAGAAACTCGGCCCGTCCTTTGTGTTCTTGCCTAGGTCTTATAGACTTCCGCGGGAATCCCAGAACAGCCGGGAATCCTAGGAGACCTAAGACATTCGAGAACCTGGCGTTTGAATCACCACTGCTCTTCGGAACGGTCTCCACTCCACAGGGTGTGGAATGCGCCTTCGCGGTCGATACGGCCATAGGTGTGTGCGCCGAAGAAGTCGCGCTGACCCTGGATCAGAGCAGCGGATGAGCGCTCCGCACGCAGACCGTCGTAGTAGGACAGCGACGACGCGAATGCCGGAACCGGGATGCCGGTCTTTGCGGCGTAGATTGCCACGCGGCGCCAGGATTCGACGGCCTTCGAAATTTCCGCGGCGAAGAATTCGTCAGCGAGAAGAAGTGGAAGATCGGGCTGCTTCTCGTAGGCGGCCGTGATGTGGTTCAGGAACTGCGCACGAATGATGCACCCTCCGCGCCAGATCCGAGCCATTGCACCCAGGTCGATGTTCCAATCGTATTCCTCAGAACCTGCGTGGATCAGCTCAAAGCCCTGCGAGTAGGCAACCATCTTCGAGGCGTACAGCGCTAGGCGGATGTCTTCAATAAATGCGTCGCGGTCTGCAACCTCTTCGATTTGCGCGTGTGCTTGGAGCACCTCGCGGGCGGCTGCTCGCTGATTGACCGAGCCGGAAAGTGAGCGTGCAAATGTTGCCTCGGCAATACCTGTGACCGGAACACCGAGAGCGGCCGCGTTTTGCACGGTCCAAGCGCCGGTGCCCTTCTGGGCAGCCTGATCAAGAACGATGTCGACGAAGTCCTTGCCGGTTACGGCATCCTTCTGCTTGAGAACCTCAGCGGTGATCTCAATCAGGTAGGACTCGAGATCGCCCTTGTTCCACTCTTCGAAGACCTCGCCAATTTCAGCGGCGGTCATTCCAAGTGCTTGGCGCATGAGGTCGTACGCCTCTGCGATGAGCTGCATGTCCGCGTACTCGATGCCGTTGTGAACCATCTTTACGAAGTGGCCAGCACCATCCGGTCCCACGTAGGTGCAGCATGGTGTGCCGTCCACCTGTGCGGAAATCTTCTCAAACATGGGACCTAGGCGGTCATAGGATTCCTTGGAGCCGCCGGGCATGATCGACGGGCCCTTAAGCGCGCCTTCCTCACCGCCGGACACACCGGAACCAACGAAGTGAAGACCCCGTGCAGCCAACTCGGCCTCCCGGCGTCGGGTGTCCGTGTAAAGTGCGTTGCCGCAGTCAACGATGATGTCGCCCTCATCCATGAGGTTTGCGAGATCGTCGATGACGGCGTCGGTGGCCTTACCGGCTTTGACCATGATGATGGCAACGCGTGGCTTGGACAGCGAAGCGACGAAATCTTCCATCGACTCAGCCGGGTGGAACTCGCCTTCTGTGCCATGCTCTGTAATAACGCGCTCAGTCTTTTCCGAGCTTCGGTTGTGAATGGCGACCTTGAAACCATTGCGAGCGAGATTACGGGCGAGGTTCGAACCCATGACTGCCATGCCGGTGACGCCAATATCGGCTACGCTTACTTCGGGCTTAGGGATTGACATAAGCACTCCTTCATCATTGAAATTCTCTGCTGCGAGGTGCAGCTACACTCTCGAATTTACCGGAATTAGTAAGGTGCCGTGCCGAAAGGTAATCGGTTGCCAAAAGGTGGACGGTCTCATAATTGCGTCGAATCGCTGGAACAGACCCGATTTGCAGGTGGAGATCCGGTTCGCTGGAACAGACCCCATAGCATGAAGCCATGTGGATTGATGCAACGGCCGGAGTAGCTGGAGACATGTTGTTGGGCGCCCTCGTTGACGCGGGCGCAGATCTTGAGGAAATCCAGCGGGTTGTAGACTCGCTCATTCCTGATTCCGTTGAGCTAACTCAAGAAACGGTAGATCGCTGTGGGCAGCGCGGCATTAAAGTCCACGTCAACATGCTGGTTGACAATCCGCCACACCGCACGTGGACCTCAATTCGGCAGATGCTCACCGAGGCAAACATCCCGGAACAGACACGAACTGATGCCCTTGGCGTCTTCAAGCTGATCGCCGAGGCAGAAGGCAAAGTGCACGGCGTTGATCCTGAGACCATCCATTTCCACGAGGTTGGCGCGCCGGATTCAATCGCGGACATCGTCGGTGTGTGCGAAGGCATCCGTCAGCTTGGCGTGACATCCGTGAGCGCCTCACCGATCGCCTTCGGGACAGGACGTATCCGGGCGGCGCACGGCGATATCCCCGTGCCGGCTCCAGCAGTCGCTGAATTGGCTATTGGCTGGCCGACGCTGTCGGGCGAGATTCTGCCGGGGGTCCCACACACCCACGACGACGGGCACGGGCGCGATCACAGTCATTCGCACGACGACGGGCATACGCATGTGCACAGTCACGACCGTTCGCACGATCACGACTGTTCGCACGATCACGACCACGGTCCCACCCACGGCTACTCCCATACTCGCGACAACGGTGGTAAACCAGGCGGAGAGTTGGCGACGCCCACGGGCGTTGCGCTCATTCGTTACTTTGCATCTGAGGTGGGTACCATGCCCGCAATGACGATTACAAAGGTGGGCATTGGTGCAGGAAGCAAGGATACGCCCGGACGCCCGAACGTCGTGCGCGTGTTCTTGTCCTACGCCGACGCCGACGTCAAAGCGAGCGACAAGACTGACGCCACCGACGATTTTGAAGTGGCCGGAGGTGTCGCTGAGCTAAGTGTTCTCGAAGCGAACGTGGAGGATCTAGACCCGCGCCTGTGGCCGGGCATTATCGACGGTCTCCTCGAGACCGGCGCTCGCGATGCATGGCTCAGGCTGATCATCATAAAGAAGGGGCGCCCGGCTTTCACTCTCTCTGTTCTTACTGCCCGCGAGGCAATTGAAGATCTTCGGGCCGCGGTGTTTGATCTAACGTCCACCATCGGGGTTCGCTCCTACACCGTGGAACGGGTTGCACTTGAGCGGCGCTGGGAAACGGTGGACGTAGACGGGGAACACGTGAGGGTTAAGATCGCTAGTCGAAACGGCCACGACATCAATGTTCAGCCCGAGTTCGAGGATGTGAAAGCAGCGGCTAGGAAGCTTGGGAAACCAGAGGCCGAGGTTCTTAGTGCGGCGCGCACTCGAACTGTCTCGTGAAAACTATTCGGGCCGAAATCTGTTCCTCAGTCGTCGGCCGTAGTCTGCATTTAGCTGTTGACGCCAGCAATCTGCGCCGCGAGATGTCCGGCTCCATAGCCGTTATCGATGTTGACCACACCCACTCCTGGCGCGCAGGAATTGAGCATGGTGAGTAGGGGCGCAATTCGACCGGCTCCAGCTCCATAACCGACGGACGTGGGTACGGCGATCACGGGCGCAGATGCCAGACCCGCAACGACGCCTGGCAGTGCTCCATCCATCCCCGCAACCACCACGATCACGCCCGCGCTCTGAATGGCATCTTCGTGTTCAAGGAGTCGGTGAATACCTGCCACACCCACGTCGACGAGAAGTGAGGTACTCCGGCCCAAGTATCGAGCCGTTAGCTCGGCCTCGTGAGCCACCTGTAAATCAGATGTACCCGCGCAGATGACGAGAACTGATGCTCCCGACGGCGGGGGCGGTTCCGCCGGGTATGCAATAAGACCGGCTTCACGGTCATGGAACGCGAGTTTCCCAATGGGCGCCCGCGTGGGACGACGCCGGAGCGAAGTTTGTCGACGACGTCGAACCGCACGAGCAGCGCAAGCTTTGGATGCTTAATGGTTCACACTCGTTGATGGCATATGCCGCAACGATTGTTGGGAAGGAAACTGTTCACGACGCGATTACGGATGAGACAGTTCGTGGCTGGGTCAACGAATGGTGGGATATTGCGGCGAAGCACCTCCCGCTGCCCGCAGACGAAGTCGAGGAGTACCGCCCGGCTCTTACCGCTCGCTTTGAAAATCCGCAGATCAAGCACCTTCTCAAGCAGATCGCCATGGACGGTTCGCAGAAGATTCCTGTGCGCATTTTTCCTGCGCTTCGTAAGGAGCGTGAAGAGGGCGCACTTCCGGCCGGCCCGATCCAGGCTATCGCGGCATGGATCTTGCACCTGCGCGGACTGGGTGCTCCTGTGGGCGATGTTCATGGTGATGAGATGCAGAAGCTGGCGGAAGGACCACTCGACGCTGCCATTGTGAATGTGCTCGGTGCTGTGGCAGAGGATCTGCGCGGCGACACCGAGCTTGTGGCCGAGATCGAGAAGTACGCGCGGGAGTTGGAAGAACTAGCGAAGTAGGTGCAGGTGAACTGGGCTCTCGATTGCGTGGCCCAAAGATTGATCAGCCCAAA
>CAYOEJ010000003.1:41956-54133 GCA_964403015.1 uncultured Arcanobacterium sp.
CTACTGCCTGCGCCGCGATCCAGCTACTCCTCAGTCCACAACGAGACCAACACCTTGCCGGACTCTTCGGAATTCTTCGCGGTAGTGAACGCTTCGAGCGCGTTGTCGGCGCTGATGGTGTGAGTGATTACCACGTCGGCGATCTCGGGATGCTTTTGGAGAATGTCGATGGCGTCGTTGATCTCGTTGTTGAAACGGAAGCAGCCCCGCACCTGAACTTCCTTTGAGATTGCGGATGCCAGCGCGATGGGATGCGGACCCGCAGCCATCATGCCGATTTGCGCGTGAATGCCGCCGCGCTCGATCGCCTCGAAGGCTGAGTTGATCGCCGGTGCTACGCCGGAACACTCGAGAACCACATCGAAGTAGTTGGCCGGAAGATCTTCTTGGTCTGTGCGAACAGTGCGCGCCACGCCGAGCTTCTTTGCGCGCTCGAGCGGACCGTCCAAAACGTCGGTTGCCCAAACTTCGCTTGCGCCCATGGCGAGTGCGGCAGCGGCAGCAAGAAGACCGATGGGCCCGCAGCCGGTGACGAGAACCTTCTTGTCCTCGACACCTCCAGCGATATTGATTCCGTGAATGCCGACGCCGAGCGGTTCGGCCAGTGCAGCGACGTCCAGCTCCATCTCCTCAGGGATAATTCGCACCATGAAGTCTTCTACAAGGAGGTACTCGGACATGCCGCCCTGGGTGTGCGGCCAGGTGGATGCGGAACCGAGGTAGCTGCCGTTGGGCCACAGGTGACGGCCGTACTTGTCCGAGGGATCTCCAAAGCGCGCTGGATGCACCGTGACCTTGGTACCAGGCTCGAGGCGACCCGACGGATCGAGCTCGACTGTTCCGGAGACTTCGTGACCGGGAATCAAAGGCTCTCTCACCACGAACGCGCCGTTCGCACCCTCGAAGTAGTAGTGAAGGTCCGAGCCGCAAATTCCGGAATAGGCCATGCGCAAGAGAACTTGCCCTTCACCGGGTTCGGGGCGATCGACGTCGTCGACCCTGATGTCGTCTTTGCCGTGAATGTAAAGCGCCTTCATTGAAATCTCCTTCTAAATATAAAGACGTGGGGTGGGGCTGAACGCGCCACCCCACGTCAGGCTGTCGGACTGGGAGGGTAGTTAGAAAATAAAGAACATGAGCGCTGCGAGAACAAAGACCATCACGGACTCGAGAGCCTGCTGAATAGTCCATGTTCGCAATGTTGTGGAGACGTCCATGCCGAAGAGGCGGCCGACCAGCCAGAAGCCGGAGTCGTTCACATGGGATGCGAACACGGAACCCGCTGCACAGGCAAGGGTGATGGCCACGATCTGGAGATCGGAGTAGCCGCCGGCGAGCACGGCCGGAGCCATGAGACCAGCCGCGGTGGTCAGGGCAACCGTTGCCGAACCCTGTGCGATGCGGAGGATGACGGCCACGAGGTAGACCGCAAAGATGACGGGGATACCGAGGTCGGACATGAGGTCGGCGACGGCGTCACCAATTCCGGAGGAGCGCAGAACGCCGCCGTACATACCACCAGCGCCGGTAATGAAGACGACCGAAGCAATGGGGCCAATCGAAGAATCCAGCAGTTTCTCAAGAGCGGTACCGGATGTGCCGCGGCTTGTGCCGAGGACGGGGATGGCGACAAGCACGGCAATAAGAAGGGCGATGCCGGACTTGCCGAGCATTGTGAAGGTCTGTGCCCAGGCTTCGTCACCTTGAATCATTCCGGCCTTCGTTGCGAAATCGACGCCGGTGTTAAGGAAGATGAGGAGCATTGGGAGCAGAAGCATCGCGATGACCGTGCCAACCTTGGGCGGGTTCTTCACCTCGTCGACTTCGGTGTCAAAAATGGCGCCGGCGATGGTGGTGAAGTTGTACTTCTTTGAGACGTACTTACCCCACAAGTAACCGGTCACGTAGAAGGTGGGAAGCGCAATGATAATGCCGAAGATGATCAGCAGGCCGAGGTTCGTTCCGAAGAATGTGGATGCGGCGACCGGACCCGGGTGCGGAGGCACGAATACGTGCATGACCGAGAAGGCGACGGCGGTGGGGAAAGCGTAAAGCAGAATTGGGCCACCGAGTCGTGCGGCAACGGCAAAGATGATCGGCAGCATGACCACAAGGCCGGCGTCGAAGAACATCGGGAAGCCGAGGAACAGTGCCGCCACACCGAGTGCGAGTGGGGCACGTTTCTCTCCGAATTTGTTGATCATCGAGTCGGCGAGAACCTGCGCGCCGCCAGAATGTTCGATGAGCTTGCCGAGCATGGCACCAAGGCCAACGAGAATGCCCACATCACCGAGCGTCGATCGGAAACCGCCCATGACGACGTCGTAAAGGGATCCCATTGGGATTCCCGCAACGATCGCTGTGAGTACCGAGACGAGTACAAGCGTCACAAACGCGTGTAGCTTGAACTTGATGATGAGAAGTAGGATGAGCGCGATACCGGCTGCGGCGATGCCAAGCAGCGGGCCGGCTGTCAGAGTCTGTTCCCAGTTTTCCATGACAATCCAATCAAGAGTGCTTCCACCGTTTGTGAGGCGGTGGGATTGCGGTTACAGCAACGATGGGTGTTTCGCTGGTAGCTGTTGTGTGACAGTATATAACATAGATCACATTCGGCAAGGGAAGGTGCAACGCTGCGCCAACGAATGCCGCGTCTGTAGAAAGGATGATCATGACTCGCCTCACCCGTAAAACTTTCCCCCGTGAACTTCAGATCGGCGCCTCTGCTCCAGCCGAAACCGGGATTGTTCATATTGGGCTCGCGCAGTTCCATCGCGCCCATGCTGCGGTAGCGACCGCCCAGGCATTAGCCGCAGAGCCGGGGCCGTGGGGCATTGTTGGCGTTGCCTCGCACTCGCCCCGCGTTGCCGGTGCGCTCGAGGAACAGGATTATCTCTACTCGATTTTGCAGTTGACGCCGGATGGCGAATCCGTGGGCGTGATGGATGTTCATCGAAAGACGCTCGTTGCCGCTCAGGATCCCGAGGCCGTTTTGGCAGAGATTGCTCGGCCACAGCACAGGATCGTCACCCTGACCGTTTCGGAGAACGGATACCGCAAGGATGCTCGGACGGGCAACTTGAACTTTGACGATCCTGCGGTGGCGGCCGATCTTGCGGAAGGCTCTTTGCCGACGACGACGATCGGCTTGCTTGCCCGCGGCCTCCAGAAGCGCTTTGCGGATTCCGGGGCGCCGCTTTCTATCTTGTCGTGCGACAACATTAGCTCCGCAGGTACCACGACGAAGATGCTAGTGGCGCAGTTTCTCGAGCGCGCCGGCGCTGAGCCGGACATGCTGGCGTGGATGGGGGAGAAGGTGACATTCCCGAATGCGATGGTGGACCGCATCGTGCCGGGTACCACCGAGGGGACTCGGAAGAAAGTTCAAGAGATTGGTGGTTTCTGGGACGAGGTTCCGGTTCCTGCCGAGGCCTTTACGATGTGGGTTATCGAGGATAACTTCGCTGCGGGCCGGCCCGCCTGGGAGCATGCGAAGGGTGTGATTTTCTCAGATGAGGTCGAGCGTTACGAAGAGGTGAAGTTGCGTCTGCTGAACGGCTCGCATTCGCTCATCTCCTACTTGGGCGGCTTGGACGAGCAACCAACAATTCCAGCCGCTCGCACCCAGCCGTTTATCGAAGAATGTGTTCGACGCGCCCTTTATGAGGAGTTCTTGCCGTCGATCGAGCTCCCCACAGGCTTTGATCCCGATGCATATATCGATCAGCTCTTTGATCGCTGGATGAACTTCTCTCTCGGTGACAAGACCGCTCGCGTAGGTTCCGATGGATCCGCGAAGCTGTTGCAGCGGGTGCCCGTTCCTGCTCTCCGACTCCTGCGCGAAGGGGAAATGCCGCAACAGATGGCACTCACGGTTGCCGCGTGGATCGCGTGCGTGTGTCCGCCGCCGGGATTCGATCCCGGACCCGTCGCTGCGGACATGGTTGAGCCGAAGAAGAAGGAGTTGGCAGAGGCCGTGGAGGGTGCCTCCACTGTTCGTCATCACGCACTAGCGATTATGGAGGGCGGATTCTTCCCAGATGAGCTTGTGGAGCATGAAGCCTTTAACGAGCGGGTGGCCGACTTCTTGGAAATCATCGTGAATGACGGCGTGCGGGCCGCTGCCGAGGAGGCTTTGGGTAAGTAGGTGAAGTTCACGGTCAATCCATGAACTAACACTCAAGATGTCGCTACCCTGGTCCTATGTCCGAAATGCAGAGTAGCGAGCATGTTGATTGGCCTTCGGGCCTATATGAAAGAGTGGTTGACCGTGAACTACGCGCAGCTCTGCATTCATTCGAAGATCGTGCGGTTATTCAAGCAGTCGATTCGGCCGATCTCCCTTATGTTCTAGCCGAGCACGTTCACACCCGGGTGCTCGACGCTCTGTTACAACTCCACGGCGACAATCGTCTGCTCTTGACGGATCAGGTACTTGAGCTCCTTGACGATTCAATTCGAGCCGATCTGTGTTCGCAAGAGCGATCCGCTGAGATTCCCCGTATTGCGCACCTTGATCTCACCGGGAAACCCGGTAAGAGGAGCGCCAGACAACTAACGGAGATTTCGTCGTCGTCGAATATGACGCCGACTCCACGTCCAAACACACCGCTTCTTGAGCCAATACTGCTGACGAACGCAGGTCATGAACCGGCAATTCAGTCGGAGCTGGCAAGCGAATTCTTGTCTGCAGATCGGGTGGACGTCATCATTGCCTTCGTAAAGTGGACTGGATTTCGGACTCTTGAAAGATCATTTGAGAATCTGCGGGCGCGTGGGGTTCCGGTGCGTTTGATTACGACGACGTACGTCGGTGCGACCGAACGCAAAGCCTTAGATCGTCTTGTTCGAGATTTTGGTGTGCAGGTGAAGATTAACTACGCAGTCCAATCGACGCGTCTGCATGCCAAAGCCTGGATGATCTCGCGAAATACTGGATACCACACTGCTTTCATCGGCTCATCGAATCTTTCGAAGTCTGCCATGGTAGATGGGCTTGAGTGGAATGTTCGAGTCACCAAGAACTCGACACCGGCGGTGTTTGCGAAGTTCCAATCAACGTTTGAAACCTATTGGGAATCAGCAGAGTTTGAGAGGTACGACCCCGACGCGGATGCGGAGAGACTCGATGAGGCTCTTGCTGTAGCACGCGGGGATAAGACTCTGGATGTGCAGGCGCTTGACTTCTCACCAATCGAGGTTCGCCCCTATGCCTACCAGCAGCAGATGCTCAATGACCTCGAACTTTCTCGGCGCAGAGGGTTTCATGAGAACCTGATTGTGGCCGCAACCGGCACGGGTAAGACGGTGGTTGCAGCGCTCGACTGGAAACGACTCTCAGACCAGCTGACGTTGGAATTGGGTCGAAGCCCGCGCACCCTGTTTGTGGCGCATCGTCAAGAAATCTTAAATCAGGCGCGAAAGACATTCATCGAGGTTGCAAAGAAGGCAGACCTTGGCGTCGCTACGAAACCGACGTTTAATGTTCGGGACGCAATTGCCGCGCTGCCGATGCACAACAATGTCTTTTTTGCGTCGATTCAGGCTCTTCATCACAAGGCGCTCCAAGGTATCGATAGGGACTTCTTCGACATCGTCATCGTGGACGAATTCCATCACGGACAGGCTCCCACCTATCGCAGATTGATGTCGCACGTCGCGCCGCGCGAGTTACTAGCAATGACGGCTACCCCCGAGCGTAGTGATGGAGTGAGTGTTGCTCAGGAGTTCTTCGACGGCCGGATAGCAAGCGAAATGCGACTTTGGGAAGCCCTTGAAGAAGACATCCTCGTGCCATTCCATTACTTTCTCAACGCTGACGGTACAGATCTCTCTTCAGTGCCCATTCAGGCGGGGGATTATCGGTTGTCTGCGTTGAGTGATGTGTTCACCGGTGACCAAGCACGTGTGCGACTCATTGTTCGTGCGATTGCGGACAAGATTGCCTATCCGCAAAGCATGAGGGCGTTGTGTTTCTGCGTGGATATTGCGCACGCAGAGTTTATGGCGAGCGAACTTGGGCGTTATGGCTTCAAGGTTAAAGCGGTAACGTCACGAACGAATGTCGCTGAACGCCATCGCGCACTTCTCGATCTCGGCGAAGGAAAGCTGCAGATCATTTGCGCTGTCGACATCTTTAACGAGGGCGTCGATATCCCGCAGGTCGATACTTTGCTCATGCTGCGCCCGACCCAGTCGGCAACTGTATTCCTACAACAGTTGGGACGTGGTCTTCGAAGAGCGCCAAACAAGGCAATCCTGACAGTCCTCGATTTCGTAGGTAATCAGAATCGGGAGTTTCGTTTCGATCTGAAACTGCGGGCTCTGACCGGACGAAGTAGGCAACAGCTTGTTCACGGGGTAAGCGATGGCTTCAACACGTTACCTTCCGGATCGCAGATAGTTTTCGATGAGAAGTCACAGGAGATCGTTCTGCGTTCGCTTCGAGAAAGCTTGAATGTACCGGTTTCACGACTTCCAGCAGATATCCGCGCATCAGCTAGGACCCGTCGGAAAACAGCGGGCATCTTTGAATATACGCTGAGTGAGTATCTTGAGGACTCACTGCTCGAATTACCGGATATTTATCGGAGTTCGAGGTGGCAGAGCCGCCCGTTGAGTTTTGAGCGGCTTTCTATTCTTGCGAAGACCGGAGCGGATCTTCAGGACGATAGGTACGACGACGTGCGCTCCCGTTTTCGAGCCTTGTGCCGGGTCGATGATCTCGAGCGGCTCAGCGCATACCGTCAGATTATCGATGGTGCGGTGCCGCGATCGGAGATGTCTCCGATTCTTGGGCAGTATGCGGATATGCTCGTTTACCTGATCTGGCCAAATGGCCAGCGGCCAAAAGGTGAGCGTTTCAAATCAATGGATGAGGCGCTCGCGGTGTTGAGGGCAAATCCCGGGGTGGTGGAGGAAATCCATCAGATCATAGACGTGCGGACCTCTCAAGTTGATGGGCTCCATGATGAGCCTCAGTGGGACGTAGAGTCTCCGCTAAGGATTGGTGCGTCATATTCTCGCGAAGAGCTATTTGCTGCTCTAGGTGTGGGTCGAGGTCTTTCCGGCCAGATGCCTGGCGGCATCCGGGAAGGTGTGCGTTACTGTCCAGAGACGAACACGGACGCACTTCTAATTACGCTTGTTAAGTCGGAAGCAGACTATTCACCGCAGACGATGTACAAGGACTATGCGCTGACTACAAGTAGGTTCCACTGGGAGTCCCAAAACCGTCTAACTCCATTGTCTTCAACTTCGATGAGGTATGAATCGGGAGCGAGCAACATTGCGCTATTCATCCGTGAAACCAAGACGGATCAGTTTGGAACCGGGGCCGCGTACATTTTTGCTGGACCCGCAAAGTATGTGAGCTCGCAGGGAAGTAAACCCGTGCAGTTCGTGTGGGATCTCGACCATGAGCTTCCTCCTGATCTTTACTTGAAGGCGCGCGCCGCGGGGGCGTGATGCGCGGGGTGTGACGTGCGGGTGGTGTGACCCGCGGGTGTGTGACGGTCTTTCTGGCCGTTCACCCTGTTGTTGCCGTAGGTCTTTGTGCAGAAAGGGCGGACTCCCAATGGGAATCCGCCCTTTCTGTTGTCCAGTCAGCTGGTGCTGGTCAGCGAGACCGAGCGAAGCTCGATGTCACATCAGGCCTGCCTCTGACAGGTGATCAGCGACCGCGTCGGCGCAAGAAGGATAGCAATCCTCCAACAACCAGCAGAACGATGGCGATGATGATGATCGTTCGTACTGCCGCACCGGTATTGGAGAGGTTCTCCTCGTCCGGTGAGACGGGATCGCTCGGATCCTGCGGTGCTGGCTTGACCGTGTCGTCGTCGTCAACTGGTGTTGGCGATACTGGATCCGTTGGCTCCGTAGGTGTTGGAGGCTCGGTTGGCTCGACCGGCGTCGTCGGCTCGGTCGGTTCAACCGGCGTCGTCGGCTCGGTCGGTTCCTCAGTCTCCACGGAAGAGGTGCTGAGCGTCCAGTTCTTCACAAAGAAGTCATCGGGGTTGATGACTTCGTTCTGAATGGCCCAGTCGATCATGAGATCGCGAATGGACTTAACCTCGTCGTAGCGCACTGGGGCGTCCGCGACGTGTGGATAATTCTGTCCACCGGATTGACGGTAGTTGTTGATTGCGAGAATGAAGCGATCGTCGTCGGCAACTGGAGTTCCGTCCGGATGGCTCAGATTCTCAATGCGCTCGCCAACCGGCTTTGAGATGTTCACGTGGTAGTTCACGCCGGAAAGAACGTCGAGCGCATAATCCGGGATGTTGCGGTTGCCGTCGCTGGCGTTGGTAACGGTGGACCAATCCTCAATCTCAGCTCCAGGCTCCTGCTGCACGTAGTAGCGAGCAGACCACTCGAGGTAATTCTTCACCTGAGCACCGGTGAGTTCCACGCCGAGAAGCGTGTTGTCGAAAGTGTAAAGACCCGCCATGTTTGCAATCGTGACGTCACCTTCGGGGAAGACGGCGTTACGCGAGAACGGCGATGCCTCGGCGAGAACCGGAATACCCTCGTACTCGGTGCCGGCTAGACCGCGCTCAACTTCTTCGGTCTGAACTTTGTTCACGAAGTCAAGAATGGGGGTGTCTTCCCAAGGGGAGGTGGCGCCCGACATGGTCTCTGTTGCGGTTGCGACCTTGGTGGCTACCCATTCGTTAGTGCCATCGTGCCAAGGTTGAGCAGCATCAATCACGCCCTGATGTGGAGCGTAGTTTGGTGCATGCATTGCTTCAGCGGTGGGGCGCAACTCCTCGGTCCAAGAAACCGTGGGTTCGCCGTCGTCGCCGATAATGATCGGGACCGTGACGTTCGCGAGGAAACGCCCATGGTAGCCGGGCTGGGACCAGAGGACGGTGCCGCCGTCGGAATTCGTGAAGTACTGCTGTACGTCGCGAGTCGAATGCGAGTGACCACCGATGATCACGTCGATGCCGGGGACGTTCTCGGCCAGCGAGGTGCCGACGTCGTGGTTAAGATCCGCAGGATCCCAGACGTAACCAGCCTCGTTGAGGCCCGTGTGGGCGAGAACGACGACGACGTCAGCCTGCTCTTCGACGACCGGAACCCACTGTTCGGCAGCTACGACGACGTCCTGGAATTCGAGAATTCCTTCGACGAAGCCGCGGTCCCAAATGCGGACGCCAGGGGTCACGAGGCCAATGACGCCAATGTCAATGGTCTGACCGTTGACGGTTTCCTTCGAGATGATTTCGTAGGGCTTGAGGTAGGGTTCGCCAGTTGCTACATCGATAACGTTCGCACCGAGAAGCGGCATGTTGAGGTTGCCAGCGTACTGCTGGAGATCCTCGAGATCATAGTTAAACTCGTGGTTGCCGACTGTTCCGGCGTCGTACTTGAGGTAGTTAAAGACTGAGGCGACGGGATCGACCGTGCCTTCTTCGCGCTCTTGGTGGTAGTAGGTCTGGAGCGGATTGCCCTGATTGGCGTCACCGTTATCGACGAGCAGCACAGAGTTTTCACCCTTCTCTGCTCGAACCTCGGAAATGGCTGTCGCGAGACGATCCAAGCCTCGCGCATCCTCCGGATCCTCGGCTCCAAAAGGCTCACCTACGAAGTAATCCCAATCGACCATGTGACCGTGTAGGTCAGTGGTGGCAAGGATCGTGAACTCGTCTGTGGTTTCAGGTTGTGTGGTTGCAGTTGCGGTTGCGGTTGCCGGAGCCAAAATGAGTGCGGCTGCGGCCACCGCGGACGTTGCTAATTTCTTCACGTGATTCCTCCTTCGCCCCCAACTATGTCTCAAATCGTGACCTTAAGAAAGGTTTTAGCGGAAGTTTCGTGAATGGGTGAGGTGAGGGGTGAGGGGTGTGGAAAGATGGGGCGTTTTAGAAGTTGTGGAAAGATGACGTTTGGTAGTTTTCGTTCAATTTAGGTGTTGACAGATTCGAACAGGCGTTCTAAACTGGAGGTAGTTGAGTGGACATGCGAGTAGTGGAGCAATAGTCCGTAGATGGAAGTGAGCTTGGAGGAGGCGATCGACGTGGATGACTTATTTGATCCGTTTGGCTACGCGATTGCTGACGACGCCGGGATGGCAGTAACTCCGGGCGCTTCCGTAGAAGCCGGTGCTTTTGAGAATCCGCCATCTTCTGGTTCTACGTTCCGGGTAGCGGCGAGGTCGAGTGGGAACTGTGCTTCAACAGTGCCGGAGCTGGTGTCGGCACCGGTGGCGCTCCCGGAGTCGGAGTGGGTGGCGAGTGGCGCCGAAGACAAGCGTGTTGAGGAATCCCTAGCTTCACTGAGTGTGGCACTAGATCGATTGGCTTCTGTGGGTTTTGATGTGCTGTCGACGACGGCGAGGCTTGAGACATCGCGGAAGCTTGCGAATGTTGAAAATCGAGTCGCTGCACTGCGATCCACCGTATTGGCATGTATTGAGCGCGGGGGTGATCTCGAGGGACAAGGCGCTCGCACGCTGCCTGAACTTGAGCGGCAGCACTCAGGGAATTCCATTGGTACGAGCCGAAAGAATATAGCGAGGGCGAAAGCTCTCGATGAGGATCTTCCAAAGTTTAAGCAAGCGTTCTTGGACGGGGAGATCACCCAGGAGCACGTTGATGTCATCCGTGAAATTACTCGAGACCCGCAGGTGAAGGAGAAGCTTGCCGATCCTGACGCGGGCGAGGCGAGCCTTGTTGAAATCGCGAAGATTGCTGATGCTGGCGAGTTCCGAAAGCGCGCGAGGGTGTGGAAGACGAAACATCGCCCGCGGGTAGCTGAGCGCGAGCACGCTCGGGAGCTCCGGCAAGAGACTTTGACTCTCTTTCAAGACTCCTCTGGATGGGTATTGAAAGGGTGGTTCACCGCGCTGAACGGCGAAATGCTGAACCAAGCTTTGGAAGCCATGATGGGAGTGCCCACCAAAGGCGACCCGCGGCTGCCAAATGAGCGCCGGGCGGGGGCGCTCACGGAACTTGTCAGTAGCCGCCTTGACCATGGCGACCTCCTCAGTTCGTCGAGGGTAAGGCCGCACATCTCCGTTCACGTGCCACTCGAGACCATCGTTGCAGCAACTTCTGCTGGGCGTGCGGGTGATGGCAACACCGGGGATGCCAACAGCGCGGATGCTAGCGATGCAGATGGCAGCAATGCGGATGGCGCAAGCGGCGGGGGAAACATTGCGGACGGTGCAACTGGTTCCAGCGATGTTGGCGATCCGATCTGTATTCTCGTGGGCGACTCGCTGGCGAGGGAGCTGCGGGACATGCGTGGCACTGGTCGGTTAAAGAGGTCCTCAGCTACAGCTACAGCTACATCTACAACTGGATCTTCAGCTTCAGCTTCGAGCGCGATTCCGGTTTCTGGTGGAGACGGTCGTCAAAGGCAGAACTTGGTGAATAGTAGCGGTGGAGAGATTTCATGTCCGGTTCACGGCCTCCAAGGGGAGTGCGTACAGAAACTAGCAGATCTCCGCGAGCAGGTCGGTTCAGCAATCAGTCAGATTAGAACGAGATCAAATCCGGATCTTTTCACGGGAATGGAACCGGCGACCTTGGATGATGGAACGCCGCTGGTGCCATCACAATTAGATACGCTGCTATGCGACTCATTTGTGCGGCGGGTGGTTTTCGGGCCTGATGGCGAGCCGCTGGATATCGGTCGAAAGGATCGGTTGTGCAACGCGAATCAGGTGAGAGCGGTTATTGCTCGTGATCGAACGTGCAGATTCCCGGGTTGCAGTCACACTGTGACTGCCTCGAAGATACATCACGCTCAGCATTGGGAAAACGGCGGGCCTAGCGATATCGACAACCTCGTCATGCTCTGTTGGCATCACCATCAACATGTTCACCGACAAAACATCGATGTTTACCATCACGCTGGTGGGTGGGTGTTCGCTGACAGTAGCGGAATTATCGGAGTTACGATGCACGAGTCTGCCCGTTCGCGAGCAGGGAACCGGCAGATGGCGAGTGCAAACTAGCTGAGCCTGAGCGAGATACGCGTAACTGACTGAGATGCACGTAACTCAGCGAGATACGCGTAACTGACTGAGATGCACGTAACTCAGCGAGGTACGTAACTGACTGAGATGCACGTAACTCAGCGAGGTACGTAACTGACTGAGACGCACGTAACTCAGCGAGATACGCGTAACTTACCGAGTCTTACCGAGTCTTACCGAGGAAGGCGAGCGCC
>CAYOEJ010000003.1:54233-55477 GCA_964403015.1 uncultured Arcanobacterium sp.
GAGATACGCGTAACTTACCGAGTCTTACCGAGTCTTACCGAGGAAGGCGAGCGCCGCCGATGTGGCGGCCTCGATAGCGGTCTGCAGCGTGGGCTGGAGGGCAGGAGCGAACTTGGGGTTGTGGTTCGCGTAGACCTCTTGGTCCTCGGTGAAGCCGCCGACTCCCCAATAACAGTAGGGGATTCCAAAAGCACGTGGAATGTTTGAGAAGTCTTCCGGTGCTGTAGCTGGAACGAAAACGTCGACCCGGTCCTCACCGAAATGGTTGATGAAAGATTTGGGGACGGACTCAGCGACGACTGCGTCGTTGTCAGTCAGTGGATACTCGTCATAATCGATAATTTCGGGCTCGCGAGGCGAGGCGCTGGCCGCGCATTCTGCACGAACGATACGGTCGACAGCCTTGATCAACTGTTGCGGGTCTCGTCGGAGTAGGCACGAACATTGATCTGAAGAGTCGCCGAGTCCGGGATGATGTTGGCCTTTGTGCCGGCCTGTACCGAGCCTACGGTGACTACTCCGAATTCATTCGGTGCCAACTCGCGGGCGATGATCGTCTGGAGACGAACAACGATTGTTGACGCGAGCACAACTGGGTCGATACCCAGATGAGGCATAGAGGCGTGCGTTCCCACACCGATAACCTTGACAGCGATCGAGGCACCGGTGGAAAGCACGGGTCCGGCAGCTACTGCCACCTTACCTGCGACAGGATCAGTCAAGACGTGTTGGCCGAGAGCGCCGGAAGGCGTCGGGATCTTGTCTGCGAGTCCGTCCTCGACCATCGATGTCGCACCCTCAGCTGTTTCTTCGCCGGGCTGGAAAAGAGCGATGTAAGTTCCCGTCCGGGCATCCCTGTTTTCAGCCAGGATTCGAGCTGCACCAAGACCTGCCGCAATATGGAAATCGTGACCGCAAGCATGCATGACCGGCTGCACCACGCCTTCGGCGTCCTGCTGGTTCTTGTCGACGCATACTCGAGACCGGTCTCCTCCTTAACAGGGATGCCGTCGAAATCGGCGCGGAAGAGGATTGTTTCTCCGTCACCATTCTCAAGGACCCCAACAACCCCACCGCCGATTTGCTGAACCGAATAGCCGTACGATTCGAGTTCATCGACGATGGTTTCGACTGTCTCAGTCTCAAGCATCGACAGCTCAGGATTTTGATGGAAGTGCTTATAGAGCCGCTCCGAATCAGCCTGAGTATCTTTGATGACGCTTGCAAGGTCGTGCATTAATCCT
>CAYOEJ010000003.1:55577-64022 GCA_964403015.1 uncultured Arcanobacterium sp.
CGGTCAATTTTCGCTGCATCTCGTTCAACCGGCTCGATCTCGTCGAATCCGCTGACGAGCGGCACCGATCATCGGTTCGATCAGCGATACCGATCCAGCCGGCGTGATTGTGCTACTGTCCCAAAGCTGCCGAGACGACTTTCTTAGCCTCCTCTTGAACCAGCTTCAGATGATCCTCACCCTTGAAAGACTCGGCGTAGATCTTGTAGACGTCCTCGGTGCCCGATGGGCGTGCGGCGAACCAGGCGTTTTCCGTCGTCACCTTGAGACCGCCGATGGCAGCCCCGTTGCCGGGGGCGTCGACAAGACGATCCGTGATCGGTTCGCCAGCCAGCTCGGTGGCAGTGACTGCCTCAGGCGATAGCGCGCCAAGCTTGGCCTTCTCTTCCTTAGATGCGGCCGCATCGATGCGGGCGTAGGCCGACGCCCCATACTGATCCGTTAGCTCGCGATGAAGCTGCGATGGCGTCTTTCCGGTTACGGCCATGATTTCTGATGCAAGGAGATCCATGATGAGACCGTCCTTGTCAGTGGTCCAGACCGTTCCGTTCTTGCGAAGGAAGGATGCGCCCGCAGACTCCTCGCCGCCGAACCCGATCTCACCCGTCAGTAGACCCGGAACAAACCACTTGAACCCGACCGGTACCTCCACGAGCTTCTTATCGATACCTGCAACCACGCGGTCAATAAGTGAGGAGGACACGAGCGTCTTGCCCACGCCAGCGTTCGGGTTCCAACCGGGCCTGTGAGTGAAGAGGTAGTTGATTGCAACCGCCAAGTAGTGGTTGGGATTCATCAAACCGGCATCGGGAGTGACGATACCGTGGCGATCGGCGTCGGCGTCGTTGCCGGTGGCGATATCGAAAGCCGACCGACCGTCGTCGCCGGGCTTCATCCGATCCAAAAGCGAAGCCATGGCGTTCGGGGAGGAGCAGTCCATGCGGATCTTGCCGTCCCAGTCGAGCGTCATGAAGTGCCACGTGGGATCGACCTCGGGGTTGACCACCGTGAGATCGAGGCCGTAACGCTCACCGATGGCACCCCAGTATTCTGCGGCTGCACCACCCATGGGATCGGCGCCGATGCGGATGCCGGCGCTGCGGATGGCGTCGAGGTCGATGATTGACGCAAGGTCGTCGACGTAGGCTGAGAGGTAGTCGTGACCGCGGGCGGTCTCGGCGTCCTTGGCGCGTTCATACGGGATGCGTTCGACGTTTCGCCAGCCTTGACGCAGGATCTCGTTAGCCCGAGCGGCGATGATCTTCGTGGCGTCAGAGTCGGCTGGTCCACCATGAGGCGGGTTGTACTTGAATCCGCCATCGCGCGGCGGGTTGTGTGAAGGCGTGATGACGATGCCGTCCGCGAGATCGGGGCCCTGCGTGCGAACTCCCTCGCCCGTGTCAGCACCGTTGGCGGTGAGAATCGCTAGTGAGACGGCCGGCGTCGGCGTCCAAGAATTTCGCGCATCGACTCGAACCTCAACGCCGTTTGCCGCGAGCACCTCGAGCGCGGTCTGCTCGGCAGGCTGGGAAAGCGCGTGGGTGTCTCGGCCGATGTAAAGCGGACCGTCGATGCCCTGCGAGCGGCGATACTCAACGATTGCCTGCGTGGTTGCCACAATATGAGCTTCGTTAAAAGCGCCATCGAGCGAGGAGCCGCGATGGCCAGAGGTTCCGAAGACAACCGCCTGCAGCGGGTTATCGGGGTCCGGTTCGATGTCGTAATACGCGGAGATCACCGCGTCGACGTCAATGAGATCTTCAGGTCGGGCAAGAGTTCCAGCGCGTTCGTTCATAGTCCCATAATCTCACTGAACGGAGAAAAGGTTAAGCACTTCCGGACGGAATCTTTCCTGAGCGGATTTCATCGCGGAGCGATGTCGGCGCGGTTTTCGACGACGACGATCTGGCCGTACTCGTGGACGTCCCACTCTCCGCCCCAGCGCTCGCGAGCTCGGTCCAGCATGGCTTGAGGGCTGTCTTGGTCGCCGGCGATCCAGTAGTCCGGCACCACGTCCCCAGAGTTTCCGCTCCAGTAGAGATCGTGATGGGGCGCCAAGTAGGCGAGGTGACGGACGTCGGAGACGACGACGCTGCCTGCCGGAATCGACTCGAGTGCGGCCCGCGAGCCGGCGGAGTCGAGAACGTAGTGCTCTTGCACCACGTGTTGAATGGGACCTTCGAAGATCATGATGATGCTGAAAGTCAACGAGATGCCAGTGCCAAGGAAGATCCAGCGTTGTTGGGTCGGTCGGGGGACTCGGGTCGTTCTGCGGAGGCGGTCGATTGCGTCGATCGCTGCGAGCACCACGATAGGCATGAGAACAGCGGAATAGTGCCAGCTCCATCCCCAGTAATGCTCGACGTTTCCAGCGAAACGCCAGACAAGGGTGGGGAGGGTGAGAAGGATGAGAGGAGAACGAAGCGCGATGATTGCCCCGAGCGCGACGAGAAGCATCACGGTGACGAGTTTCTCGGATGGGGTGATGAAGTCGATCAGTGTCGAAGCGATGCTCGGGTCACCTTCAAGACGATCCGTGTAATCCCATTGACCCGCGGGATTGAATGCCGGCAGGATGACGAAGATCGTGAGGACGAACCACGTCACTCCCCAGACAATGAGTCCGAGCCACATGCTTCCGTGCTGAGTGTTGATCGGCATTTCACGTGAGTGTGGGGCCTCGCGCGAATCGCGATACTCCCTCCATGCCGCGACTGCGCCGAAGACCGCCACTGTGAGACCGAGATCTTCCTTCACGAAGACCAGCGCGGCGATGAGAAGCCAAGCGGTCATTCGCCTGCCGGTCAGCCAGGCGACGAGACCGAAGGCTAGCAGCGGGACTGCGAAGGCAATTTCGTGAAACTGCACCTTGACGGCGTTCGCCAATCCCCAGCTGAGGGCGTAGGACGCGCCAAGCATCGTGCCCGAGATCGGGCCGAGACGACGGCGTGCATACCAAGCGACAGGAACGATCGAAGACGCAAGAAGAATGTTCTGCGCGATCAGGAGTGTCAGCCCGGAAGGGAAGAGCCAAAAGAATGGCGTCAGAAGTATGAGGATTGGGTGGAAGTGATCGCCCCAGAGATTGAAGCCCGGCCCCTTGATATCTACGATCGGCGCGCTGAATTGCGAATATTGCGTCAGAAGTTGCGTGAAGATTCCTAGGTCCCACGATGGGGCTACGTAGTTGTTCCATTGCCACATGGAAAGTGCGCAGAAACCGATGGCGGCGACGACGGCGAGGACCAACGGAACGAAGTCGAGTGGGGAGTCCGAATCGGTGTGGCGATCTGGTCGATGGTCGAGCCGCTGATCTGCCCGATAGCCGTTGCGATCCGCCCCCGAATCTGCCCGGTGGCGAGGGGCTTGGACGCGGCTACGAAGCCTGATCGATGGTGGCATGGCTAGATAATATTCCGCTTGCCGGCGATGCGGAGCGCAACCCAGCCGATTGGCACGCGACCCCAGAAGGTGAAGAGGCGGTAGAGGATTGCTGTTGAAAATGCGACCGAGTAAGGAATTCCCGCGATCACGAGACCGCCGGTGAGTGCGGCCTCAACCGGACCGATACCACCAGGCGACGGAACGACAGAGCCGACCGAGTTCGACACCAGGTAGGTCACCGCGAGGGTAATGAGCGGCAGCTCGTAGCCGAATGCCTTGAGCGAGAAACCGAAGCAGGCAATGAACGCCACGGTCATCAGCATTGACCCGGAGAACCCGAAAAGAATTCGCTTTGGATGGGTGGTGAGCCAGACGAGTCGCGGCCAAATCTGCTCGACCGTCGGACGAATCTTGGCGATCACCCAGCGGCGAAGCGGCTTGATGAAGAACAAAAGCACGATCACCGCCACGGCGATACCAAAGCCGATGAGAAGCGAGCCAGACGGGAGCGAAAGATTTCCGAGCTCGCCGGTGCCAAGCGACAACAGAATCAGCAGGACGATCGTGGTGACAAACTGCGCGAGCTGAACGACTGTGACGGTGGCGAGGGCCGGCGTCGTCGCAATGTTCTTTTTCTGCAGGAAGCGGAGGTTGAGTGCTGCGGGACCGATGCCGGCCGGTGCGACCAGTGTGACCACCGACGCCGCAATCTGAACCAGAGTCGATTGGCCCAGCGGCAGGCTTTCGGGTGTGTAGGCCTTAAGCGTGATGCCTGCGCCGAGGTAGGTGAGCAGGCCGATGATGAATGCCGCGATCATCCAACTGACGTGAGCGTCGAGAAGTGCGGCTCGGAGGTCATTGAAGTTCATCGAACCGAGCAGTAGGTAAATCGCGACCACGCCGATAACCACGGTGATGATCGTTTTCGCCGAGAACCGCTTGATCTCAACCGGCGCGGCGGAGGTGACGGCGGGAACCTGCTCGATGAGGGCGTCGCGGAGCGCTTGGAATTCCTTGTTTCCCCGGAACTCCGCGCGAGTCTTACCCGGCATGATCGAGATCTGCAGAAGCGGAGTGAGCGAGATGATCTGGTCCAGTGGCATAGAACGCGTCAGTGATGCAACGGCTCGTTCCACACCGACGACGGTGGCAAGCATCGCGATTGCCTGCGCGAGATCGATGTTGCGCGCGGTATCCGAGGCGACCACGGATCCGTTCTGCCACGATGTCACCTCGAGACCGCTTGGCTTCACACGGACAAAATCTGCCTGCAGGTCCCCGTGGGAAATGCCGCAGCGATGGGCGCGCTGGAGGTCGTCCCAGAGCTGATCGAGCTGAATATCGCTTACCTCGCGGCCGTCTACCTGCGATAGCAATGGAGCCGTGAGCGCGTTGAGTGCGATGATGATCGACTGATCAACGCGCCCTATCGACACAAAGCGCGGTTCGGAAATCTTGGCTTGCTCGACCCGCAGTAGTTGTAGCGTGATCTGCTCGGCGGTTCCCTCGAGTGTGCGTTCGACATGACGGATCGTTGTCTTCAAGCGGAACTTGGACCAGAGGTCGTTAATCGCACCGAGAATGCGGCGGTCGTCGTCGAGGACCAGCAGATGGTAGGTGTCACCGTTCGTGTCGGTCGCGATGTAGTTGCGCGATACCGAATTCGCCTTTGCCGTGGGGTAGCGCCAAGAGATCTCGTCGCGGATGGAGTCCGGATCAACGCCATCGGCGTGCTCGATACCGTCTTGCTCGGCAAGAGCATCGACCTCGGCAATGATTTCTGCTGCCTCTGTCTTTTTCGGATCGTCCTCGTCGAGGGCCGTGTTACTCCACAGGAGCCGGAGCTGCTGAAGTGCGGATGTATCGATGTATCCGATGGGTGAGGACGTCGTGATGTTCCAAGCGTTGAGGCGATCATCTACCGGAAGCTCGTCAACTCGAACCACCTGGACGGGATCAAGCCCTGCGCGGCGAACAGCCATAATGAGCCTATTGCCCGTTGCCCTGTCCGGCTCGCTACCGACCGCCCATCGAGTGAGCGATCCGCAAAATACGCCGAGGAAAACGGTGATGAGGGCGCCCGGGAACGTCTGATTTCCTTGAAGTACCGAGAGCACCAGCACGATGGCCATGAGCCACCATCCCCAGCGCGACACGCGTGCCGCCTTTGTGGAGCCCGAGACCGTGAGCAGGGCAGATAGAAGAGCAACGTAGGGAACGAGGGCGATATAGGACTGTTCGTGGAAGGCGTCGATGAACTGGTCCGTTAGGGGAGAAAGCGGCCACCACTTATCGAAGCCCCAGAGCATGGCGTTCGCAAAGAGAATGGACACAAGACCGGCTGCAATGGCTGTGACGAACGTGCGCCACCGGCGTCGCAATAGCATCTCCGCCACGATCGCCAACGGGAGGAAGAACGACAGCAGGCCCTCAAGTGCATTGATCGGCAGGAAAAGGATCGTTTCGAATACCGATCCGGTGGCAAGCCGTACGTCGTTGGCGACGGCAAGCGTGGTTGACCGGGCGTAGATGGCGAGTATCGCAACGACGACAATCGCAAGCAGCGCGATTACGGCGCCAACGATGTCTGCGGGTTGGCGAACCCAGCGTTGTTCGGAGTCGACAAGCAACACCGTGCGGCGAGGACCTAACGCGGCGCGGGAAATGTTGGGTTCGATCTGACTCACAGGTCGATCTTACGTCCATTTTCCGCCGATTCAACCAGCGTTAGGTCCAGCCGCGCGAAATCACAGGGGGAGTTCTGGCCGGTTAGGAGGCATTTCGCAGGCGTAGCGAGTTCAGAACGACGATCACGGACGACGACGCCATCGCCGCTGCCGCAATGCCCGGAACGATGATTCCGCCGACGGCCAGTGGGATTGCGAGGAGGTTGTAGCCGAATGCCCACAGGAGGTTTTCCTTGATAATCCGCAGGGTACGCTCGGACACTCGCAGCGAGGTCGGGATGGTTCGGACGTCCGAATTAACGATCGTAATATCGGCTGCGGCCTTCGCAACGTCGGTTCCTGATCCCATGGCGATCGACAGATCGGCGCCCGCGAGTGCGGCGGCGTCGTTGACACCGTCGCCCACCATGGCAACGTGGCGGCCCTGTGCTTGGAGCTCTTGAACAACTTCGACCTTGCCCTCGGGGAGAACTTCGGAGCGGACGTCGTCGATACCAAGTTCGGCTGCAACCGTGGCGGCAGTGGCCGCATTGTCACCGGTCACCAGGACCGGGGTGAGTCCGCGCTCCTTCAGAGCGGCGATAGCTGCGGGTGCCTCGGGGCGGATGGTGTCGCGAACGGCGACGACGCCCACGGGCTTGCTACCCGATGAGATAACGACGGCGGTTGCGCCGCTTTCGGCAAGGCGCATGGCTTCGTCGCGAACAGGTGCAAGATCGACGCCCTCGGCCTCGAGCCAACGTAGAGTTCCAGCGCGAACCACTTCGCCGTCGGCCATAGCGGAAACGCCGTGACCTGACGTGTTGCGGAAGCCCGTGACCGGCGTCGGCGTAAGGCCGCGCTCCTGGGCGCTGCGCACGATAGCTCGCGCAATCGGGTGCTCGGAACCGGACTCGAGCCCGGCAGCAAGGGAGAGAAGGCGATCGTCGTCGTCGGAAACGAGGTCGGAGACGGACATGACGCCCGTGGTGAGGGTGCCGGTCTTGTCGAGAATGATGGTGTCGGCGTTGTGGGCGCCTTCGAGAACCTCGGGGCCGCGGATGAGCGTGCCGAGGCGGGAGAGGCGGCCGGAGCCAACGAGCAAAGCCGTGGGTGTGGCGAGGCCGAGGGCGCAGGGGCAGGCCACCACGAGCACGGTGATCGCGGAGGCAAGAGCCATCTCAACCGTGTTATCGAGCGCGAAGATACGCACGAGGAACGTGATGATCGCGATGGCGATAACGATGGGAACGAAGACCGAGGAGATGCGATCGGCCAGCCGCTGGACGGGGGCCTTGGCAGTCTGCGCTTCGGTGAGAAGGCGGCCCATCTGGGCAAGCGTCGTCTCTTCCCCCACGCGAGTTGCCTTGACGAGGATGGTGCCATGCGTGTTGAGGGTAGCGCCGGTGACTTTGTCGCCTTCGCTGACGTCGACCGGCACGGATTCGCCGGTGACAAGCGATGCGTCTACAGCCGAGGTGCCTTCGACCACGACGCCGTCAGTCGCAACTGTTCCGCCGGGGCGAACGCGGAAAACGTCTCCGACCTGGAGCTCGGCGGCGGGAATACGGCGCTCGTCGGCAGTGCCATCGGCCCGGCGGACGAGATCGGCTTCGTCAGCGCCGAGTTCGAGGAGTGCCCGGAGTGCGTCGCCGGCGTTGTGACGGGAGCGAGCCTCCAGCCAGCGTCCGATGAGTAGGAATGTCACGATCATCGCCGCGGACTCGAAGTAGAGGTGGGCATGCTCGGTGTGGGAGAGACCGTGGATGCCGGTCATCTCCATGGTGTAGCCGATGTGGCCAGATCCGCCAAAGAACAGTGCCCAGATCGACCAGCCCATTGACGCCAGAACGCCGAGGGAAACCAGGGTGTCCATCGTCGACGACCCGTGACGGCCCGCCCTGAAAGCCGCCTTGTGGAACGGCCAGCCACACCAGAAAGCGATCGGAATGCTGAGCGCGCCGATAAACCACTGCCAGCCATCGAACTGGAGAGCCGGGATCATTGAAATACCGACCACCGGCACCGACAAAATTGCCGAGACCACAAACCGGCGGAACAGATCGGCAACTCGAGCCTCAGCGGCAGCCTTTGCTGCTTCCTCAACTTCTTCGGCGCGCTTGGCTGCCTCAGATCCCTGAGCAACTTCCTCGCCACGATTCACGCGACGGATCGGGGTGGCCCCGTAGCCGGCCTTTTCGACGACGGCGACGAGCGCGTCGTCGTCCACATCCTCGGAAAGCTCGACGTGTGCGCGTTCGGTGGCAAGATTGACGACGGCGTGGACGCCCTCAACCTTGTTCAGTTTCTTTTCCACGCGGGCAACGCAGGATGCGCAGGTCATGCCGGTGATCGCGAGATCGACCTCGGCGAGGGGGCTGTGGTTTGTGGCGTC
>CAYOEJ010000003.1:64122-79160 GCA_964403015.1 uncultured Arcanobacterium sp.
GCCATCGGTGGTGCCGTTGCCGTTTTGGGATGCAGTCATAACAGGGGCTTTCGTAAAAGTGCCCCGCGCGCGGCGGGGCAAGCGAGTAGACCCGAGTGGGTACTCGCAAGTTTTTTATGTGGTTTGGGAAGTCCGATTCGGTGACGACCGGCGACGACCTCAGCGAACGATCTCGTGAACTTCGTAGTTGCCAGCCTCGGCGACTGCCTCACGAAGAACGTCGTCGGCAATGTCTTCGTCGGTAACAACGACGACCGAGGACTTACCCTCGGGCTTTAGCACCACGGAGACCTTTGAAACCGTATCGATTTCCTTGATCTCGTCGCTAACGTGCTTAACGCAGTTTCCGCAGGTCATTCCGGAAACCATGAGTTCAATCGTACGGTCAAATTCTTCAGCCATGATGTGCCTTTCGATATCGGGTCAGTGCTTGGTTGGAACGACGCCGGTGCAGGAATTATTCCCCCAATTTCGAATTACTTTTGTTTCAGCGAGACTGCGCCGATTCCAGAGAGCCCGCGGCGATTTCAGCGAGCAGACGACGATGTCTACTCTGACGTGGGTTCGGGGCCGGACACCGGCGGTTCGGCTGCACGCACGATTCCTTCGGTGAGATCGGCGGGGAAGGGGCTGCCAGTGCTGGGCTCTGGGACGTCGTCGGAGCCGGCAAGTCGATCAAGCATCCAGTCCGGGACAGAATCAGAAGAGCGCGGGAAGCTAGCCAGCTCGTGGCGCCACTCGCTAGGAGGCACTTGATCTGCCCACTTGGGCTCCTGCACGTTGTTGATATTGACGGCGCCCTTGCCCGACTTGTTGAGCTGGAGGACGACGGCGAGGAAAGGCTCTTCGCCAGCGACAGCGCGCAGCTGCTTGAGCTTACGCAAATAGTGAATGACCGCGGTAGGAATCACGCGCAGACGTGCCATCTTTTCTTCGCCAAGCTTGGCGTGTGCTTCATAGTAGGCAGTGTTGCCGACGAGTTGGACGCGGACGTAAATCTCCTGCCACTCGGGTGGCCCGACCTGCGCCAGAAGTGCGAACGTCTGCTGGATGACCTGGTTGGAGTCGGAGAAGTCATACTGCTTTTGGGTTGTGGCAGTGATGGCGGGGCGATCAGAGACGTCCCACGAAACAGGAACCGCTTCCTGCCGGCGCTGATTGAGCACGTGCTCCGGCTTGGCTAGCGACGTGAAGACGCCCGTGGACCAGCGCTGCATATTGGCTGTTGTGCAGTAGGGGGCGTCGGTGAGGAGAGAAACTACTTGGAACACGAGTTCGCCCTCGGGGCTCATCACTCCGCGAACGATTCGTACGGGGATCCCCGAAAGCTCACCCAACACCATCTGGATGAAGACCTTCATGTCGCCCTCGAACGCGATGCGCTTTGCCCACATGCCCGATTCGAGCTGCTCGAAGCCGGCCTCGTGTTGGGGATTCGTCGGGGCGACCAAAGTGAGAGCGGTGGGTCCATCGGCGTCGTACTCAACGTCGCAAGGCACTGCGCCCCAGTCACGCTGGATGACTGTTCCCACAAACTGTGAGGGCATACCGGCCTTGAACGTTCCGGTATTGAGGTTTTCCCAGCCGAAGGCAATGCCGTGGTAGACGCCGCGGAGCTCTGGTTCGGACTGCCCCGGGTGGAATCTCCACAGGCGCGTCCCGGGAGTGAGGCGGCATGGATCAACAAGGAGAAGGTCGGTCTCGACGCCACCACCGCGAGCAACACCGCTGCCATCATAGGGCGAATGTTCGATTACGCCGCCGCGGAAGCTTGCGGGATGAAGTGGCCCAACCGCGTGCCGTGCCTGAACAAATGGATCGGCTGGAAGATGAATGATGTCGAGCGGCTTATCTTCAGAATATGGGGAGCCCGGGAAACGCAGGCAGAGCAGATCCATGAGGTCAGAAACATCGGTAACCTCTGCCGCTGCGGCGGCATCGACAGCAAAACCAGCCACGAGATCGTAACCCTGATCAAGGAATGCACCGGCTTGTGGCTCAGAAACTGCTAGAAGATAAGTGACGGACACGAGAATCCCTTCGATTGACTATCTCCACCTTAGCGGGTTCAAAGTATGGTCGAAACTTCGCCGGAGACCACCGAATATACCGACTATTACGGCTTTTCCGGCAGCGAACCTCGTTGTCTAACGTGCTTTGCTATAAAGTTTCGATTGAACGATCCATCTGGACAATCGAGGATTTATGAAGCTCACGAGAATCGGAGTTGGCGCAACTCTCACCGTAGGCGTACTCCTATTCGCCGCAGCCGCACCGGCATACGCTGCGAACGAGGCTGGAGAAAGCGAAGCGTTTGCGTCATCCGTAGCGGAGGCCGACGGAGCAGAATCGACCGCAGCGGCTTCGACGACGACGGAGAGTGACGCGATCGAACCCCGAGCACTCGATGACAGTCCAGTTTTCACCGATCCCACGCCCACGGATGATTCCACCGCGAACGCCTCGGCAGGCGATGATGCCAGCGAGGAGCCGTCAGCTGTAGCGCCGGAGACTCCCGATGCGACCGACGATGAGCCCGAGCGGCCCGCCCAGCCAGCCCCGATTGTGTCCACCACAGATTGGCGCGATGTCGCGCCGAACTGTGAGAGCGGCGTCTACACCCAGATTCGCGACTACACAGAAACGCCATACGTGTGGGATGACGTCAACGGGGTCTGGGCCGCAGGCTCCGCCTCGGAAACGACCACACAAACCGGTACGCGCCCGATGAGCGAAGCAGAACTGCAGTCATGCCCCGGCTATGTCCCTGAACCGGAACCGACCGAAGAGCCAGCACCGACCGAAGAACCGGGCGGCGACCCTACCGAAGCTCCGAGCGAGGAGCCCACCAGTCCGGACACGCAGCCAGCTCCACCGGCCAGTGATTCAGGCCCTGTCAATCCGGCTCCGTCGTCACCAGTTCAGTCATCACCGGCTGCCGATGATGATGACACCGCGCTTCCTACGATCGGTAATTCAGCCCCGGTACCAGTCGACGATGATGCCGCCCACGAAGATCTATCGGCTACCGGTGCGAATACGTCGAGTGCTGGTCTGCTCGGTGTTTTTCTCACCGCTGCAGGTGCAGGCCTTCTTGCCGTGCGTCGCGTGAGGTCAGTTGACGTCGCTTGAGATTAACTGACGTCGCGTGAGGTGAGGTCGCTTCCGTCCTCGTGACGGGGTAGTCCATCAGCGTCTGTTGGTGCGCCGGTTGTTCGGTCGTCATCGGTTGAGTCGTCATCGACCGAGTCGGAACCTGCAGTTTCAGAAGTAGCGTCGACATCGGCGCCGTTATCCCTGTTGCGAATACGGCGTACGATCCACCAAACCAAGCCGATGACCAACACTGCGAGCACGATCTTCGAAAGAACGCCCACGTATTGCTCAACCACACTCCAGTTTTCGCCGAGCAGGTAGCCGGCGCCCACGAGCATCGTGTTCCAGATGAGCGAACCGGCGGTGGTGAAGATGGTGAACGGAATGAGCGGCATCTTGATGACACCGGCGGGCAGCGAGATTAGCGACCTAAAGATCGGCAGCATTCTGCCGAAGAAGACCGTGGATCGGTTGTGGTCACGGAAGAACTTTTCGGTCTTGTCGATGTCCTCGATCTTCGTGAGCGGGAGCCAAGTGAGGAAAGCGCGGGTGCGCTCGCGGCCGAAGATGCGAGCGATGCCGTAAAGCGCGTACGCGCCAAAAAGCGAGCCGGCGGTTGCCCAGAGAATAGCCTCGATCAACGTGAACTTCGTGCCGAGCGAAGCGGTGAACCCGGCGAGAGGCAAGATAATCTCGGAGGGGAGCGGAGGGAAGAGGTTCTCCAGCGCGATCAAAAGCGCAACGCCAATGCCTCCGAGAGACTCCATGATGTTCACCGCCCAGCCGGCGATGCCATCGAGATCCTCTCCGGCAGAGGTTTGGGTGAACAGGATCGTGGCGGCGAGATTGGTGGTCATGCAATGTCATTTCGCTCGGAAACAGGGCGGGTCAAGTATTTCACGAGATCTGCGGCAATTCCCGTATAGGTTGCCGGACTGAGAGTGAGTAGGCGCTTTTCGACCTCGTCTGGAAGGCCAAGACTCGAAATGAACTCCCGCATTTCGGCCTCACCCACGCGCTGTCCGCGAGTAAGTTCCTTCAGACGCTCGTAGGGATTGGCCATTCCGCTGGCGCCCGCGATAGATGCGGCCCGCATGGCCTGCTGAACCGGCTCACCGAGCACCTCCCATGCTTGATCGAGATCGCGCTCAAGTGCCTCGCCATCAACATCCAAGCCGTTGACTCCACGTCGGAGGTTCGACAGCGCCACGAGTGAGTGACCAAAAGCGACACCGATATTTCTCAGCGATGAGGAGTCGGTGAGATCGCGCTGGAGCCTGGAGGTGACGAGCGTGGACGCTAAGGAATCGAGAAGAGCGCTGGAGATCTCGAGGTTTGCCTCCGCATTTTCGAAGCGGATCGGGTTGACCTTATGGGGCATGGTGGAGGATCCGGTCGATCCCTGTGCGCTGAGATTCTGGCGGAAATACCCGTAGGAGATGTACGTCCAAAAGTCTGTGGCTAGGTTGTGTGCGATTCTATTGAAGCGCGCGATGTCGCTAAACAGCTCCGCCATCCAGTCGTGGGACTCGATCTGCGTGGTGAGTGGGTTCCAGGTGAGCCCAAGGCCGGTCACGAACTCCTTCGATAGAGCTGGCCAGTCTGCACTGGGAACGGCGACGACGTGTGCGCCATATGTACCAGTAGCCCCGTTGATCTTGCCCAGATACTCGGTGGCCTCGATGCGTCGAATCTGGCGGGAGAGTCGGTGGGCGAGAACCGCCACCTCCTTGCCGAGCGTGGTTGGCGTGGCGGGTTGACCGTGAGTACGAGCCAGCATCGGCTGATCTGCCTGTGCACGTGCGAGCTCTCCTAGTTGGTCAACGAATGCGCGGGCTGCAGGCAGCCAAACGCCCGCAACTGCGTCGCGCAAATTCACGGCGTAGGCGAGATTGTTGACGTCCTCGGAGGTGCAGAAAATATGGACGATCTCGTGCATCTGATCCAGTGCGGTGCCGGGAAGAGCATTCGGTGCGGCATCCAGGCGCGACTTGAGAAAGTACTCCACAGCCTTGACGTCGTGTCTCGTCTCGTCTTCGATAGCTTTGAGCTCGGCGATGGCGTCCTCGTCGAAGTCGTCAACGATGCCGCGCAGGTAGGCGATATCCGCGTCCGTCATCGTCGGAGCCCCGGGGAGCACGCCCTGCACACTCAAGAAAATGAGCCACTCGACTTCAACCTTGAGGCGCCCCCGATTGAGCGCGGCTTCCGACAGATGGTTCACGAGGGGAACGACGTCGGACCGGTACCGCCCGTCCAGTGGCCCAAGTGGGATCGGCTGAGTCGCGTCTGCAAGGTTGTTCATGGCACAAGTCTGGCATATCAGCGTCAACCCAAGCGTGCTGATGAATTCGATTACAGATACTGCCTAGCGGTCAGGACAGTCTCGCGGCCATACCCGCCACCGAACAAGGCTGCGTGAATGATCAGCATGTGCAGTTTGTGAAGGCCAATGCGTTCTTCCCACCCATCGGCAAGAGGAGAGACCTCGTTGTAGCCGTCGTAGATTGCCTCCAGGTGCGATGAGCCGAAGACCGCCAGCTGGGCAAGATCCGACTCAGCGTGACCACCGTGGCAGGCGGGGTCGATCAGTGTGCCGCGCGTACTTTGATTGGCAGGATCACGCGAGTCTGCATGGTGAGAGTCGCGGCCATGTGGCGCTGGCCGGCGATGAACCTGCGCCCACATAACGTTGCCGTTCCAAAGATCACCGTGAAGGAGCGCGGCATCGGTTTTCACGAGCTTGGGCTGCGGCGAATCGAAGACACCGTCGCGCAGGCGTTCGGCAAGTTTCTCGATAACGCGGGCATCGTCGTCGTCGAAAGAACCGTTAGAAAGTGCGGCTGCCACGTAGGGCAGGAGCCGGTCCTCGGCGAAGAACTCACCGAAGCTGCGCGGTTCGGCGTCGGCGGGAACAACCGCAAGCTGAGTGTTGCCCATGAATCCGTGCGTGAACGTAAAGCCTTCGGGAGCCTGCCCGAAAATGCGCGATCCCGTGGGAGCGTATGCGTGAGTAGTGGCGAGTTCGGCACCGAAGCGTCGGGCGTCCCGGGCTGAGGGGCGACCGTCGGTGATGCGAACCGTCTCGAGAAAGTCTTCGCCATGGTGGGTGAGTTCGGCGGTTGGTGCCCCACCGGCGTCGTGAGCTGCCCTTAATTCGCGAAGGCCCGCGACCTCGAAAGCGATGGCGCGGGCACTTGCGTTTTTACGAAAGGTGGACATATTAGCGTTCGTTGGGGACAAGAAGGCCGAGAATCCAGTTGACGATTCCGACGACGATACCGCCAGCAACCGCCCACCAGAAGCCATCGACCGTGACACCGATGCCGACCTGGTTGGAGACCCAGGAAGTCAGCATGAGCATGAGCGCGTTGACCACGATGAAGAATAGGCCGAGCGTGATGATGTAGAGCGGGAGTGAAAGTGTTGCAACGATAGGCCGAACGATCATATTGATGAGGGCGAGGATGAGGCCGCCCACGAGGAAGATGAGGACCTGCTGGCCACCACCGGGAAGTTCGCCAGCGTTCGTGGAAACCACGTCCATGCCGTTGAGCAGGAACACCGCAACCCACAGGGCGAATGCATTACAAATGACTGAAATTAAGAATCTCATGTTGTTACTCTAGTAAGTGCGAAGAGCAAAATCGAGGTCTCGTCTTCCAAGAACGGTAAAAAAGCGGTAACAATTGGATATGAACTTCGAGAAATCTCCTTTCCGCGCAGAAATTGGCACGCTTCCTGCATATGTTCCGGGAAAGAAGTCAGCCGACCCGTCCGTTATCAAAGTGGCGTCGAACGAAAATCCGTTCCCTCCCCTCCCCGGTGTGCAGGCTGCTATCGCAGCCCATCTTTCCGGCCTGAACCGCTACCCAGACATGGCGGCGGTGGGTTTGTGCGAGGCCATCGCGGCTTACCATCAGGTCAGTGTTGATGAGGTAGCGGTCTCGAATGGGTCAACGGCGCTGATCGAGAAGTTCTTGACCGCTGTGTGTATGCCCGAATCAGAAGTGGTGTTGCCGTGGCGTTCCTTTGAGGCGTACCCGATTGCCATTCAGATTGCCGGAGCCCGCGCCGTTAACGTGCCACTGCGCGCAGACGGAAACGCTGATCTGCGCAACATGCTCAAGGCTATCACCGACAAGACGCGTGCCATTCTCCTGTGCACCCCGAATAATCCAACCTCGGCCGCGCTCACCCATTCCGAAGTTTTGGCCTTCTTGCACGACGTTCCATCGCATATCCCCGTGCTCCTCGATGAGGCTTACGTTGATTTTGTGGATATGCACGACGCCGTTGATGGACTTGCGCTCGTTCGGCAATTTCCGAATGCGATCACGCTGCGCACGTTTTCGAAGGCGTACGGGTTGGCGGGACTTCGCATTGGCTATGCGATTGCGCACTCGGACATTGTGAAGGGGCTGCGTTCGGTTGCCACGCCCTTCGGTGTGAACGCGCTGGCTCAAGTGGCGGCAAGGGCGGCGCTTCAAGAGCGTGCCGAGGTCGATCGTCGCGTAAATCTGATCATGGACGAACGCAACAACCTCGTCAATGCGCTGCGTTCCCTCGGGTGGTCCGGGCCGGAGCCGCAGGCGAACTTCGTGTGGGTACCAAGCAAGGAAGGCGCGGCCGAACTCGATAAAGTGTGTGACGACGCCGGAATCAGCGTTCGTACCTTTGCGGGCGAAGGAACGCGGATGACCGTGGCAGAGCCAGAGGCCTCACTCAGGTTTGTTCGCGCGCTGAGCCAGTTCCGCAGCCGGAGGGATTAGGATCCCGACGACAGCAGGAGAGTCATCGCGATCAGGAGCGAGAAGATGATCTCCCCGATGCCAATCGCGAGCGCCGACACCCACCCGTAGCGCGCCCCGTACAGGGGAACGGCAACCGCTCGGCCCACGAGCAGGACCCAAACCACCGCATGCCACGGGGTCACGGTTCCGGCGAATGCGAGGGCGAGGGCAAGTAGACAGAAGGCGCCGTGAAAACCGATGGAAAGCCCGAGCCAGGACGTTGATCCGCGCTCGCGGATATTCGTCTTGACATAGAAGGCGGTTCCCACAAAGTAGGCGGTGACCAGCAGCGTCACCAGCCAGATCCAGGGCCAGCCGGTGAGGACGGCGTCGGCGGAGGTACCGGGGAGAGTTTCGGGGCCGCTTGTTCCCCAAATGCCTCCACGTCCGCCCGTACCGAGGTCGTAAGCAACGGGTAGCGTGAGCCCGGCGGCGACAACGGTGACGACGTCGTTGAGCAGGGAACGATCCTTGCGGTTAATCGATGCCCATGCCGTGATTGCGATCAACGGGACGAACAGCGGAACCCACCACATCAGGTAGGGCGCGGTGAGGAGAAGGCCGATTCCGAATGGGATGAGTGCGATGCCGTAGGCCCGTACTGGTGGGAAGAAGCGGTCGCGGCGTCGTGAACGTAGCCAAAGGCTGGTGGCGAAGAATGCGAAGTAGCCGATCCACCACATTCCGAGGAGCAGCAGGTGCTGCCAGACGAATCCGGACAGGATGATGCCCATGATGACCGGGACTGTGATCATGGCCCACGCCCCGTGGTAGTTGGGTATCCAGCCGGGCGCGCGCTTTTTCTTTTTCGGGCGCGAAGGGGGTGGCGGAGTCGATGACGACGGCAGATTCAGTGAGCGCCGCGACGGTGAGTCTGCGGAAGTGTGTGGAATGGTCATGATGTCCTAAAAGATGCGGTCGGCGGCGCGCTTGAGTTCGTAACCGTGCCCAGAAAGTTCACTCCAGCAAGTGACGCTGTAACGGTCAAGTGTGCAGGCAAAACCGTTGGCGGCCACGTTGGTGCCGTACTCGTAAATTTCGGCGCTCTCGACGGCGTCATCACAGCCCGCCGAAACTTCGCCTGTCTTTCCCACATTGTAGGTTGCTGTGAAACCCTCGCAACCATCCGGAGACGGGTACGAATAGGTGAAGATGGAGCATTCAACTGCAGAATCGGTGATGGAGCAGCGAATATTGTTCGCCGGTGTGGTGAACGACGTCGCCTCGATCGCGCCTTCGGGCGCGGGACGCTCCTCCTCGATCCAACTAGCGTCCTGAATCAGGGTGGTCAGTTGAGTGGCTGCGGTCTCGGCGGTGAGTTCGTCTTGCAGACCGAGCGTATAGTCCTTCGGGCACTCGCGGTCGATGCCAGTGAGCGAGTTGAGAACGGTATTCTCGGCTACGGAATCCCAGGCATCCGCCGTGACGGCTGCGTTGACGTAGTTTCCGATCGTGGCGGCATCGCCAGCAGGATCGTCACAGGTGGTCGACGACGGAAGTGCGGTGACGTCGGCAGCTGCGGCTTCGAGTTCCGCATCGGTGTCTGTTTCCGCACCGGCGTCTGGATCGTCGCTGGCGGCAGGGTCGCTGGTGCGACCGGCGTCGTCGGCTGTCTCGCTGGTGGTGTTGCCGGGCGATTCGGCGATATCGCGGCCCATTCCGATTACTTGAGTCAGAAACAGGAAGATCAGTACCGCGAATAAAACGATTGCGGAGCCGATGAGGAAGTAAAGAGGCTTCTTCGAGGTGGCAGATTGGTTGACCTGTGAACCTTCAGAGTTGAATCCCCAGTGGTTGTCACTCATGTGTGTACTCCTCGAGCGATTGCGCCACCGTGCCGTCGACAGCACGTGGTTGTTGCTATGCGTAATTTAACCAATCTATCGAACCTCGGCTGTGAAACGAAGAGGTCGCCGTGAGACAAATTGGCGCAAGGGTAGTTCTGACTTGGCGCTTGGGGGAGGCGCGTCTCTAGACTGGGAGGCGGTATCGACTTGAGGAGCTCCCATGAGTGAGAAGCTAGCCACCGGTAAGATTAACGATCAGGAAATGCAGCGCGCTGCAGACTTGCTTGGTCGAGTAAAAGGAATCTTCTCCGGACGCGTGGTGGGGCAGGAGGCGCTCGCTACTGCCCTGATTACTTCGTTGATTGCCCGTGGTCACGTTCTTCTTGAATCCGTGCCGGGCCTGGCAAAAACCACGGCGGCAACCACACTTGCGGATGCTATTTCGGGTTCGTTCGCTCGCATTCAGTGCACGCCGGACCTCATGCCCAATGACATCGTGGGTACCCAGATTTATTCCTACGAGACGGGGCAGTTCTCGACTCAGCTGGGCCCGGTCCACCGCAACATGGTGCTCCTTGACGAAATCAACCGTTCTTCGGCGAAAACGCAGTCGGCCATGCTCGAGTCGATGCAGGAGCGGCAAACCTCTATCGGCGGAACGATCTACAAGCTCCCTGACCCCTTCATGGTGATGGCAACTCAGAACCCCATCGAAGAAGAAGGCACCTATGTCCTTCCCGAGGCCCAGATGGACCGGTTCTTGATGAAGGAAGTCCTGACTTACCCCACGCCGAACGAAGAGATCGACATTCTGACGAAAACCGCCGAATCGACGTTTGGACGGCCGGTAGGTGTGGAACCGATTAGTACCGACGACGTGATCTTCCTGCAAAAGACGGCCCGCGAGGTTTACGTGGACAACGCGATTAAGGCCTACATCGTGGCGATTATTAACACCACCCGTGGTGGTGGGCCGCGTCCGCTTCCCGAATTCGACAAGCACGTGCGTGTGGGCTCATCGCCGCGAGGCGGACTCGCGCTCATGCAGGCGGGGCAAGCTCTAGCTTTGCAGGCGGGCCGCACCTACGTGGTTCCCGACGACGTTAAGCAGCTTCGCCATCAAATTCTTCGCCATCGTCTTGTTCGCACCTACGATGCACTCGCTAACAACGTTGCCCCAGAGGCGCTTATTGACGCCGTGTTCACCGCGGTCCCAACCCCGTAAGATCATGAGCGTTAATAACGGTGGCGGATCCCTAGGGGGAACTTCTGAGAACTACGCAGCGAGTTCTCGGCCGTCGCTTGCCTCCACCCGAATGGCAATGGTTCGTGCACGTCTTAGCCTGCCAACCATTCGACGAGCATCCGGGATGTTTGAAGGCAATCACGCTTCGATATTTACCGGGCACGGACACGATTTTGAAGACCTCATCGAGTACAACTATGGCGATGACGTCACGGATATTGACTGGAAGTCGTCCGCAAGAGCAGGACACCCGATCATTCGCCGCTTTGAACGTGAATCCGACGTGTTTACGCAGATCGTTGTGGACACCGGGATTGAGATGAGGGGCACGGCGCCCTCGGGTGAGCCAAAGATCGATATCGCGCTGCGGGCGGCTGACTTGCTCGGTTACTTAGCGACAACTCGCGGGGATCGGCTTGGCATCGTCTTTGGCGATACCAACGGAATTAAGCGATTCCCTGCTCGTCACGGGAACCAGCACCTTGAATTTATGCTGGACACGATGGAGAAACAGCTTCGCTCGTCAACCGGCCATTCGAACGTTTCCGCTCTGCTCGAGCACATATTGCGCCTTCCGCAACAGAGGTCGCTCCTCATCGTCATCACCGACGAGCACTGGCCCGGCCCCGCAGATGAGCAGTCCCTACGCCGCATCCGTACCCGTCACGAAGCGCTCGTTGTCCAAGTAGCCGATATGCCTATGACCCAGCGCGGTGTGGATCGCATGAAAGATGTGGATGGCAACGTCATCATTCCGGCATTCTTGCGTGAGGACAAGAAGCTCAGCAAAGAGCTAGAAACGCAGCGCGAGGCTGCTCGCGTGCGAGCGCGCGCGGCTCTGCGCACGAACAAGGTACGATCCGGCCGGATTGATTCTACGGACGCAGTAATCCCCGTTCTCTTCGAGCTCTTGCGGAGGGAGGATCGTGCCTACTGACAAGTTGATCGATCCCGTGGGGATCGAAGGATGGATGTTCTGGCTGGCAGTTGGACTGCTTGTGCTGATTCTGGCGTGGATTGTGTACCGTATTTGGTTCCATCGCCGCGACGTCACGCGCATTGTGATGGCAGAAATCGATCAGGACGATCGGGAACGCTGGATTGAACAGCTCTACGAAGTAGCCGCCAAGTATGCCGAGGCCGATCCGCGTCTTGCCTATCTTGCGCTCGCTGCCGAGCTTCGCTCCATTATTTCTGAACGCGCGAGCGTGGACGTCACGGCTTGGTCACCCCGGGAACTTGCCCGTTATGAGCAAATCGTGTCAACCGCGGCACTAATTGCTTCGTGGGAGCGCCCGAGTTTTGCGCGTGAGGCCGATACCGACGTCAGTGACGCAGCCGCTCGCGCAATTCGGGAGGTGCGCGAATGGTAATGCCTTGGCTCACCGCCATTCTTGCGGTGATTCTCCTGATCGCGGTTGCCATTGGCTGGTTCCAAGGTGGCCGGATGAAGCCAGCAGAAAGCGCCACCCCCGTTGCTCATACCGCACAGGCGCGCCAACACCATCGCTTCCGGGAGCGCCTACGACTTTTCCGAGGCGCACTCGTGGGAACAATGGCGCTGGTCCTCGTGGTCGGCGCGATTACCGCCTACCTGTCAGGGCGGCCGCGTGAGGTTGTTGAGCTTGAAAATAAGCTCGCCACCAGAGACATCGTGTTGTGCCTAGATGTTTCAGGATCGGTGATCGAGTTTGACGGGGAGGTGCTCGAGTCGTTTGAAGGCCTCCTTGATGGTTTTCATGGTGAGCGCATTGCCCTAGTCATTTTCGATTCGGCTGCCCGAACGATTTTTCCGCTCACTGATGATTACGACATGGTGCGCGAGCAGCTTCAGCTAGCTCAGGACGCGCTCGATATTCGCGGGAGCGGATACACCATCTATCCGTCGAATCCAGACGCGTTTAGTGACTTTGTGTCCGGTACCGAGGTTGCGTACCGATATGGATCTTCGCTGATCGGGGATGGGCTGGCTTCTTGTACCTTTGCGTTTGATATGGATGACGAGACTCGCTCACGCTCAGTCATTCTTGCAACTGACAATGAGCTTGCGGGAACGCCAATTTACACGCTGGATGAAGCGGCAGAGCTCGCCAAGGATTTCGACGTCACAGTGCACGGCCTGCAGATCGAAACGCAGTGGTCATTCAGTAGCAACGATATGGAAGAGGCCATCGTCAGCAACGGCGGATACCACTACTCCGCCAGCGATGTAGAAGCCGCGCAATCAATCATCGACAACGTTCAGAGCCAAGACGCGCAGGATCTCGGCGTCATCCCAGAAACTGTGGACGCTGACCGTCCCGGAGCTTGGCCTGCCATCCTCGCCGTCCTCCTGCTCGGCCTTCTCGCTATGGCATGGAGGTTCAGACTATGACCTTCCTTCACACGTTCCCCCTGCCGGTGACTATTGCGGTGGTTGTTATTGGCCTCGCGATCTGTGTGGCCGGATGGAAAGGCGCGCGCAAACACGGGCGACGAGCAAATCTGCCTTGGGGGCTGAGAGCGCTCATGGTTCTGCTCCTCGGGGCTATCGGCCTCACGCCTGGAACGGTCTCTCACGTAGAGCGAGTCACGAGCAATTTGGCCGTTTACTTCATCGTTGACGCGACCGGATCAATGGCGGCCCAAGACTACAACGGCGATGAGCCGCGGGTTGAAGGAGTTCGCCAGGACATCATCGCGCTGTCGAGCGCTCTCCCCGGCGCCCGCTACTCAATCGTCGAGTTCAGCTCGATCTCAACGCAGGAGCTACCGCTTACTACCGATCTGCGGGCAGTGCATTCGTGGGCGGACACCTACGATCGTGAGTACACCGACTACTCCAAGGGGTCGAGCGTCAATCGTCCGGTTGAACGCGTTCAGGAATTGCTTACCAGAGCGGAAGAGAATCGACCGGAGGACCGTCGCGTTCTGTTCTATTTTGGCGACGGCGAGAGTACGAACGCTGCGGATGCGACCCGCGCCGAGGAGCCTGATTTTTCCGGCTGGGCCGACTATGTGGATGAAGGCGCCATACTCGGCTACGGAACCGAGGAGGGCGGCGTGATGGAGTACAACAGGACCTACGCAGATAGTGTTGGCTCCGACCTCATCGAGGATCCCGCCACGAGGGAACCGGCAAAGTCCATGATCGATGAAGCAAACCTTCAGATGATCGCCGAGCAAATTGGAGTCGACTACTTCCATCGAACCGAGCCAAATGACGTGGGCGACATCGTCGCGGGAATTGAAGCTGACTCGCAAGAATTTGTGGAGGGCGGCCGTGAGATCCATACGGCTGCAATCTGGCCTTTTGCCATCGCACTGACGCTTCTTCTGGCCTGGGAAGTCGTGCGGATTGTTCCGCGCATCCGGGCTGCAAGCTCGCTCGATAAACTTATGCCGAGGCAGGGGTGGTACGGATGAGGAAGCGGCTCCCCCAGATTCTTAGCCTGTTGGTTGGACTCCTTTTAGTTGTGCCAACCGTCTGGGCAGGGCTTATTGTGACCACCTATCACCAAGCCCGCAGCAACTATAACGACCGAGCCTATGCTGATGCGGCGCGCGACTTCGACTTCGCGGGCCGAATCGCACCGGATTTTGTTGTGGGCTGGCGCGGGGATTACGGGCACGGAACTTCGCTGCTCAAGTTAGGTGAGACCGACGACGGCGTTACCGCACTTCGCGCTGCCCTCGAGGATGTGCCGAAGGATCCCGAGGATGCGCCGGTTAATCCGGTGGAGAACCTGACCGACGAGTGTAAGGTTCGAATGAATCTCGCCGTTGGGCTGGAGCGTCAGGGAGACGCGCTCTACGAGGCACAGAATTTTTCCGCAGCCGAAGCAAAATACCTCGAGGCGTCCGAGGTAGTCGCCCAGTGTGTTCCTCAGGGCCCCGAGCCTGAAGAGCAGAAACAAGACACCGATGAAAAGGCCGAGGATGCGCAAGAGCAGCAGTCCGGTGAAGGTGAAGGCGGCGAAGGTGAAGGAGAAGGTGGCGAAGGAGAAGGTGGCGAAGGAGAAGGTGGCGAAGGAGAAGGCGAAGGTGGCGAAGGCGAGGGAGAAGGCCAGGGCGGCGAAGGTGAAGGCGAAGGACAAGGCGGCGAAGGAGAGGGCCAGGGCGGCGGAGGCGGTAGCC
>CAYOEJ010000003.1:79260-81766 GCA_964403015.1 uncultured Arcanobacterium sp.
GAAGGCGAAGGACAAGGCGGCGAAGGAGAGGGCCAGGGCGGCGGAGGCGGTAGCCCGGGTCCACCGGATGGAACCGGCGGCAAGGGACAGGAACTATGGCAGCGCAACCAAGGTGCCGAAGAACTACACAGACAAAAGCGTGATCCGGGCAGCCTTGGCGATTGGGATGGAGAAAACTGGTGATTTTTAAGCGTCATGAGCTTGCGGTGATCGTGCCGATTACGGGAACGACGGCCCAAGTCCTTGTCGAGGAAACTGCGGCTGCGAGCGAGGCTGGCGCCGACGTCGTCGAATGGAGAATTGACCATCTCTTTGGTCATCATCCGAATTTTTCTTTCGGACTGCTGGGTCGCGAGATTATCCCGCAGCTCCTCAAAGCCACCACAACGCCGCTATTGCTGACGATCCGAACGGCGTTTCAGGGTGGCGAGATCAAGCTCAGTCAGGGACGTTACCGCCTCCTTCTGGCCGAAATGCTAGATACGCTCATGCAGCTTCAGGTACCTGCAGATCGCATCGCTATCGACGTGGAGTTTTGGTATGCGGGCGCGCCGGATATCGCTGCTCGGGCGCGGGATTTGGGGTACACCGTCGTCGTTTCCCACCATGACTGGGTCGAAACACCGGATGACGACATCATGCGGATCATGATCGATGACATGCTGGAGATTCCCGAAGCGGTGGCAAAACTTGCCGTGACGGCAACCAATGAATCCGATGTTGATCGACTACTGCGCGTCACGCGAGAAGTGACTACCGAGACTGATCGGCCGGTGATCACGCTCTCGATGGGAATGCAGGGTCGCCGTTCGCGGCTCGAGGGTCGAAAGTATGGCTCTGTTGCTACGTTTGCGACGGTTGTTAATAGCTCTGCTCCGGGGCAGCCGAGTCTGGCAGAGCTGCGCGAGGCGCTTTCTAACGACGACGCCGGTGGCGTTTAGCGAACCGAATCGCAGGCAGGACCAGGGATTGGGCCTAAATCAGGCAAAGTCTGGGGCACCTGTGCACCAATAGCTTGAAGCACAAAACGCTCCGTCGCATCAAAAAATTCGGAACGTGCTGGATCTTCGCGCGGAACTCGGCGGCCCGTGAGGGCTCCGTGAACGAGCTGTGAGGTTATGGTGCGGTCGATATCAGGGATGAGGCCGGCGGCTACGCAATCGTCAAGAATGCTCACAAAAATATCTGAGGTTTGCCGGATGTGCTGACCCATTTGACGCGCGGATTCTTTGGAAATCACATCGACCAATGGCGGCCCCGGGGCGTTGAGATAGGCACGTTCGGTGAGAAGCTGCGAACGCACGTAGATGCGAAGGCGAGAGAGCGGATCGTCGGCGGCCTCAAGTGAAGTCTCAATGGTGGTCATGTAGGTGCGCATCTCGCGCGCCACAAATGCCATCAGCACCTCTTCTTTGTCACTGAAGTGGTTGTAGATGGCTGTGCGTCCTATACCTGCTTCGCTGGCAAGATCGGACATGGTGATCTGGTCGAAGCCCTTTTCAGCCATCATGCGCGCGAGGGCGTCAAAAAGCGCATCGCGAGTTCGTTCGCGATGCTGCGCAAGGGATCTCCCTAGAATCTTTGGCATACCGCGATATTATCCCGGCATACCGCTACTAGACAAGAATTCGAGGGGTACCTCATTCGTAACGTTCTTGGAGCAAGCGCACGATGGGTATATCGCCTTCGAGCCATGGCAGCTCATGGAGCTGGTCCACGTCCACCCAACGCAACTCGTGATGATCCTGCAAAGGTGCGGGTACGCCGTCGTCGACCAATCCAAGCCAGAGGCGCATGTCTTGCCCATTCGGAAGTGGCCAATCGGAGCCGTCGGGCCGGGGGAACTCTTGGCCAAGCGTGAGGGTGACGCCCACTTCTTCGCGTATTTCGCGCCGGAGGGCAGCAACTGGGCTTTCGCCGGGTTCGACTTTTCCTCCCGGGAACTCCCAGTATCCGTCCAACGACGCCGGAGCCGAACGTTGCGCGCAGAGCACACGCGTAGGTTTGGCGAGAGAATCCACGATGGCTACAGCGACGATCAACACATTTGCCATTTTAGGCCACAGCGCGAAATGATGGTTAACGCGCTGACCTGTGAATATGCTTGTTGAATCCGCACACACGCGGAAGATTAGAAGTTTCTCATAATTTGTTCATTGATCATCAATTGGTTCGGTGCATGATTGATACCAGTAGAAGATGTCTCGCGGCGCGATTCGCGCGGGACTTCGATAAGGATTGGAAGGATAGGCGCTATGAAAAAGGCTTGGACGATTACCGGCTCCATCGCTGCTGCTGCCCTCATCACCACTGGTACCGCAATCGCGAACGCGGACGGCCGTGACGATCGAAGCGGCGCGCACGCCGTGACAATTCCGCTAGCACCAAAGCCGGTGGCAAGCGAAAGCCCGAGCGAGGACGCGACCACTCCTGCAGCTCCCACCGCATCAGATACGTCGACTGCTGAGCCGACCAAGGAGGCGACTACCGCTGCGCCGAAGCCTGC
>CAYOEJ010000003.1:81866-85430 GCA_964403015.1 uncultured Arcanobacterium sp.
ATACGTCGACTGCTGAGCCGACCAAGGAGGCGACTACCGCTGCGCCGAAGCCTGCTCCGGCACCTAAGCCAGCACCGGCTCCCGCACCGAAGCCGGCTCCGGCTCCGGCTCCCAAGCCTGCACCAAAGGTGGCGCCGAAGCCCACGTATGTCCAGCCTAAGCCGAAGGCGACCGTGTATTACTCGGCAGATTCTGTGGATAGCCCGGATTGGTCCGTAGACTCGCCTGCCTCCGCGCCTTCCTGATCGAGGTCGGCGGTCTTAACTGGCATGCCGCTGCTTCCTGAGGTTGTGGCGGTGAGCGATGAATGCCGCAAGGACGCCGCCGATAAGTCCGAATAGGTGGCCCTGCCACGAGACCCCCATTCGAATGGGGAGGAGTCCGACAAGCATGGGGATCCCCCAGATGCTCAGGACCACGAAGGCTAGGCCAAGCTTGATGAGCTTGCCGGGGAGTGTTCTTTCAAAGAACCCGGCAACGACGAGGTAGCCGAAGTATCCAAAGACTAGCCCTGAAGCGCCGACGGTGAGTGAACCTGGCGAGTTGACGAAGAACACCCCGAGTCCGGCAACCACCGCGGCGCACATGGTGACCCAGGCGAACATCTTCTTACCGGACATTGCGACTAGGCCGCCAAGGATAAGCATGGCGAGCGAGTTGCCGATGAGGTGGCCCCACCCGCTGTGGAGGAAGGGTGCGGTAAAGATTCCCCAGATGGAATCCCAATCCCACGAACGAAGACCATACTGATTGAAATCAACCGGAATGATCGTATCGGCCAACCTCACCGCCCACATTATCGCAACGAGAATGAGAACTGGACCGATCTTCGTCTGGAGTAACCCGCGGGCTCCCGGGCTGGCGTCTGAATGAGAGTCGCTGAATCTGGAATCTCGACGACGCTCGTGAAACTCGGTCACGATTGGTCGTCGTTTTCGCGTAGCCAGCGGGGGAGCAGGGCCGTCTTGTCGAAAGCTTCTCTGGCCTTGATCTTGCCGTCGGAGCCGATCAGGGTGATCGCGTCGTCGGTGCCGCGTTGAACGCCTGAAACTTCAGCGTCAAAATCCACAACCGCATTTCGGATGTCTGCGCCCGACCGAATCACTGAGCCATCGAGAATGACGCAGTTGGTGACCGTTGCGCCCTCTTCAATCGTCACGCGAGGGCCGACGACGGAATTGATAACGGTCCCGTGGATGTGGGAACCGGGAGCAACCAGCGAATTATCAAGTTTTGATCCGCTGTAGATTCTTGCTGGAATGAGCTGGGGCTGCGCGGACCAAATCGGCCACTCGGCGTCGTCAAGGCGGATGCCGTCGTCCTCAAGGATCTGCATGTGTGCTGTCCAATACGACTGAATCGTGCCCAGATCGAGCCAGTAACCGTTGTGTCGGTGCTCGGCGACCCGATGGTTCTTGACGAAGTAAGGCAGGAGGTCGTCGCCGTAATCGGCGAGACTTGTGGTTGCTTCAAGTTCACGAAGTGCCTTGACGAGGAGCTTGGCGTTGAAGAGGAAGACTTCGCAGGCTACGGTTTGTGACTTTGGCTCATCAGGTTTGTATTCGAAGTCGGTAACGAGCTGATCCTCCGCCTTGATCACGGAATAGCGGCTCGGGTTCTCCTTGACCTCAGTGGTGACCATCGTGAGATCGGCATTGAGTGCCCGGTGGGTATCAAGCACGTCGAGGTAGTTCGTCAGATAAAGGTGATCTGCGGAAAGGACGAGCACGTAATCGGGATCGAACTCCTCGATTTTGGTCAGCTGCGAAAAGAGTGTGGCCGAGTTGCCGTCGGCGAAGCCCTCGCCAAGATCACCCTCGAACGGGAATGCGAGCTTCAGACCGCCGTGGGACCTGTCGAGATCCCATGGACGGCCACCATCGAGATGGCGGTTAATCGAGTAGGGCAGATACTGGACGGCCAGCAGCACGTCGGAGATGTGTGAGTGAGCGAGGTTCGATAGCGAAATATCGATCAGGCGATAGGTGCCGCCGATGGGTAGGGCGGGTTTCGCCCGATCCTCGGTGAGGGCGTCGAGGCGGCTGCCTTTGCCGCCAGCGAGGATGATGGCCAGAATCTTTGGAAGCTTCATAGTGCAAGTTTACGTTTGACGAAGTTGCTATTTCGGCAGTCGCGCGCAGAGCGGAAGCATTGGTTCTCGATGTGCTGGTGGAAGCGTCGCTGGATCGGCGGCGCTCACACTACTAGTATGGCGCTGGAGGAAAAATGAACATTCGCCGCGCGACTACCCACGATGCTGAACTTCTGGCCCAGCTCTCGATTCGAACTTTCACCGAGACCTTCGGAGCCATGTATCCACCGGAGGACCTTGAATTCTTCTTAGCCGATTCATATAGCGTGGATCGACAGCGCGCGATCTTGGCCGACCCTGACTCTGCTGTCTGGTTCCTCATGGACGGGGACGACGCCGTTGGCTACGTCAACGTCGGCCCCTGCGGCCTCCCGCATGTGGACGTCAAGCCCGATGACGGCGAAGTCAAGCGGCTCTATATTGTTCAATCGCATCAGGGTAACGGTGCGGGTGTGGAGCTCATGCAGACGGCAGTGGACTGGCTCTTGCGTGAGGGTCCGCGTGTGCTGTGGTTGGGGGTGTGGTCAGAGAACTATGGCGCCCAGCGTTTCTATCAACGTTTTGGCTTCGAACCGGCTGGCGAATACAAATTCAAAGTTGGTGGGTCTCGCGACCATGAGTTTATTTACCGCAGGCCGGCGAAGCTCAGCCGCTGATGTGGATTCTACGTACACCACTGCAGGCTTTCACCAAGCGTGCGTAGATGATGCGACCTTCGCCGCAATCCGCCCTGATATAACTGAATTATGATTAACAGCGGCCAGTTGCGGAGCACCGATCCCGTGCAGATTCTTGCTCCGCGCGACGACGGAGAACTGCGCATCCCCACCCTCCTACGGATGGACGATGAGCTCGTGTGCTTGTTCGACGTTCGGCCTCGACCTGTAGTTGGACACGGATCCGATTTCAACGGCGAAGTCATGGCGTCTGACTTGCCAAATCCCAACCGCATCGCTTTCTCGCGGAAGAGCCCCGGTAGCAACGTCGACGGTAGCAACGACCAAGATAGCAACTACCTGCATGGGTCGACTTGGTCGGAGCCGGAGTATTTGCCGGGAACGCCGGCCGTGAGTAGCGATCCCTGCGTGGGCCTGATCAGCGAAAGCGGAGGTGGTCAGGGTTCGCAAGAGATCGTCGTCGGCTATGCGTCAACTAGCGACAACGTAAGCTACATATCTTCGCACCGCGACGGTGCGAAACTCGAGCCATGGCTAGCGTGGGGACCGAGCCTAGATCTGCTAGAGCATAGGCGTGTTGATGAACTCTATGACGCCTTCGATGCGGATGCGATGTTCGCAACGTCTGGATCGACGGTGACCTTCGATGGTGCTGTCTTGCTGCCGTACGTGATTCGATCTGGAGACCGCACCCATATCCGAGTGGTGCATGTGCGGGGCGGCGAGATCTTGGCACTGAGCGAGCCAATTGTGGCCGACGAGGTAAACCTAGACGAAACCACGGTGGCCATCGTC
>CAYOEJ010000004.1:0-10272 GCA_964403015.1 uncultured Arcanobacterium sp.
ATAATGGGATCTGACACCTTCATCATGGTGGCTTTGAGGTGGACAGAGAACAGCAGATCCTCGTCCTTTGCTGCTTGAATCTGTTCGCTCAGGAAATCGTCGAGCGCCTGAGCATCGAGCTTGGATGAGTCGATGATCTCGCCAGCAAGAACTGGCATCGCATCCTTAAGAACGGTTTCTGTTCCATCCCGGCCCACAAACACAATGGAAACGGTGGCGTCGTCGTCGATCACAACCGACTGTTCGTTCGCACGGAAGTCCTTCCCATCCATGGTTGCGACGCGAGTCTTCGAATCTTCCGCCCATTCACCCATCGAATGCGGATGAGCCTTGGCGAAGTTCTTGACTGCGATGGGGGCGCGGCGGTCGGAGTTGCCCTCACGCAGCACGGGGTTGACTGCGGAGCCCTTGACGGCGTCGTAACGCAACCGAATGTCGAGCTCCTTCTCACCGGAAGGTTCACTCGGGTAATCAGGTAGATCAAAACCGAGTGCCTGCAGTTCCTTGATGGCTGCCACAAGCTGGGGGACTGACGCGGAAATGTTAGGAAGCTTGATGATGTTTGCATCGGGGGTCTTGGCGAGCTCGCCTAGTTCAGCAAGTGCATCGGCTTCGCGCTGGTCTTCGGGAAGGAGGTCGGAAAATGCGGCAACAATGCGTCCGGCAAGAGAAATATCGCGCGTCTCAACCTCCACCCCAGCAGTGCCGGCAAAAGCTTCGAGAATCGGTAGGAACGACGCCGTTGCAAGCATCGGTGCTTCGTCAGTGTGAGTGTAAATAATACGAGCCATGCAAACTCTCCCTCGGGTCATGTGGCTAAGCAATATCGCGCACAGCGCGAAAACGACACGCTTCCCAGATTAGCCGACCAACGTGTGACGTGGGTGACGGAACGGTGAGTGGATACCATTGGGTGCAGCTAGCTCAAGACGCTGCGCGTCAATGTGCGGAAACGTTTTGGAAAAGTGGCGGGTGCCACTAATGCTATTTCGAGCGTGTGACATTGCACCATAAACGCTGTTTTTGGGGAATCGTGGTTGTCTCGATGTCGGACTTGCTTGATATGGTGTAGCCACTTGCAGGTCTGACTGAGGAGACAGCATGGGGAAGTGGCAAAGTGGCCGCGGAGTTATTGAACTACCGTCGGGGCGCCGCATTCGAGGGCGGTCTTGGCGCCATCATTTCGATGAGCACGCTGATGTTTCCGTCGTCCTCACAACCTCTGTTGGGAATCGCTTCGGAGCGCCGAAGGTTATTTCCGATGCCGAAGAGACCCTCTCCATCGATTGGCCCGACTTCCGCCTGCCTCGTCGTCCCGCCCAAGCACACCAGACCCTACGGGAGATCTGGGAGCGCGCCGCGCAAGAGCGAGTAGAGATCACCTGTGCGGGTGGTGTTGGTAGAACTGGAACCGCGCTGGCAATTCTCGCTGTCATCGATGGTATGGAACCCACAGAAGCGATCGAGTTTGTTCGCGAGAATTACAATCCGAAATCCTGTGAAACCAGGGCTCAGCGCGCCTTCGTACTCGACATGGGTGCGGACGCGAACTAAACGCCAAGGTCAGAACCCTCCCGCTGGCGCAGGATGAGCTCAGGCAGTTCACGAGATTCTGAGACATGGACCTCACTGCGTCCGAATTATCCGTTCTAAAGTGGCCACGTCTTAAATCGGTGAGTAATACTATCCACCATGTCCATCATGGAACCCGTGCAAGCCACTCCGGAGCAGCAAGTTCTGGAAACGCTTCGCGTGCTTAACGTGTCTACCGATGAGATCGAGCGATACGGCGATCACCCCAATCAATTTATTGAATGGTACGGACCTCCAGCGGGCGATACCGTCTGCTTCGTCCACGCAGGCGACTTCCGCGGCAAAGGTGATTTGGCCTACGCGCGCCCGGCAGCCTTTGCTCTCGGCGAGGCGGGCTACCGCGTTGGCCTAGTCAACTACCGGCGAGAAGAGGGCGATCCAACCCCCACTTTCGTGGATATGACCGCCCTAGCCCGTAAACCCGAGTTCGCGGACGCCATCTGGCTGGGCCACTGCATTGGTGGGGCGCTGGTGCTGAACGTCGTCCTTGACTCTGCACTTCCACCATCTAGTGCGGTCTTGCTTGCGCCCGTCATTGATATGATGAAAGACGCTTCAGAGGCCGACGACGGCGGTGCCATCGCTCGCTGGCTGGGCGGACTTCCAGACGCGGTCGATTACTCATTGGTAGATCCGTGGCTGCGTTACCAAGAGATTGGCCCAGAGGGAATCGCCAATCGCAATATCTACGTAGAAGTTATTCACGGGCTCGACGACAGCACGGTGCCCGTAGAGCGCACGCGTGCTCTCGCCGATGAGCCGTTCAATGTTGCCGTGGTGCCGGGTGCGAACCATATGGATGTGATTCGACCCGACCACGACGCTTGGTTGCTCCTTTTGGGAGCACTTCGGAAGAACTCAAACTAGCTCAGTACTCGAACTAGCTCAGGGACTATCTCATTAATCGATTTGCTCGAGGTTATCGAGCATCGCAACCTCGTCGGCCGTTAGCTCGATGCGAGTTGCTTCCGCGTTGGATTTGATGCGCTCGGGCGTAGTCGACTTGGGCAGGACGATGTATTCGTGGGCCACGTGCCATGCCAAAACAATGTCGGCAGCTGTAACGCCGCGACTCTCGGCAATCTCGACAAGCTTTGGATCCTCGAGGTTGGCCGCACGCAGAGGTGAGTAGCCCTCAAGTGCGATACCGCGCTCGCGAAGCTCGGCCGCGAAATCGGCGTCGTGCTTCGCGGTGCTCCACTTGACCTGGTTCATAGCGGGCACCACGCCGGTTGCCTGAATCAACTCATCGATCTCAGCAATGGAAAGATTCGAGACGCCAACTGATGTGGTCTTGCCAGCATCACGGGCCTCGATCATTTTCTCCCACGTGGGGACGTTGTTGCCGCCCTCTACCGGCCAGTGCAGGAGCCACATATCAACGTGATCGACCTGCAGAGCTTCCAGCGATGCATCGATCGTCTCTGTTTCTTTTCCAGCGTTCTGCGGCGGAAGCTTCGTGGTGATGTAGAGGTCATCGCGAGAGATCGAGGACTCGTCAAGAGCGCGTCCGATTCCCGCCTCGTTTTCGTACATGGTTGCCGTGTCGATGTGGCGGTAGCCGACCTCGAGCGCATGCTTAATTGCCTCGCCCACCTCTGAGTCTTTGATCTGCCAAGTGCCAAAACCTAGCAGTGGGATGGACGTACCATCATTGAGCTTGACTGCGGGTTGAGAATAGTTCGTCATGTGTACTCCTTCGTGGCTCATTGGGAAGCGAGCCGTATATTCGAGATTAATCGTCCAGCGGCAAACAGGGGCCACCACGGAGCTCATTTAGCGAGTGGCGAAGCCCGACTTTTAAACGCGCCTACAGATAAATCCTCGATGTGTACTCCACGAGTTGTCCCTCGGGAAGGGTGCGAAGCCACGCGGGGGAGGCAGACAGCTTCGTCATTTTCACAAAGAGCTTGCGCAAAGGGTTGAGCGATGGGCGAGCAGCGTCCTCGGTGATATCGAGATGGTGGGCATAGAAAGTAGCTGTGCCCAGCGGACCAACCAGCTTTTCAACATCTGCCGCAAGCAAGTCCCGGACTGGATCTCTAACATCCATGAATCCGTAGGAAAGGCGCACGTGAAAGATCCCGTTCACAGGTCCCTTGACCGCGGTTACTTCGCACTGCGCCCCGGGCAGCACGTGAGGAACCGGCTGGGATTTGATGTGGAGGAGGATGATGCGCTCGTGGATGCCCCCGTTATGTAGTGCGTTAACGCGCAGCGGTAACGGAACGGTCGAGTAGAGCGAATGTAGGTAAATCCCAGCTCCAGGGAGCCGAGGTAGGTCTGGCCGGAGGCCAGCCAAAAAGTCCCGCAGCGAACCTTCCTTCCGCAAGCGACGTTCTTCTACGCGGTTTTCTCCATCACGCCACGTCAGCATGAGCGTCACCATAATGAGAGCGATGCCGATCGGCAACCATCCACCAGACATAAACTTGGCAGCATTTGCAGCCCACAGGGGAATTTCAAGAAGTAGCACGCCGCCGAGAAGAGCAAGACGCCACATGCGCCAACGCCAGCCGTACCGCGCCAGAAAGACCAGCATCGTCGTCGTCAGCAAAAAGTCCGTCGTTACTGCTAAACCGTATGCTTCGGCGAGCCGGTTGGAATCACGGAAGATGACCACGACGGCCGCTACAGCGAGAAACAGCAGCGTATTGACGGCCGGAATATAGATCTGTCCCTCCTCCTTCTCGGAGGTGTGCACGACGCGCAGGTGGGGGAGGTAGCCCAACCGGGATGCCTGCTGAGCGATTGAATAGGCGCCAGTAATCACGGCCTGGGAGGCGATGAGAGTGGCAAGAGTAGCGGCAACCACCATGGGGATGGTTTCCCACGCGGGTCCAAGGTGAAAGAAGGGGTTTTCTATCGTCTCTGGCTTAGTGATGATGAGCGTACCCTGGCCAAGATAATTCAGAACAAGAGCGGGGAGCACCACGGCGAACCACGCGGATTGAATGGGCCTGCGCCCAAAGTGGCCGATGTCCGCATACAGCGCCTCGGCCCCGGTGAGGGCCAGCACGATCGCGCCCATGGCGACGAATGTGAGGCGCGGATGGTGGATCAGGAAGCCGAACGCCTCATGCGGTGAAAGGGCAAGAAGAATGCCCGGATGATCGGGGATATGAAGTACGCCGAGCACTGCGAGCGCGATAAACCACGCCGCCATGATCGGCCCAAATGCTCGACTCACGCGGTGGGTGCCGAGTCGTTGAACTGCAAACAGGCCGAGAAGTGTGAGGAAAGCGAGGGGGACGACGACGTCGGGCATCGTTGGAAACGCGACCTTTAGGCCTTCGTAGGCGGAGAGTACTGAGATAGCGGGCGTGATAACGGAATCGCCGAAGAAAAGTGCCGCGCCCACTACGCCCAAGATTGCCGCAACGGGGCCAAGCCGTGAGCGATCCCCGATATACCGGCGAATCAGCGTGGCAAGAGCCAAAATACCGCCCTGGCCATGGTTATCAGCGCGCAGCACGATGAGCACGTATTTTCCACTGACAATAATCATCAGCGACCATAGGATCGCCGACACAACTCCGGTCACATTTTGCTCAGAAACAGTCATGCCTTCGAGCGCAAATACCGCTCGAAGCACATAGAGGGGGCTAGTTCCGATGTCTCCAAAAACAACCCCAAGTGCACCCAGTGAGAGCGCGGCCGTTGTAGCCGCCGGCATGGAGCGCCGGCGCACGGCCCTCGTGTTGGTCACGAGCGAAAGCATAGACCTTTCACGGCCGAATACAAGGGGGTGGCCACAGCCAAATTTGTACGCTGCGCCACGGTCTCTGGCTCGCTAGACTTAGCGACATGTCTGTGGATCTCAATACCCTGTCCGATCGTTCCTACGCCGAAGATTTCGCGGAATTCATTAAGGAATCTCCGTCGTCCTACCATGCCTCTGACACCATGGCGCGACGCTTGTCGGAAGCCGGCTTCTCCCAGCAGGAGGAAACCGCGGCCTGGCAAGGGCACCAGCGTGGGTTCGTCCGGCGCGATGGCGCGATCATTGCATGGTCAATTCCGCATGAGGTGGGTGACGATACCGGTTTCAGAATCGTCGGATCGCACACGGATTCGCCCACGTTCAAGCTCAAGCCAAATCCGGAGTCGTTCGTTGAAGGTTTCTCTCAGGTTAATGTCGAGGTTTATGGTGGTCCGCTACTGAACTCGTGGCTCAATCGCGATCTCGGAATTGCAGGCCGCGTGACCACGCTCGATGGCGAGACTCATCTGGTTCACACGCCAGCGGTCATGACCATCCCGCAGCTCGCGCCTCACCTCGATCGTTCGCAGAACGACAAGCTCGAAATGTCGCGCCAACGCGACTACCACCCAATCTGGGCAATCGGTGACGAGTCGGTACTCGAGTACGTGTGTGCTGAGAACGGCGTCGACCCCGAGCGTATCGCTGCAACTGACCTCTACGCGTACGATGTTTCCGAGCCCGCCCTTTACGGCGGCGCTGATGGTGAGGACTTCTTCGTTGCTGGGCGCCAAGACAACCTTTCATCGGCGCACGCTTCGCTGATGGCTTTGATTTCGACAGACATTGCCGACGACGGCGATATCCGCATCCTTGTTTCGTTCGACCACGAGGAAGTCGGCTCGGCGACGTACACGGGCGCAGGTGGGCCGTTGCTCGAAGCGATCCTGCGCCGCATCGCAGAGTCCGTGAAGAGTCCGGGAGAGGAGACGTTCTTGAGAATGCTCGCGAACTCCTCGTGCATTTCTGCCGACGCCGGTCACTCCGTTAACCCCAACAAGGCCGCGCGGCACGATCCTGACCACCACCCGGTGCTCGGCCACGGCCCTCTGCTCAAGGTGAATGCGAACCAGCGCTATGCCACGGAGTCGACTGGAAGCGCGCTGTGGCTTCGCGCATGCGCCGAGGCCGGCGTATCCATGCAAGAGTTCGTTTCCAATAACGACGTTCCCTGTGGCTCCACCATCGGCCCATTTACCGCGACGCGCCTCGGCATTGTCACGGTAGATGTTGGCGTACCACTGCTGTCCATGCACTCGGTACGCGAGATTTCATCTCCGCGAGATCTCGTTGACCTTGCGAAGGTTTTGAGAGGATACTGGGCCGGTGTCTAAGCCACCGAATTTCAACTCCGCGCACGCTCTCGATAGAGCGGCTCGCGCGCATCCTGATCGCGTCTCCATTTATTACGGGGATCGTTCGTGGACGCTCGTTGACACAGCGGTTGAAACTCGGCGCTTGGCGCAGCTTCTCGCATCCTCGGGTGTATCTCGGGGTGATCGCGTGGCGCTGATTGCTCACAATTCTCCCTACCACCTGTTGTTGCATGTGGCGTGTGCTCGTATCGGTGCGATATTTGTGCCAATTTCCTACCGCTACTCGCGCTCTGAGCTTGCCGATCTTATTGAGTTCTCGGCTCCGCGGGTGATCGTTGCGGAGCCTGAGGTTGCCGAGCTCGGAACGTTTGAATCGACCGGGACGGTCATTCACTTCGTCATTGACGACGACGATCGGGCGCCGTCCTTCACCCCGGCACTTAACAACGGGTACTTCGCGCTATCGGCCGCGAGCAGTGCATTTGACGGGAAATTCATTACCGACATTCCCTCTGGACTCACCTCTTTGAATTCGCGCGAATACCCTCGAGGTCCGGCAGCCATCCTCTTCACTTCGGGGTCCACTGGCCGGCCCAAGGCCGTGGCGCTCACACATGAGCAGCTGTGGTGGGGTTCGCGTAACTTCCGCGAAGGATTTGAGTACTCGAATCACGATGTTGAGCTCGTGGTCGCCCCGCTTACACACATTGGGGGATTCAACGGAACCACCATGGATCTGTTCAGCCACGGTGGAACCGTAGTGATCGTTCGCGAATTTGAGCCGGCGGAGGTTCTTCGACGTCTTGAACAGCATCGCGTTGCCATCATGTTTGGCGTACCGACGATGTATGCGGCATTGGTTGGCGACCCTCTTTTTGCCTCCACCGACCTGTCTCATTTCCGCTTACCGCTCATCGGTGGTGCCCAGAGTCCGCCGGCACTCTTAAAGCGACTTGAAGATGCGGGCCTTGCCCCGCTGAACGTCTGGGGCATGACCGAGGTTGCGGCTTCCGGATGCTATCTTCCAGCGGAGCATCTCGATACCCATCGCGGGTCAATCGGCCGCCCATTCTCGCATATCGAAGCGAGGGTCGTAGACACCCAGACCGGCGAAGACAGCTCGGAAGGCGAGCTACTACTGCGCGGACCAAGCGTTGTGTCTGGATATTGGCACGACGACGAACTCGGCCGCTCTACCTTCCGCAACGGTTGGCTACACACCGGGGACATCGTGCGCCAAGACTCCGACGGCTATCTCTGGGTCGTTGGCAGGCTTCACAATCAGATCAATACCGGCGGCGAGAAGGTGACGCCGGAAGAGGTCGTTGTTGTGCTCGCACAGCATCCGTCGATCAGCGACTGCGCCGTCGTGGGTGTGAAAGACGAGCTATGGGGCGAAAGGGTTTCCGCCGTCGTCGTCCTCGTGCCGGGTGCTGGGCCGCTCAGCTTGGCCGAGGTTCAACGCCACTGCGCCGCGCACCTTGCCAGATACAAGCTCCCGCGGGATTTGCGGATCGTGGAGGGTCTTCCCGTTAATGGCAATGGCAAGGTTGATAACCAAGCGCTAGCGGCGCTCTTCGACTAGGTCGAGGTGCCGGCTAGCGGCGCTCTTCGACTAGGTCGAGTAGTCCTCTCCGTCGAAGTCCCGGCGCTATAGGCAAGTTTTTCATTGTCAATGCTTCGCATTCCGTCATTTTCTGCAGGCTTTGGCACATTCTGCTCGGGACATTGGCGCATTCTGCGGCACAAGCGCCATGTGCGGGCCATAAACGGCGTGTGCGGGCCATAAACGGCGTGTGCGGGCCCATAACCGAATTCTGCGCGGACCGACCTCACATATTGAGTGTAAATTCGCGGATTGATAGTTAATTAAACACTCAATATATGAATTGTCTATCAATCTGCTTCATGAATCTGCGCGCCTTGGTCGTTTAGTAGCCTGCGCGCACTGGGCGTTTTAGCCTGCGCACAGGTAAATTAGTAGCCTGCGCGTGGAGGTCGATTATCAATCTGTGCACGGAGGTCGATGAGCTGGGAAAGTTGACTCACGAAAGGCACATCGAAATGCGAGTACCTCCGAGCGCTATGCGCGCGGCAACGTGAGGCTGTTCCTTCGCATCCATTTCTTGAATGCTGCGAGGGATTGGACATCCTTCCACTCAAGTCGGTAGACGCGAAATCCGTATGAGCGAAGGAGGATTTCGCGATTTCGTTCCTCGAACAATGCTTCGCCCGGAGTCTTTCGCCCTAGGATTTCAGCGGAAAGTTTCATACGCCCATCGAACTCAATAATGATTCCAAGTTCAGGCCAAAGAAAGTCGGGCCGATATGTGGCGCCATCGATAATGAGATGCGGCTGGATCTGAGGGGCTGAAATTCCAGCTTCGATTAATCGCCATAGCGTTAGCGATTCGCCCACAGACTCAATGCGACTATCCACCAATTCCAGTACCCGGCGTGCCCATCGAACACCGGAGGAACCGCCTAGAGCCTTGACAATATCTTCGAACCTTCCATAGTCGAGTATTTGTCGATGCGCCGCGCTATTTGCGGCTGCCAATCCATGTTCAGGTCCAAGGTGTCTGGAGAGGTCAACGATCGTCTGCTCAAGACTTGTGACCTGGATGTTTGCTATGAGGTCAGTGGCAAAGTGTTTTGTAGCTTGCCGTGTGTCGTGGAGCTTCCCTCGTGAAATCCGTTGGGGATATGGAGCTACCCGCTTCACTCGCTGCGGAGGTGGGCATAACAAGGGCAGGTCCCACATCACGGCAGCACTTTCATCTGAAATGCAAGCCATCAGTGATGATCGACGTCGTCGAGACTTGCGCTCAAGATAGTCGATGAGATGCAGATGCATTCTTTGCTGGGCTTGGAAAGTGGACGCTTCATTGGTCACCTTCATGAGATAACCGCCCTGCAGGCGCACCAATCCGAGCCTCTCATTATCGGCGATGTAGCGACTGTATGTTCCGCCCGTACGATCCTCGCCAAAGTACCTTGCACTGTCCGAAACATCTTCGAATGCTTTCGTACAGCTGCGTCGATGGTTGGCAAAACGATGTGGAGTTGTTTTCAATGCCTGTTGCAAATGAACTGTGCAGCCAACATGTGGTTTGAACACGGTTAAGAGTCCTCTTTAATTACTGGTTAAGGTGAGTACCAGTGTCACGAGTTCACGGTTGCGAGAGATTAAGAAATCTAGCCACTGTGGACAATGTCCGTCGACAAGCGAGATGTGGAAGCCTTCTCTGGATCGGAGAAGGGGCATTCTCTCGAGTTCGGAACAGGCCCGCACATTGTTTGGAACAGGCCCGCACATGAATTGGAACAGGTCCGCACATTGTTTGGAACAGGCCCGCGCAAGAATTGGGACAGGCCCGCGCAAGAATTGAGTGTTGATTCACCGATTGATACAAAACTTAACGCTCAATCCGAGAATCAACACTCAATTTGCGATGTGTAATAACTATTAGGCCGGCAACAGCCGCCGAGTAGCCCGGCTAGAGGCGCTCTTCGGCCAGGTCGAGGTGCCAGCTAGCAGCCATAAGGGATTGGGCCTAAGAGCGCGAAGAGATCGGGCCTTCCAGACGGAAGGGATTG
>CAYOEJ010000004.1:10372-17289 GCA_964403015.1 uncultured Arcanobacterium sp.
GAACCAGCACCCGCTGAACCAGCACCAACCCGCGCCGAATCCTTTGCCTCTTGCCTTGCCACGATGCTGGCAGCTTCCTGACGTGCAAATCCTTCGCCGGCCTCCAAGCCGGTGGCGGCCGAGTGGCCCACGTTCTTCAAGCGCTCGGGAATCTCAAGCCCCTTGTGCTTCATGGCGCGTGCCCACAGGGTGCCTGAGCGATAGGAGGAACGAACAAGCGGTCCGGCCATGATGCCGGCAAAGCCCATCTCGTAGCCAATCTTTGACAGCTCCACGAACTCCTTTGGCTTAACCCAGCGATCGATGGGGTGGTGCAGGGGAGAGGGGCGAAGGTACTGAGTGATGGTGAGGATGTCGCAACCGGCATCAACGAGATCTTGCATCGCTTCGATGATCTCGTCAAAGGTCTCGCCCATGCCAAGGATGAGGTTCGATTTGGTGATCATCCCCGATTCAGACGCGAACGTGATGAGATCGAGCGAGCGCTCGTAACGGAATGCGGGACGAATCTTCTTAAAGATGCGCGGAACAGTTTCGAGGTTATGGGCAAGCACCTCGGGCTTTGACTCGAATACCTGGGCGAGTGCTGGAGCGCCGCCACGCATGTCGTCAATGAGCAGTTCGACGCCGGTGTTGGGAGAAAGCTCGTGAATCTGCCTGCATGTTTCGGCATAGAGCCAAGATGCTCCATCGTCAAGGTCGTCGCGGGTCACGCCGGTAATGGTGGCGTAGTTCAGCTGCATCTCGCGAACTGACTCGGCAACGCGACGCGGCTCGTCCGTGTCGTAGTCGGTGGGCTTTCCGGTCTTGATGAAGCAGAAATCGCACCGGCGGGTACAGATGTCGCCGCCAATGAGGAAGGAAGCCTCGCGGTCCTCCCAGCATTCGTAAATGTTGGGGCAGTTCGCTTCCTTACACACGGTGTGCAGGGAAGCTCCCTCGACGCGATTGCGCATGTCCGTATATTCGTCGCCCACGGTTGCCGTGGTCTTAATCCACTCCGGTTTCTTCTCAATCGGAGTTTCCGCATTGCGTTCCTCGATGCGCAGCAGTTTGCGGCTGTTGGGATTCACGCGTTCGGCGATCGTCATTTGATCTTCTCCTCATCGATCTGATCGGTAGCGACCGGAGTTGCCGGCTTCGTCCATGCTACCCCTGTATTCATTGGAAGATTAATGGTGGCCCGTTGCTGGTGGGCTTCGGCTAGCAGAGCGTTCGGGTCGATGCCGGTTTCCAGCTGTTCACCGGTGCGCAGCTGAAATTGCGCGTACGCGCCTACGAGGCGGGGGATCAGTACCTCGGCAACGTCGCTGAGCGTTGCCGTGACGCCCAATTGGGCAAGTGAGACCACACCGGCGTCGTTAATTCCGCACGGGACTACGCGATTGAATCGGTCAATATCGGTGGTCACGTTCAGGGCAAGTCCGTGCATGGTGGCGTCGTCGGCAAACTTAATTCCGATCGCACATAGCTTCGCGTCGACGCCGTCTGGCGAGTTCTTCGCGGGTATCCAGACTCCAGAACGACCTTCAACTTGGATGGTGTCGACGCCGAACGCGCGCATTGCGTCGATGACCGCGAGTTCCGTATGTCTAACGAAAGCTACAACGTCCTTGGGAGGGCGCACCTTGATGATCGGGTAGATCACGAGTTGGCCCGGGCCGTGGTAGGTCACCGAACCTCCGCGGTCCATGCGGATGACGGGGACGCCGTCGTCGGGAATATCTTCGGGTTGTGTGCGCCTGCCGGCCGTATAGGTATGGTCGGCCTCCCAGACGATGAGGGAGTCGGGGGAGCGGAGCGCTGCGACGTCGTCGTGAAGGCGCCGCTGAAGCGCGTCTACGTCCATGTAGTCCAGTGGCCCGGAGCCGAGCAAGTTTACAATCTGCACGCTTCAACCCTAATTCCACGGCTTTCGCGATTCGACTTGGGAACTGTGAGGCTTCTTCCACAGATGTGAATATATATACATCCAAATGTAACGTTTCCTTCGTGGCCATTGCGGGTTCACCGCGAGTTAGTCGGTGAAAGTCCCATTTGGCTCCAACGTTCATAAAACTAGGGATTGGCTACAACCGAGGGCACTTCGTCACACCGATTGGTCAAAGCCGCTCTGGGCAAGGCTAGAATGTGACTCATAACTTTGGTTCGGTATAGACTTCCGAACCAGAAGACCAAGCACTCGGCGTTCGAGCGTCCCCCGCGAGGCGGAGAACGCCGCCCAAGAAAGAAAGCCTCGCATGTTTAAGTTCCTTTTACGGCGGATGTTGAACTATGGCGTCTTGCTCCTTGTAGCAATCACCATCGCCTACATTCTGGCCGGTACTCAGCTTGACCCTCGTTCCATGCTCATTGAGAACGAGCTAACCAAGATGTCCAACGTGTCCTACGAGGACGTTGTGCGCACTGTTGACCAGCGCCTGAATCAGTGGAATATCAACCCAACTGTGCCGGTGTTGGAACGATACGTCGAGTGGCTCCAGATGGTTCTTGGAAGCTGGGATTGGGGATATTCCCCTCTCGGCCAGAGCGTTAACGACGAAATCGGCCGTAGAGTGATCCAATCGCTGCAGCTCGTATTCCTCGGCTTCTTCATTGGCATCGTCGGTGGCGTGGCCATCGGCGCTTGGGCTGCTGTTCACCAGTACTCCATCCCGGATCGCATCATCACCATCATTGCGATGATCCTGATCTCCACGCCCACGATGGTTATCGCCGTCTTCCTGCAGATTGGTGCAACCTGGTTTAACCAGAAGACCGGCACGCAGTTCTTTGAGTTTATTGGCCCCACAGCGGCGGTGCCTCCTACCGAGTTCTGGCCCGCCATGGTGGACCGACTCCAGCACCTGTTGCTTCCAACGATCACAATGTCGCTGGGCAGCTTGGCGACCTACTCCCGTTACCAGCGCAACCTCATGCTAGACACGCTGGGTGCGGATTACGTACGTACCGCTCGCGCAAAGGGCCTCCGTTTCGGAACGGCTGTTCGCAAGCACGCCCTGCGTACCTCCCTCATTCCGATTGCAACATACTTCGCATTCGGTATTACGGGATTGGTCCTTGGCGCAGCCATTACCGAGCAGGTGTTCGGATGGCAAGGTATGGGTATCTACGGTGTTAGAACAATTCAAGGCCAGGACATCAACGGCACGGTTGCAGTGGTCGCATTCTCCGGCGTTGCAACGTTGACAGGTGCGTTCCTGTCTGACGTGATTATCGCCGCCGTCGATCCGCGAGTGAGGGTTGGTTAATGAATACGTATTCAACCATGGTGACTGCCGAAGAATTTGAGGCAGTACACAAGGAACTCGATCGCCAAGCCGAAGAGCGCGCAAAGTCGACCAAGCGCCTCTCGCGAAACCAACTTGTTGCGCGCCGGTTCTGGCGTAACAAGACCGCCGTCGTCGGCGTGATTGGTCTCGCTCTTATTATTCTTATCGCGCTGTTTGGCAAGTACCTCACGGAGTGGGATTACCTCACCCGCGATCGCGGCCACTACCTGGAGCCACCGGACGATGCGCACATCTTCGGAACGAACAAGCAGGGCCGTGACATGTTCGCCATGACCCTCGAGGGTCTGCGCAAGTCACTCGTCATCGGTTTCTCCGTCGCCTTCATTCAGACCGCTTGGGCAGCACTGTTTGGATCGGCCGCAGCTTACTTTGGCGGCTGGGTTGACCGCGTAGCGACGTGGGTCATCGACCTCATGCTCGTCATTCCTTCGTTCCTCATCATCGCAATCATTGCGCAGCGTTTCGGTGAGGGTGGATCTTCGACCGTCATCTTCATTCTCTTGCTCGCTGGCTTTGGATGGATGCTCACGGCTCGAGTCGTGCGCTCGCTGACCCTGTCGGTGAAGAGTCTTGATTACGTCACCGCGGCAAAGTACATGTCCGTGCCGTCTTACGTGATCATTACCCGCCACATTATTCCTAATATTTCCTCGCTCCTGATTATCGACTTCACCCTCGGTGTGGCCACCGCGGTTCTCGCAGAGACCTCGCTGTCCTACTTCGGTTTCGGTATTAAGGACCCAGAAGTTTCGCTCGGTTCGCTGATTGGTGCAGGCCAGTCGTCGGCGCTTACCCACTCGTGGATCTTCATCTACCCGGCAATCGCGCTCGTGCTCATGCTGGTCTCGGTGAACTTCATTGGTGATGGTTTGCGTGACGCGCTTGACCCGTCATCGAAGTCCGGAGGCAAGGCATGAGCAAGAAGAACAAAGAACATTTCGACAACGCCGATCTACCCACAGCTCTTGAAGGGGTGCCGGTTGTCGAGGTCAAGGATCTGAGCGTCCGATTCCCATCGGAAGATGGCGTGGTCCACGCTGTGCGAGGAGTCAACCTCACCGTCAATTCCGGTGAAGTGCTCGGCATCGTGGGCGAGTCCGGTTCAGGTAAGTCTGTGACCTCGATGTCCATCATGGGACTCCTCGATCCATCAGCAAAGCTCGACGGATCCGTGAAGCTTCACGGCATTGAGATCCTAGGACGTTCCGATCAGTACATGTCTAAGATCCGCGGCAAAACCATCGGCATGGTTTTCCAGGATCCGCTCTCCGCTCTTACGCCCGTGTACACGATTGGCGACCAGATCGTCGAGGCGCTACAGGCACATCAGCCGGACCTGTCTGATGTTGATGCTGTTAAGCGAGCCATGGAGCTCCTTACCGTCGTCGGCATTCCCAACCCGGAAATCCGCATCAAGTCCTTCCCGCACGAGTTCTCGGGTGGTATGCGTCAGCGTGCGATGATCGCCATGGCAATCGCCAACCATCCAGACCTGATCATCGCCGACGAACCGACCACGGCTCTCGACGTGACCATCCAGGCTCAGATTCTTGACGTGCTTCGCCGTGCCCAGAAGGAAACCGGCGCTGCCGTCATCATGATTACCCACGACCTCGGTGTCGTTGCTGGTCTAGCTGATCGCGTGGCCGTTATGTACGCGGGTCGTGTGGTTGAAACCGGAACGGTAGATGAGATCTTCTACCACTCGGCAATGCCCTACACAATTGGTCTTCTAGGTTCTCTTCCGCGACTCGATTCGCGCAAGGAAACCCAGCTCGCCGCCGTCGAGGGCAATCCTCCGTCGATGCTCATCGAGCCAACGGGCTGCCCGTTCGCCGCACGCTGTCCAGTTGCGCAGCCTGCATGTCTTGACGGCGAGCCGGGGCTCCTCCCGGTAAAGTCGGATAACCCTGCCGCGCCGCATCTGGCAGCGTGCATCCGTGGTCCGGAAATTCGCGCTGAGACGCGCAAGTACTCCGATATTTACCCGCTCCCTCCGGCGGTCACGCCACCGTTCACCGGGCTTCCCCGCAATGAACGTGAACTGATTTTGGACGTGGACGATCTTAAGCGCCACTTCCCGCTGATGAAGGGCTCGGTCTTCCGTCGTCGAGTAGGAACTGTTCACGCGGTAGACGGCATTTCATTTGATATTCGCACCGGCGAGACCCTTGGTCTCGTGGGCGAGTCTGGCTCCGGCAAGACCACGACGCTTCTCCAAGTTCTCGACCTTATTAAGCCGCAGGACGGAACTATCGTCGTCATGGGTGAGAACACGCAGGATATGAACTCGCGTGACCGCAAGCGAGTCCGCAAGGATCTTCAGGTCGTGTTCCAGGATCCGATGGCATCGCTCGATCCACGTCTACCGGTCTATGACATCATCGCGGAGCCGCTCAAGCACAACGGCTGGAAGAAGGCCGACATTGAGCCGCGCGTCAAGGAACTGATGAAGATGGTGGGTCTCGAACCTGCCCACGTCAACCGCTACCCGCGCAACTTCTCCGGCGGCCAGCGCCAGCGTATCGGCATTGCGCGTGCGCTCGCGCTCGAGCCGAAGCTACTCATCTTGGACGAGCCGGTATCGGCGCTCGATGTTTCGATTCAGGCAGGCGTCATTAACCTGCTCGATGAACTTCGTTCGAAGCTCCAGCTCTCCTATCTCTTCGTCGCCCACGACCTTTCCGTCATCCGCCACATCGCGGATCGCGTGGCCGTGATGTACCTCGGCAAAATTGTCGAAATCGGCGATGTTGACTCAGTATTCGAGAGGCCCCAGCACCCATACACCCAGGCTCTGCTGTCGGCGATCCCGATTCCGGATCCGGAGAAGGAACGCAACCGCAATCGCATCCTTCTCAAGGGCGATCTGCCCTCGCCGGCGAACCCGCCGACGGGCTGTCGCTTCGTCACCCGCTGCCCGGTATATGAGACGCTTTCTGATTCTGAGAAGGCAGTCTGCGAGGCAGAACATCCGGCGTTCACCACGCTCGCCGAGGATCACGATGTAGCTTGCTACTATCCGCGTCCTCTCAAGCTTTTCTAGTAATGGCTCGAGCGTCAAAAGTCCAGATTTAGGGGATCGACGGTGAGAAATTCGCTCCCACCGTCGAGCTTTGGACCATATCGAAAAGATAACTATTCGATAACTTTCGTGTCTCAAGTTTAGAGATCCTTAAGTTCTGGTTTAACCTAATTGGCAACTACTCCACCGATTAACGTGTGGGAGTTTCGTCCTAGAGGAGGACTATCAATGCGAATCAAGAAAGCAAGCCTCGCACTTGTAGCTGCGAGCGCACTCGTTCTGAGCGCGTGCTCGAGCGCTGATGACGCCGACAACAACGGCGACGGCACCAACGGAACCGCAACCACGACTGACGGCGACGGTGACGGCGGCTCAGAGCTACCGGGCTCCGATTACAACAAGGTCGAACCGGCTGAACTGACGCAGGGCGGCAATGTCACATTCGGCATTAGCCAGGCCCCAGTGAACTGGAACGGCATGCACGTAGACGGCAACACCGTCGACACCAATGACATTCTTGGCTTCATGTCGCCAATCAACTGGATCTTCGACGAGACCGGTGCATGGGAGCCCAACCCCAACTTCGTTGAGTCCTACGA
>CAYOEJ010000004.1:17389-58793 GCA_964403015.1 uncultured Arcanobacterium sp.
CCACGGAAGGCGAAGGTTCGGAAGAGCCAGCTATGACCGTGACCCTCAAGCTCAATCCTGAGGCAAAGTGGAACGACGGCACGCCGATTACGGTTGCCGACTACCAGGCAACCTGGGATGCATGTAACGATCCCAACGGTGAGTTCCAGTGTGCGTCCACCGACGGCTGGACCGCCATTGACTCCGTCGAGCAGGGCGCCGATGAGTTCGAGGTAGTTGCGAACTTCAACATCGCTTACCCGGACTGGTCAGCAAACCTTTCCACCGTTCAGCATGCTGGCGGCATGTCTGATCCGGAGACCTTCAACACCGGTTGGCTTAACTCTGACGACGTACACGGCTGGCTGACCGGTCCGTACAAGATTGAGAACGCTTCCGAGCGCACCATCACACTTTCTCCAAACGAGAACTGGTGGGGCGACGAGCCGAAGCTTGACACCGTAACCTTCTCGGTTCTCGAGGCTGAGGCTATGGCTCAGGCATTCGCTAACTCCGAGATCGACGTCATCGACATGATCGTTGACGCTCCGACCTACGAGCTCGTGCAGAACCGCCAGGATGGCGTCGTCAAGATGTCCTCCTCCGTCCAGTGGCGTCACTTCACCTTCAACTCGCGCGCAGACAACGTCGCTGATGTAGAGGTCCGCCGTGCGATCCAGAAGGGCGTAGACACCGCAGACATCGCTGCCTCCGACCTTGCAGGTATGCCTTACGCTGACATCGACGTGAAGCTGGGTAACCACTTCTTCATGCCGAATCAGGAAGGCTACGAGGATCACTCGGTTGAGTACGACCCCGAGGGTGCGATGGCAGACCTCGAAGCACTCGGCTACGAGATGAACGACTCCACCGGCTACTACGAGAAGGACGGCGAGACCCTCGGCTTCACCTACCTCCGTATTACCGCAGTCCCTACATCTGAGAACGAGGGCGCAATGCTCCAGGATCAGATGGAGCAGATCGGCGTAGAGGTTAAGTTCCAGGACACCCCGTCCGCTGACTTCTTCGGCTACGTCATCGGTGGCGAGTTCGAAGTTACCTCATTCGCTTGGAACGGTACCCCGTACCCGATGGCTAACGTAGGCCAGATCTACGGCAAGCCGTTCAACGATGAGGGAACTCTCGTCAACTCGAACTTCACAGGCCTTGAGGTCCCGGAGATCGACGAGTACGTGACCCGCATCGCTGCCGAGACCGATCACGAAGAGCGCGTGAAGCTCACCAACGAAGTTGACCAGATCATCTGGGACAACGTCATGGTCCTTCCGATCTACTACCGTGCAACCCTCACCGCAGTCCCGGAGAACCTCGCCAACTTCGGCGCAACGGCCTTCGAGACCTTCCTTCCTGAGCACATCGGTTACACCGAGTGATCGCCTAGCAATAGCTAGTTAGGAAACGGTGCGATAGCACTAAACATCAGGAGCCCGGCTTGTGAGAACAGGCCGGGCTCCTTTGTGCCTTGGTGTGGGAAGTATGTTTTGCCTATGGGGCGGATCGCTAAGGGTTTTGCTGACCAAAGTCCGGGTGCTAAGGTTGTGGACATGTCACATTTGCATTTTCGTTGATTGGTGCGCGTTCGCGCGCTAATCACTAGGTCATAAGACTCCGTCGAGAATCTCCGGGGTAAAGAAGCTCGTTGTTGAGCAGGTGCCCGGCCGATTGGCTGAACCGAATCGACGAGCGCCTAAGTGTCAAAGGATGACATCGTGAAGTTTCCATCGTATCGCCCGCGTTCTTCGCAATCGTATCGCCGCAACCTCGCACGTCGAGAGTCCCTAGAGCGCCGAACCGAGGCACGGGAGGTCCGCCGCGTCGAGCGCCGCGGACGTGCGATCAATCAGCGCAAGTTCGAAGTGGGCCCGTCGCCAAAGAACTGGCCCGAGTTTATGGAACTTGATGCCACACCGACTGCGAACCCGAAAAAGGTTTTGCTCTCGACGATGACAAGCAACTGGCAGTTCCTCAGCGTCACTGCCCTCGCGTTTTTGTTCGTGTATGTCGGTTCAGCACTCGTGCCATGGGCGCTCGGCATCTTCTTGGACTCGGGAATCGAGCGAGGACTAACCTCGGCTCTTCTTCCGGGCTTTTTGCTCATGCTCGGCATGGTCATCATCCGTGCCGTAGGCGCGTTCTCCGAGCCACTCGCCATGGTTGCGTGGATGCGCGGTGCCTTTGTGTGGCGCCGCGACATGGTGCACAAGATCGCCGGTGCACGCGGTGGAGGTCGCGACCGAAAACCTTCGGGTGAAATCGTTTCTGCGGTTACGTCGGACACGCAGAAGGTCGGAAACCTGATGTTCGGTGTGCCGTCGTCCATCGGTGCCATTGCCGCGTTCGTGGTCATTGTGGTGCTCATGCTCGCGACGTCTTTGCGCCTTGGTCTGATAGTTGCCATTGGCTTACCCGTCATCATTTTGGCGATGAGTTTTCTTGTTAAACCACTGCAAAAAAGACTTAATGCCCAGCGTGAAGAACGAGGCAAACTTACAACTCTCGGTGCCGACGCCGTCGTGGGCCTACGCGTTCTGCGCGGCGTAGGTGGCGAAGATTCCTATAACGAGAAGTATGCCGAGCAGTCCGAACGTGTACGGGATACGGGCATTCACGCCGCCGCACTTCAAGCATTGCTTGGCGGGCTCACTACCGCAGTGCCAGCCGTGTTTACCGCACTTATCGTGGGACTCGGACTCTGGGAAGTCTACGACGGAAACCTCTCCTACGGTGACTTGGTCGCATTCTACGGATACACCGCTTACCTCGCGGTACCGGTATCGGCCGCGACCCAGTTCTTCCAGATGCTTTCTGATGCTCGAGTTGGCGCAAGCCGAATCGAGAAGATACTTTCGCTTGAACCGCTCACGAGCGACGACGCCGTAGTCTCGGACGCTCCCCAGCCAGACTGGTCTTCGGCCTCGCTGCGAGACGAAACCTCCGGCGTCGTCGTCCACGCCGGGAAGATGACTGCCCTCGTAGCCGCGGAACCGCAGGTCAGTTCCGATCTCGCGGAGCGCCTCGCACGTACCGACGACGAATACACTGTGACTGCACTGTGGCCGCGTGCGCGTACGGCAACAGATGACACTGGCGCGGTCGCGTCCAGCGAGTTCGAAAGCGTGGAGCTCGGCGCACTTCCGCTTCGCACGGTTCGCGAATCGATCGTGTTGTCCGACGCCGTAGCGCAACTATTCCAGGGGCGCCTGCGGTCAAACTTCAATGCTGCCCGCGCGGATGAACCTATCGCTCGTGAGGTGCCTGTCCAGATGGCTGATACGGGCGATGGGTCTGGTATTGCCCACCGTGATCACCTACGCAGTCCGGAAGCTGCCAGCGATGAGGAAATCTCCGTGGCTGTGGATGTGGCCGACGCTCAGGACATCGTTCTCGGGCTCGAAGAGGGACTCGACGGCTACGTCGCAGAGCGCGGCCGTTCGCTGTCGGGCGGCCAGCGCCAACGCGTGGCCCTTGCTCGCGCAGTCCTGACCGAGGCACCGATTCTAGTTCTGGTAGAGCCCACGTCGGCAGTCGACTCGCATACCGAATCCCGAGTCGCAGCCAAGCTGCGCGAACAGCGTGAGAATCGCACAACCGTCGTCGTCAGCGCATCTCCGATCGTGCTGGGAACGATGGACGACGTAATTCTTTTAGATAACGACGGGCACGAGGTCATCCGCGGGCGACATCAGGACTTGCTGGACGACCCCCGCTACTACAACATCGTGCATCGAGCCTCCGGTGGGGCCGAGGATGAAGCCGAGGACGAGGGGACGGCCAAGTGAAGCTACCTATTGCTACAAACGGTACTGTCGCACGCAAGATTGCGGCGCTTGTCGCCCTCTTCAAAGGCGAGCTCGCTCTGGTGCTGGGGATCCAACTACTCGTGGCTGTCGCCACGGTCATCACACCGTGGGTGATTGGCTCGACGTTCGACGCGGTTGCTGAAGGCACCACGGGCGATGTGATTCGGCGAAACATCACCATCTTGATCGCGGCAGTCATTCTGCAGAGCCTGACGGCCTGGTACGGCGAATACAAATCTCGCGTGCTGGGCCAAAAGGTCTTCAACGTGCTGCGCGTCGAGCTCGTATCTACCGTTACTCACCTTCCGCTATCCGTCGTTGAATCCGCGGGCACCGGCGATCTTCTGGGAAGAACCACAACCGACGTCGATCGCATCGAGTTCATCGTGCGCGTGGGTATTTCACGCATCATGATGCTCGCGATGCAGGTGGTCGTCACCGTCGTCGCGTCGGTGCTCATCGACTGGCGAATTGGATTTGTGGTCGTACTGTCCTTCGTGCCGATGTTCTTCGTGATTCGGAAGTACCTGCGCAGAACGATTGCAGCCTACCTCGCATCATCGGCGCTTTACGCTGAGGTCTCCGGTGACATCACCGAAACAGTAGAGCATTCGGCCACCGTAGACTCCCTTGCCATGGCCGATCACAGGTCTCGCCGTACCCACACGCTCTTGAAGGAGCAGTGGGACAACGAGCGTTACTCGGCTGTCATGCGCGCGATCTTCTCCGCCTCGATGGTCATGATCCTTTTTGCTCCGGTGATCATCGCGGTGCTGTGGGGCTCGTGGCTCGTTGGCTTAGGCGTGAGCACGGTGGGTGCCGTTGCCGCCGTCGCGCTGTACGCACAGCAATTGCGCGGCCCGCTCGATGAACTCTCGTGGTGGATTGACGAGCTGCAGTTTGCGGCCGTTGCTCTCGCGCGTATCTTCGGTGTGGCGGAAGTCGAGCCTGACCGCGTAACAGGAACCGAAGTTCCGGCGGGTGAAGAGATCGCGGTCGACGACGTGTCCTTCTCATACCGCGACGGTGTCCCCGTACTGCGTGACGTGAGCCTCGACGTGAAACCGGGGGAGAGGCTCGCCATCGTGGGCCCGTCCGGAGCCGGCAAATCCACACTTGGCAGGCTTATCGCCGGTGTCAATCCGCCCGACTCGGGTTCGATTTCCGTTGGTGGTGTAGAGGTCACCCGCATTCCGGAAAAGGCGCTGCATTCCGTGGTCGCGCTTGTCACCCAAGAGAACCACGTATTCGTAGGCACGCTCGGCGACAATCTTCGTTTTGCCGCCCCCGACGCTAGCGACGAGGAACTCTTTGCCGCGCTGGAGACGGTCGACGCCGTGTGGGTTCGCTCGCTCGCGGATGGGCTTGACACCAAGGTAGGTTCGGGCGCGATGGAACTCGCTCCCGCGCAGGCTCAGCAACTGGCTCTTGCACGCATCGTCTTGCTCGATCCAGATGTGTTGATTCTTGACGAGGCAACGTCGCTCCTTGACCCGACCGCGGCTCGCTCGGCAGAGTTAGCACTCTCCCGGGTTCTCGAGGGCAGGACCGTTATCTCGATTGCGCACAGGCTCTACACCGCTTACGACGCCGATCGGGTAGCCGTCATGATCGACGGCGAGGTTGCCGAGCTCGGAGGTCATGAGGAACTCGTGGCACTCGGTGGCGAGTACGCCTCGCTGTGGGAGACCTGGCAGCAGGACTAGAGTTGGCACCCGATCCGCACGGACGGAAGCTGTCGAGAGTAGGATTTATCCATGTTTGAGCCCATCATCTTCATCATCGTTGCGCTGCTTGCCCTCTTCGGCTCGCTCACGCAGATCTATCCCGGCAACGGCGTGCTTGTTGTGGGCGTGCTGCTATGGGCGTTCGAAATCGGTGGCCAAGCCTGGTGGTGGTTCGGCGGGATCTCGCTTCTGGTCCTGATCTCAATGGTGGTGAAGTATCTTCTGCCGGCGAAGTACATGAAGCGGGAGGGGGTTTCGAACCGGACGCTGCTTATCGGCGCGCTCTTTGGCATCGTCGGGTTCTTCGTCATCCCATTCGTGGGCCTCTTTATTGGTTTCCCGATTGGCGTCTACGTCGCCGAGTTGGCGAACGGGCGCGAGACGGCGTGGCCGAAGACTGTCATTGCCGTGAAGGGCGTGGGCGCGACGATCGCGCTCGAGGTGCTTGCGACTGCGATTGCACTGGCCATCTGGGCGCTGGCGATGTTTGTTTTGTAAGGTCTAGCTCGCAGCGTCTAGCTCAGGCCGCCTAGCTCATGAAGGTGAAGGCGGCCGCGAGCACGGTCACGATCACGGCGATCACAGGGATCGGCATGATATTCATCTTGGTGGTTTCACCCCAGTCGGAGCCGATGCGTGCAAGATCGCGGCGCAGGTAGGCGTCGCTACGGATATCGCGTGCCCGCAACGTGATGGTGTCCGCGGCGAAGGGGAGTGGAACTACTCGCTCCACGCGCTTTTCTTCCATCGTCCATACGATCTCTTCTTCAACTTGGCGTTTGCGATCACGCCAAGAGTTTTGCACGAGACCAGTGCGCGACGGCAGACCCCACACACTGATCCTCTTGCCCGAGTGGGTGTCGATATAGAGTCCCCACCGATTTTCAACGAAGTTCAGATCCGCCCACGGCACGAGCCATTCGCGGAAAATATTGATAACCCTCAGTCCGGAAGGGCCAACTTCTAGGCGCGGATTCCAAAAAACCGCCCAGCCTATTGCTGCAATCGCGAGCAAAATAGGCGCGACCCACAGAATCTCGCCCATGCCGCCATTGATGCCCGATCCGATGAGGATCGCTACAGCGGCGACACCCATGAGAACGGCATAGATCCGGGTCGACTTTCCTCGCATTACTACAGTCATAGGTCCATCATCTCAAGCTGGTGGCTAGTTCTGCCAAAGCAGCGGCCGCGGCTGCGACCATTTTCTCACCGCCGTGCCCTTCGTCCTCGACGACGGTTAGCGAAGAGTTCGGCATCATCTGATGAATCTTCCATGCGAACCATGCGGGTCCAGATACATCGAGGCGCCCGTGAACGATCGCAGCAGGAATCGTGGCCGCCGCACCAAGGTCGTCTTCCAGCGGTGGGAACGTTGCACTGGTGAAGAAACCTCCGCGAGCCCAATACTGGGGAGCCAGTGTAGCCATGTCGCGGGCAGCGTCGTCGATTCGCGCTGCCTTGCGCCCACCGCTACCGATTGAAATATGGGCGTCTTCCCAACGCAGCCACGCGCTGATCGTGCGCTCGCGAACCGCTGGGTCAGCGTCGACGACGCCGGAGGCGGCGACATCGATGAGCCGCGGCTGGGCTGGGTGGGCGGCATCGGGTGAACCGGATGGGGACGAAGCCGAAAGCGATGTCGGACTGTAGCCAACGGCGTCGGCGAGCTCCGCCCATGCCTCGGGATAGACGAGCTTCACGCCCTCGGTGATCCACTCGATGTAACGAGGAGAGGTTGTCGCGATCGCCATGAGAACCAGAGCTCGAACGCGCTGAGGATAGCTGCGGGCATATGCGAGCGCGAGCGCGGTTCCCCACGAGACACCGTAGATCACCCACTCCTCGATACCGAGCTCTTCGCGAAGCTGCTCGATGTCCGCGATGAGCTGCATGGTGGTGTTGGCTTCGAGATTGTGTGCGGGATCTGTGGCGCGAGGGACCGATCTGCCGCATCCGCGCTGGTCGAAGCCTATGAGACGCCAGAGTGCCGGATCGAATAGCTGGGTCCAGCCACGTTTGCCTAGACCGCCTCCGGGCCCGCCATGGAGGTAGAGCGCCGGCATGCCCTCGGGGCTCCCGTGTTCCTCCCAATACGTTGTTTGATCGTCAGGCGCAGTGAGGTATCCGGACCGGTGGGCGGTCGAGCGTTCAAACATGGTACGAGCGTAACGCACATTGCCGCGCCCGCTTTGTTCTCTCGCTCGCATTTCGGTGATTTTTTGTCTCTTAGGGTGTTCTCAGCGCCCGCGCCGTCGTAAACTTGCGGGGCGCCACCGCGGTGCACATTTTCAAGAGACCGGAAGAATATATGACTCAACGCTCCGACCTGCGAAACGTGGCAATTGTTGCCCACGTTGACCACGGAAAGACTACCCTCGTGGACGCAATGCTTTGGCAGGGCGGCGCATTTGACGATCACGCAACGGTTGAGAAGACCGGCGAACGCGTGATGGACTCTGGCGATCTCGAACGCGAGAAGGGCATTACGATCCTCGCGAAGAATACCGCTATTCGGTATGTGGGGCCCTCCGCGGCAGACTTTGATGCGCCGGGCGGCGTGACAATCAACGTCATCGACACCCCCGGCCACGCGGATTTTTCTGGCGAAGTTGAACGCGGCCTATCGATGGTCGACGGCGTGGTGCTTCTTGTGGATGCCTCCGAAGGCCCACTTCCACAGACCCGTTTTGTATTGCGCAAGGCGCTCGAAGCAAACCTGCCGGTCATTCCTGTCATCAACAAGGTCGATCGCGCCGATGCGCGCATCGATGAGGTGGTCGCTGAGACCCAAGATCTGCTCCTCAACCTCGCCGCCGACATCGAAGGTGCGGAGGGTTTGGACCTCGATCGTATTCTCGACATCCCGGTGATTTATGCTGCTGCGAAGGCTGGGCGTGCAGACACGATTCAGCCTGCGGATGCCACGCTTCCCGAGAGTAAGACGCTTGAGCCGCTGTTCCGGGCCATTCTCGAATACGTTCCGGCGCCCACCTACGACGCCGAGGCGCCGTTGGCAGCGCAGGTAACAAACCTTGACGCTTCTCCGTTCCTTGGACGTATCGCACTTGTGCGCGTCTACTCCGGTGAGCTTCGCAAGGGTGCTTGGGTTGGCCTAGCTAACGGACCCGAATCGGAAATCGAACGCGTCCACATCACCGAGCTTTTGCGTACGTCTGGCCTCGGCCGCGTGCCAGCTGAGTCTGCTGGCCCTGGAGACATCGTTGCCGTGGCTGGCATGCCGAACATTATGATCGGTGAAACGCTCGTGGACCTTGCAGATCCGCGCCCCAGACCACGCATCCACATCGACGATCCGGCGATTTCGATGACGATCGGTATTAACACCTCGCCACTTGCCGGGAAGGTCAAGGGGCACAAGCTCACCGCCCGTCAGGTACGTGATCGCCTCACGCAAGAACTCGTGGGCAACGTGTCAATCCGCGTGCTCCCCACCGAGCGCCCTGATGCGTGGGAGGTTCAGGATCGAGGAGAGCTCGCGCTCGCGATCCTCGTTGAAACGATGCGCCGCGAGGGCTTCGAACTGACGGTGGGCAAGCCCCAGGTTGTTCGCCGCGTTATCGACGGCGTCGTTCATGAACCGTGGGAGCGCGCCACCATTGATGTGCCCGAGGAATACCTCGGTGCGATCACGCAGCTGATGGCTGCCCGCAAGGGTCAGCTCGAGACCATGGCCAACCACGGAACCGGATGGGTCCGAATGGAATTCCTCGTGCCCTCGCGCGGCATGATCGGTTTCCGTACGCAGTTCCTCACCCAGACTCGTGGCACGGGCATCTCCGCTTCAATTTCTGAAGGATATAAGCCCTGGGCAGGCGAGATCGTGTCGCGTCAGACCGGATCGCTCGTATCTGACCGTCAGGGTCAAGTTACAGCATTTTCCCTCCAGCGCCTCGAAGATCGCGGATCATTCTTCGTCGATCCGGGCGAGGACGTGTACGAAGGCCAAGTCGTGGGTGAAAATCCGCGCAACGAGGACATGGACGTCAACGTGGTGAAAGCCAAGGAGATGACCAACATGCGATCGGCCACCGCCGACGTCTTCGAAACTCTCCAAGCGCGCCGTAAGCTCACGCTCGAAGAGTGCATCGAGTTCGCCGCCGAAGACGAGTGCATCGAAGTGACACCGGAAATCGTGCGCGTCCGTAAGCTCGTGCTCAACAGCACCGATCGCATGCGCGAGGCTTCTCGTCGCAAGCGTGCCGCACAGCAATAGTTTCTGGTGTAGTGCGGCGGTAGAGTATGCGCATGCGAAAAGTGCTGATGATTGCCACGGGAGCCGTGCTCGGCTTTGTTGCCGGCGTGATCGGCATGGTGGCACATGCGGGCCCGATTGACATGCCGATCATCGGTCTTGTTGTGGCAAGCCTCCTGGTAGCGTCGGGGGCGTGGTTCGCATACGAACTGGGCCGGGTTTGGTCGTGGATCCCCTATGTTCTCACGGTCTTGGCGGTGACCTATTGGCTTACCTACGCGCCACCCGCTAACGACATACTTTTGTCAGTCACCGGTTGGGCCTCCGAGACCTGGCTTGTCTTGTCCGTCGTCGCGTCTATGCTTCCCCCTCTTCTAGCAAGCGTTTACGAACGTCGCCGGAAGCGCGACCTGTAGGCGCAAGCTTGGCTAACGCCACAGAACAGCACTTTGGTGAATCTGCCGACAATAGATTGCCACTCCTACCATTCTCACTGGTTCCGACTAAGATTCTGAGGGTACGCCTATCGGGCAGGCCCCGAGAATTGCAGGGAGGACGATCGTGGCTGACGACCGCACACCGAATGCCGATGAACCCAAGGACGAGAACCTGCTAAACGCTTGGTCGCGTAGGTTTGGGGACGACGGCCAGCGTAGCGACGACGTCGTAGGCGACCCTAGTTCGCCCGATCGCGCTGACGATCCCAATGAGACACGGACCTTTGACGAGACGCGCAATGGTGATTCGATACCCGCTTCTAACAACGAAGACGCGCCCGAGGGCGCGCCCGTGCGTGAGAGCAGGGTGGAACGGCGAATCCGACGTCGTTCCATGCATGACAACAGCGAGGCGGCTGCAGAAACGAAGGGTCAAGCCGCCAGTGATACCGACGAGACAGGTGGAACTGACGAGACCGAGCACATTACCGAGGCCCCGTCGTATGAGCCAGAGAAGTCCGAGCCGAGCTATGCTCCAGAAGGCGCCTCCCGCGACCCAGAGCATGAGGATCCAGTGAGAAAGAAGCGCCGCTGGCCAATTGTTCTTCTCATTTCGATTCTTGTGGTGGCCGGCGCATACGTGGGTGCGGCGTACTTCCTGCGCGACAAGATCCCAGCTGACACCAAGGTGTCCGGAGTGTCAGTAGGCGGACTAACGCCCGCCCAGGCTCGAGAGAAACTCGAAGTCGAACTTGCAGGCCTCGTGACGCAGCCGCGAACGACGACGCTGGAGGACGCCTCACAGTCGGTAGACATCGATCCACAAGATATCGGTCTCGAGATCGATTTTGACAAGACGTTGGACAAACTCGTGGGCTTTTCACTAGATCCACGCGGGCTGTGGGCACACATCGCGGGTGCGGACAACATTGACGCGGAAATCGCTACCGACGAAGCGCTGCTGGCAGATGAAATCGACCGGTTGGCGCAGGAATACGCCAAGGACCCGAAGAACGCAACCGTGGAACTCAACGGCACGACCGCCGTCGTCACTCCTGCCGAAGAGGGCGTCAAACTCGATACTGAGGCGGCCCAAGAACGAATCGTCGACGAATGGTTTGAATCCGCGGAGCCGATCGAGCTGCCCTTCGAAAGTACGCAGGCGGAACTCACCACGCAGGAACTCCAGACGTTCGCGGACGAGACTATCGCGCCACTTTTGGCGGAGCCCATCTCAATCAATATCAAGAATTCCCTCGTGGAACTACAGCCCGAGGACACCGCATCGCTACTGACTTACAGTGATGAGGGAGGCGCGCCTAGCATCGAGGTGGTTGCCGATGACCTTTCGGCATTCGTCGAGGAGACTGCCGGCGAGGTTCTCACGGAAGCCAAAAACGCAACGATTGCCATTAGCGATGGAGCTCCCAAGATTACGCCGTCAACTAACGGCGAAAAGCTCGACACCGAACAGATTGCCCAAGATCTTAAGGCGATCGCGGGCGGCTCGAATCGTACGGTAACAGCCGAGATTATTGTGTCTGAACCCGACCTCACCACCGAGGGCGCGGAGGAACTGGGAATCAAGGAAGTCGTTTCGTCTATCTCTACCCCGCTCACCAATGACCAGGTGCGTACTACCAACCTCGTCGTCGGGACGGCCAAGGTGACCAACACGCTGGTCAAGCCGGGGGAGCAGTTTAATCTGGAAACCGCTCTCGGGCCGATCGATGCGGACCATGGTTTCGTGTCATCAGGTGTGGTCACCAACGGATTTAACTCGACCGCGATGGGTGGCGGCCTCTCCCAGCTCTCGACCAACATGTTCAACATTGGATACCGGGCGGGTATGGAAGATATCTCCCACCAGCCGCACTCGAAGTACTTCGACAGATATCCGATGGGGCTGGAGGCTACGCTCTGGACCGGCCAGATTCCCATGATCTGGGAGAACAATACGCCCTACGGAGTCATGGTTGACACCTGGGTGTCTGACGGTCAGGTCCATAGCCGGCTCTGGTCAACAAAGCACTGGGACGTTAACGTATGGCAGGGCGATCCCTATGCGTACGTACAGCCTGAGACCCGCCATAACCCCGCAGCCGACTGCGAGCCGATGGGTGCCGGCGGTCCCGGATTCACGGTCACCGTGGGGCGAACGGTCTCCCTAGATGGAGACGTGCACGAAGACTCGCAGTATTCGTGGACGTATCAGCCAGTGCATGCCGTCACCTGCGGGTAGATGGATTTCCGCGCGAACGTTGTAAGACGGCCGTGACGAGATGAACGGAACAGAACGGAAATTTCTATCCACTGGTAACGATCGTCCAAAAGGTCGATACTTATTACACAGGATTATGGAACTAAGGGCTCCGAGCCCGAAACATTGAGCCAAACTGGAGGACAGCGTGACCTACATTATCGCCCTACCGTGCGTTGATATTAAGGACCGTGCCTGCGTCGACGAATGCCCGGTGGACTGCATCTACGAAGGTGAACGCATGCTCTATATCCACCCGGATGAGTGTGTTGACTGTGGTGCGTGTGAACCGGTGTGCCCGGTTGAGGCGATCTACTACGAGGATGACACTCCGGAAGAGTGGTCCGAATACTACAAGGCAAACGTTGAGTTCTTTGACGAGCTTGGCTCTCCGGGAGGCGCCGCGAAGATGGGCGTGATCAACCGCGACCATCCGATCGTTGCCGCTCTGCCACAGGGAGTGAACGACTAACAAGCCGTGTCGTTCGTATGGACGATCAAGCAAGAAGCCGCCCACTGGGCGGTTTCTTGCTTTATCCACGACTGAAGTCGTTTAGGGTCTAAGCATGACGCTTTACGGAAACTCCCTGCCAGACTTCCCGTGGGACACGTTGGTCCCGGATCGCGAGCGCGCCGCGCAGCACCCAGAGGGAACGCTAGACCTCACGATCGGCTCGCCGGTGGACCACACCCCGCCGCTCGCACTGCGCGCACTCAACGACGCCGGCGATGGTCACGGATACCCGCCCGTTGTTGGTTCGCCGGAGCTTCAGGAATCGATTCGTGGCTGGATGCAACGCCGACGTGGGATCACCTCCGAGACCGGGGTGGTCCTCAGTATCGGATCGAAGGAAACCGTGGCTCTGTTGCCATCGATGCTCGGCCTGGGTTCTGGCCAGACCGTTGCGTTTCCCGAGGCGGCCTACCCCACCTACGACGTCGGTGCCAGACTCGCGGGAGCAACACCTTTGGCGATCGACCCGGCTGCCGACCCGGCGTCGTGGCCCACGAAGATTGACTTGCTGTGGCTGAATTCGCCGGGCAATCCCAACGGGCACGTGTTAAGCCGCGATCAGCTGCGTGCGATCGTTGCGTGGGCGCGAGAACACGACGTTGTCGTCGCCTCGGACGAATGCTACGCCGCACTTTATTGGGATGTGCAGGACGCTCCTTCCATTCTTGCCGATGATGTGTGCGACGGAGATGTCACCAACCTCCTGATGCTGTATTCGCTGTCAAAGCAGTCGAATATGGCCGGCTACCGTGCAGCGTTCATGGCGGGGGACCCGGCGCTGACCAAACCCATCATCGAAATACGCAAGCATGCCGGCTTCATGCTGCCAGGGCCTGTCCAGCACGCGATGGCCGTGATGCTGGCCGACGACGAGCACGTTTCCGAGCAGCGCGAGAGGTACGGCAAGCGCCGCGAGAAGCTCTTGGCCGCCATGGATCGCGCCGGACTCGTCAACGATCCAGATTCGGTCGCTGGCCTCTACCTGTGGGCAGGCGAGCGCCCTGACGGCGCACGCGAACCAGCGGATGCATGGACCCTCACGCACGCGTGCGCTGACCTAGGTATTGTCGTAGCGCCGGGAACCTTCTACGGCGACGGCGGAAGCCACAGGATCCGTATTTCGCTGACAGCAACAGATGAGACGATCGAGGCTGCCGCGGCGCGCTTTGCCGATCTTCCGCAGGTGCTAGCAAAGTATCGCGATTGAGAAGTTTTCTCGGCGCTCGTCAGCGTGCGGGGCGTGCCCAGAGTCTTTATTCCTGCTGGGAGTTTTATCGCCCATTCCGGTAGTGTGATCCATGTTGCATGTTGATACGCATGCCACCGCGCCGCCAACGAATGTCGCCGCGGTGCACAGCGAAAAGGAGACTCGAATGTCTGAAAATGCGCAGCTTACGGTCGATGGGACCACTCTCGATCTCGAGCGTGTTTCCGCTGTCGAAGGTAACGACGGCTTCAAGATCGGCCAGATGCTGGGAAAGACGGGTACGGTCACACTCGACCCCGGATTTACCAACACGGCATCCTGTACATCGGAAATCACCTACATTGATGGCGGAGCGGGCATTCTGCGGTACCGCGGCTACCCGATTGAGCAGCTTGCTGAGAACTGTTCCTTCCTTGAGGTTGCCTACCTGTTGATTTACGGTGAATTGCCAGATCCGCAGTCGCTGGCCTCATTCACACACCGCATTAAGCGCCACACGCTTTTGCACGAAGATTTCCGAAGCTTCTTTACCGCATTCCCCTCGCACGGTCACCCGATGTCTATCCTTCAGGCCGGCGTTGCTGGTATGGGTACGTACTACGAGGAGACGCTTGATCCACAGGACAAGGAGCAGCGCGATCTCGCGTCAGTTCTTTTGCTTGCCAAGATGCCCACGATGATTGCCTTCATTTCGAAGCGCGCTACGGGCCTGCCGCTCCTCTACCCGGATTCGTCGAAGTCCTACACGGAGGACTTCATTCGTATGACCTTCGGTCTGCCGTACCAGACCCACGATGTTGATCCAACGATCGTTAATGCGCTAGACAAGCTGTTCATCCTGCACGCAGATCACGAGCAGAACTGCTCTACATCCACTGTGCGCCTCGTCGGATCTTCCCAGGCGAACATCTACGCCTCGGTTGCTGCGGGTATTGGTGCGCTTTCTGGACCGCTGCACGGCGGAGCCAACGAAGCGGTTCTTAGCATGCTCGATTCGCTACGCGAATCCGGCACGGATATCAAGGAATTCGTATCGCAGGTTAAGGACAAGACGAACAACGTCAAGCTCATGGGCTTCGGCCACCGCGTGTACAAGAACTACGATCCTCGCGCGAAGATTGTGAAGGAGCTTGCCGACGACGTCGTCAACCGCCTCAAGGGTGATTCCCAGATGTTCGATATGGCTCGCGAACTTGAGCAAGCTGCGCTTGAGGACGACTACTTTGTTGAGCGTAACCTGTACCCGAACGTGGACTTCTACACCGGCCTCATCTACAAGGCGATGGGCTTCCCAACCAAGATGTTCACCCCGCTGTTTGCGCTCGGGCGCCTGCCTGGCTGGATCGCTCAGTACCACGAGCTTGTTGACGATCCGGACCAGAAGATTGGACGCCCGCGCCAGATTTACATCGGTGAAGGCGAACGCGACTGGACTCCGATGGCAGACCGTAACAAGCAGAACCGTGACTTCAAAGAAAAGGGCGAGTACCTCGCCTAAAAAGGCCAGCTAGCGAATCTAGTTAGCAAATGATCTAGCCAGCACGCGGCTTAGCTAACGGATGTTTTAGCTAGCGGGTAAAAACTTCGACAATTCGTGAAGGGCGTGCCGGAACGCTGGAATTAATTCCAGATCCGGCACGCTTTTCCATGCCGTCCATGCGAGTCTTTCCGACTCTGAGTTCCCTACGAGAGGTGGGCTTCCGGCGTCGTCAGCAAGGTGGCCTACGAAAGTTGTGTAGAACCAGTCCGAGTGTCTAAGGCTATGACTACCATCGATGATCACGGATTGGGAGATGCCGGTCTCCTCCCTAAACTCGCGCAATCCGCCATCGAGCGGGCTCTCGTTCCAGTCGATCGCGCCACCCGGAGTGGACCATGTTCCGCCCAGATGAGACCAGCCGGCGCGGAGCTGCAACAAAACATCGATGTCGCGCTCACCGTGCCGCCACAGGAGAAGCCCGGCGGCGCCGTTGCGTCCCCAATGCTTGTCGCCGCACGCGCAGTCAACGAAGCCGTCGGCGCCGTGTCGGGGTGCATCGGGATGAGACGTCATACGGCCCAGAAATCTGTTATCGAATGCCGTTGTTCAGCAAGGAGGCGTCGCAGCAGCGGAAGGGAAATGCCGACCACCCCGTGATGGTCTCCTTCAATGCCGTCAACGAACGGGCCACCAAATCCATCAATCGTGAAAGACCCGGCAACGTGAAGCGGCTCGCCCGTCCCGATATAGGCTTCGATTTCGACCTCGCTCAGATGCCCGATATGAACAGTCGTGGTCGAGACACCTTCGCTAGCGTTGCCCGTTTCAAGGTCGATCACACAGTGGCCGGTATGAAGCTTTCCCGGGTTACCGCTCATCGCGCGTAGGCGTTCGCGGGCCACGTCGGCGGTATGAGGCTTGCCAACGATCTCGCCATTCATTTCCAGCATGGAATCACAGCCGACGACGACCGTGGGTACGCGATCGGCAAAGCTCAGTCGGCCATCGCCGATCTGACCCGCGATGTGATGTGCCTTAGCAGAGGCGAGAAGCTGAACCTCGGCAGCTGCGAGCGATGAATCTGCTTCTGGTGGGTCGTGCTCGGCCAAGAATCGAGCGAGTAGGGCATCTTCATCAACGTCCGAGACAGCGACGAGCGGGTCAATGCCGGCGCTCAGCAAAGTGGCGCGCCGCGCGGGCGAGGCAGAAGCGAGGAGGAGTGTTTTCATCGAGCGAGAGCCTCACCCAAGACGTCAAGTCCTACCGATCCCATACTGAGTGCCTTCGTGTGCCAGGCCTTGAGGTCAAAGTCGACACCTGCGCGCTCCTGTGCGTCGCTGCGAAGCTGCTGCCACATGCGGTGGCCAACCTTGTACGACGGCGCTTGGCCTGCCCATCCAAGGTACCTGTTGAGCTCGAAGAGGAGGAAGGAGCGGTCCATGGCCACGTTGTCCTTGAGAAACTCCCACGCCACATCGCGATTCCATATGGGGCTGATCTCGCGGTACTTCTCCGGGCTGGGCTTTTCAAGGTGCACACCGATATCGAGAACCACGCGCGCCGCACGGAGCCGCTCGGCGTCGAGAATCCCCATGTAGTCACCGGGCTCATCCATGAAGCCAAGCTCGCGCATGAGCCCTTCGGCATAGAGTGCCCAACCTTCACCGTGGCCGGACACCCAGCAGTGCTGACGTCGCCACGAGTTGAGCTGGTCCTTCAGATACGTGGCATAACCGATCTGGAGGTGATGTCCCGGCACACCTTCGTGGTAGACGGTGGTCTTCTCTTGCCACGTTGTGAAGGTAGTCGAGCCTTCTGGGACGGACCACCACATCCGGCCACCTCGGCTAAAGTCCTCCGTTGGACCCGTGTAATAGATCGCGCCCGTGCCAGAAGGTGCAATCATGCACTCGAGCTTTTCTAGCTCGGCAGGGATCTCAAAGTGGGTGCCTTGCAGCGCTCGTACGGCGGCGTCGGAGGTGGATTGCATCCACTCCTTAAGCGCTTCCTTGCCATGGATTTGACGCGCAGGATCATTATTTAGACGATCCATAGCCTCACGAACCAAGACCCCGGGGCCATAGAGCTCCGCCGAGACCTTCTCTTGTTCGCTGATGATGCGTTCGAGTTCGTGGATTCCCCAGCTGTAGGTTTCATCCAGATCGGGGCTGGCACCAATGAACTGCCGCAGTGCGCGCCCGTAACGTTCGCGCCCGAACGCATCGCGCGCCACCGCATACTGTGCAATCTCGGTGCGCAAGAACTCGGATAGCTCTCCATAAGCCGAGCGGGCGTCGTCGGCTGCAGATCTAAGCTGCTGCTCAAGCCCGGGATGGCTACCAGCACCGCGATCAACGAGGGCAGTTAGCGGCGAATCTGACCCAGCATTGGCGCTCGCCTGCTCGGCGGCGAGATCCACTTGGCGCACGGCGGTCGGCGGTCCAGACTGGGCGCGCCACAGGAGGGTCTCTTTCCATCCCTCGAGGGCTGACCGCACATTCGACAAGCGCTCGGCAATGAGTTCCCAATCCGCGGAGGTCTCCTGATTCATCAGGTCGAAGATTTCCTGCGTTCCCTGCAGCGGGGTGGAGATGACATTGAGCTCGCCGATCTCGCCCGCCTCGGCAAGTTCGATCTTCAGCCCAAGCCGCTCACGCAAAGCGTTGGCGGTGACAGCATCGACGTCGTCGACCACCCGCAACTCTCCGAGCTTCGCTAGTGTCGAGCGATCTAGATCAACCTTGGTCTGGATTCCGGCCAGCGAATAGTCGTCGAAAGCCCCTTCATCCGCCCCCGATGCACCCGTGTGAGTGACGAGTTCGGGGGAAAGATCGAGCAGGGCCTGTACGTAAGAATTTGCAAGTTCATCGATCGGTGTTTGCGCACGCTTGTTCATGAGTCCAGACTATCGCTAACGCATTGCTGAAAGTTTGGTTAGATGATTCGGGGAATTAGCCAGAATGCGTGCGCTACATCACGTAATGGCGTAACCTGAACCGGGCAGCTGTTTCACACGAAAGCAGCTCCCGCCAGTGACAATGAGCAAGATAGAGAGCGTCGAAGACCAGCCGTGACCCAAGCAATGCCTGACGAGAATGCCGATAAGCAGCTGAGCACGGTTGAAAAACACGTGCGTCGGCTTCTTGGTGGCCCCTCCAAGTATGCGCTTCATGAAGCGGCGGAGCTTGCAGGTATGGATGCTGACTCGGTTCGCCGATTCTGGCGCGCGATGGGATTCCCCTACATTCAGGACCCGGATCGCGTGCTCTTCACGGAATACGATGTGGACGTGATGCGGGCGCACCAAGATTTGGTAGAGCGCGGTAAGACTGATGAGGACACCCAGAACTCGCTGATCCGAGCGCAATCGCATCTCACGGATCGCATGGTGTTGTGGCAGCACGAGGCGCTCGTGGAAGAGGTGCAAACTAGGTACGAGCTAGACGACATGTCGGCACGCTACTGGGTGCTCGACCACATTGATGAGTACGAAGAATTCCTCGTCTACCAGATGAAATACGCGTGGCGTCGCCACCTTGCTGCCTTCCTTCGCCGGGCAGAAACCGAACTTGAGGGGATGCAGCACGACTCGGCGGAGCGCCTGCCACTTCTTCGTGCTCTCGGATTCGTCGATCTCGTGTCTTTTACTCACCGATCCGGCGAGCTCTCTCCGCACCAGCTGGTCGACTTCATCCAGACTTTCGAGTTCACCTGTCGTGACGTCATCTCCTCGAACGGCGCACGCGTGGTCAAGATGGTGGGCGACGCCGTGCTCTACGTTGCTGATGACCTCGCTACCGGCGCGAAGGTCGTGTCTGAAATTGTTGATACCTTGCACCTGACCCCGGGGATGCCTGACGTTCGGGCATCGATGGTGTGGGGAGGCGTGGTTTCTCGCTTCGGCGATGTGTTCGGGCCCAACGTCAACCTCGCAAGCCGGTTGTGTTCGGTCGCGCCGGTGGGAAGCATCCTCGTCGATCAAAAGACTGCTGAAGCTCTTATTCGTTTGGACGACCACAAGTATCGGATCGAGCAATTCGGCTCGCCGGACCTCCAGGGAATCGGCAGCATCAATGCAGCTCAACTTCACGTCATGAACGACGACGAGAGTGCCTGACGGCACCTCAACGTTTCCAAGCCGTAGGCTTTATACTTGAATATATCTTTACTAAAGTGTCATACGTGGGTATCACCCGACGATGATTGTTCCAGTGAAGCCTTTCCCGCAGTCAGGGATCGGAAGCAAAAGATTAAGGACGTGACCCGTGACGAAAGTACTGCTGGTAGAGGATGATTCGGCGATTGCCGGGCCACTCCTGCGCGCATTCTCGCGAGAAGGATACGATGTTCAGGCTGTAGAAACCGGACAGGCCGCGCTCGATGCCATGGAGTCCCCGATTGACTTGGTGGTCCTGGACCTCGGTCTTCCAGACATGGATGGTCTCGATGTCGCTCGTAAGGCTCGTTCCGATGGCAAGACCTTTCCGATTTTGATTTTGACTGCGCGCTCGGAAGAAGTCGACATGGTTGTGGGCCTCGACGCCGGCGCCGACGACTACGTGACCAAACCATTCCGCCTCGCTGAGCTTCTGGCTCGCGTTCGCGCGCTTCTTCGCCGCGCTGCTGCTGGCGACGACATGGTGGATTCGGTCAAGGCGCAGGACGTCACGGTTGACGTGGATGCGCACCGCGCCTATGTAGGCAATCGCGAGCTGCACCTGACCGGCAAGGAGTTTGATCTCCTCAACGTGCTCGTGCGCCAAGCTGGTTCCGTGGTAGAGCGTGAAGTCCTCATGCAGGAAGTGTGGGGCACTCGATCCGAGGCGTCCACGAAGAAGCTTGACATGCATATTTCTTGGCTTCGCCGCAAGCTCGGCGACGACGTGAACGATCCGCACTACATCTCTACGGTTCGCGGAATGGGCTTCCGTTTCGAGAACTAGGTCGAACATGACTTGAGGGCCGCCCTGGGCGGCCCTCAGTATTATCAGGAGGCTAGATGCGCCGCCGAGCTATTGCGATGACGACGACGGCGGTTGCCGTAGCAGTTCTTTTCCTCGGGTTACCGGGTCTTATTTTTGGTGGGGTCTTTGTTTGGCAAGAGGCCCATAACCAGTTAGCCACGCGCGCCGGTGCTGTGGGCTCGATGGTCGAGCGTTTCGTAGCGCAAGACGTGGTGATTGGCGACGGCATGCTCGAAACCCTCGCCTCGAATCGCAGGGGGAAAGATTTCTACATCGAGGTGGACTATCCGGACGGAGAGCTCATTTCGTCTCCTATAGTCCCCGAGGGTGAGGTCATTTCCGAAAGCGTCGTGACTGCCTCCGGTGTCATGGTGACCGTCTCTTCTGCACGATCGGATGCGCTCCTTCGGGTGGGACTCATCGTTGTTGGTGCTCTCGCCTTGGTTGTAGGTGCGTTTCTCATTGGGGTACTCGTGGCGATGCGACAATCGCGAAAATTGTCTGCACCGCTCATTTACTTGGCAGCTACTGCCGAGCAGATCGGTGCGGGTCAAGTTCGCCCACAGATTCGTGAGTCGGGTATCGAGGAGATCGATCTCGTTTACCAAGAGCTCCAAAGGACAGCCGACCGCATGGCTGGCAGATTGGCCGCGGAGCGACAGTTTGCGGCAGATGCGGCTCACCAGCTTCGCACGCCGCTGGCGGCGCTGTCCATGCGAATCGAAGAAATCGAATACTTGACCGAGGACGAGCAAATTCTCGAGGAAGTCAATCAATCACTCGAACAGATTGATCGCCTAGGCGGTGTGGTTGATGAACTCATGAAGACCTCGCAGTCGCAAAGCGGTGGCACAACCGAGGCCATTTCAGTCCAGGATATTTTTGACCAACAAAACAAGGAGTGGGCGCGCAGCTTCAAGAAAGCTGGCAGATCACTCAGCTTCGAATCCACAGTTCACGGATCCGTGCTGGCGACTCCCGGCTCAATTGCGCAGATTCTCGCCACGCTTATCGAAAACTCATTGAAATACGGTGATGGCACCACGACGGTGAGCGCAGCATCCGCAGGAAAAATGGTGTTGATCAAGGTGGTGGACGAAGGTAGGGGAGTTCCCGACGGTCTGGGTGACGATATCTTCCTCAAGGGCGTATCTGCGAGCGGGTCCACGGGAATCGGGCTCGCTGTAGCGAAAGAGCTTGCGGCCACCGACGGCGGTCGGCTGGAGCTCACCCAGAAGCAGCCGGCTGAGTTTACCCTGACGGTTTCTGCCGTGCCTCAGTCGCTCGATCCAGACCGCGTGCTGCCACCGGGCGCGCTTCACTCGGCCGGTTCACGCCGGGGGCGCCGCTAATCCTTACCTCCAACGGGTGAACCTACTTTACTGCAGCGACGTCGTCGTCGTTCTTCGTAAAGACGATGTACCGGTAGCAGACGTAACGGAAGGCGGTGCCTAGAATCAGGCCTACAACGTTGGCGGAGATGTTGTCCGCCAACTGGCTGGTCATTCCGAGCACGTAGCGCGAAACGCCCAGACACATGAGGGCGATGAGCAATCCACCAATGTTGATGGCGATGAAGAGCACGAGCTCACGCGATCGAGTCTTGTCGGACTTATTCCTGAAGGTCCACAGGCGATTAACGACCCACGAGAACACGACCGACACAGACACCGAGATCGTCTTTGCCACCATCGACGCATCGGCAGGCAGGTTGACGATGTCGCTATAGGCCAACAGGTTGAACAGACCGACGTCGACGACGTAGGCGCCGAGGCCCACCGTGCAGAACTGAAGAAATTCAACCAGCCATTGGCGAAATGTCTGGCCGCGCATGACGCGCGCGATGAGTCGGTCGAAAGCTGTCAACGCTACCTGTACCTAAGTTCGAATCTAGAAACTGGCGAAAGAATCCGAGGTGAGCGTACCATCTCGGAGATCGGCCCAGAACTGGTCGATCGTATTGGGATCGAGGAGCACGGTCGATTGGCCAGCTACGCGGTAGTCCATGCTCGCAATGGGAGGGGAGCCCTTGAGGCCATCTGTGCCCATGACGTCACGCAGGGTTAGTCCGGCCATTCCAACGGTCCACAGCGAATCTTGCTCGTCAACGGTGATGACGTCAGCCACCGATTCCACGAGATCTTTCTGGGCGCCGGGGGAGAAAAGAACATCTCTCGAGATGGCCTTGCCGATCACCTTGCTCACAACCTGTCGCTGGCGTTCGGTGCGGCCGATATCGCCGAGCGGATCAGAGTAACGCATGCGGGAGAACGCCAGTGCGGTCTCACCATCCACGGTGTGGCAGCCCGCTTCCCAATTGAGCTTGGAATATGAATCGTTCACATCGTAGTCGAGGCAGAGTTCAACTCCGCCTACGGCGTCTGTCAGCTCCTGAACACCTTCCATACCAACCTGGATGTAGTGATCGATCGTCAGTCCCGTCAGATCTTCGACCGTGCGCACGAGGAGCTGCTGGTCGCCAATGTTGAGAGCTCCGTTGAGCTTTCCCTCCCCGTGCCCGTCAGGGTAGACCACATAGGTGTCACGCGGGAGCGAAATGAGCGCTGTAGAGCCTGATTCGGGCTTGTGAAGGAGCATCATTGTATCCGCGCGCATTCCCTCCGTGGTTGAGGTTGGAAACGCAGTGCGTTCGTCCGAGCCCACAATGAGGTAGGTGGTGCCAGGGGTGTCTGCCGCTCCGGACAGCGCATCAACCCTGTCGAGACGGCCATTGCCCATGAAGTACAGATAACCGCCCCAGCCGAGAACAGTGGCGAGGAGGAGAACAGGGATCAGAACCAGCGGGATCCAACGACGACGACGGCGCTTCGGCTTGCGGGACGCTTCTTGTTCTCTTGGTGGTCTCGGGTCGACGCCTCGACGCTCTACATTCTCAGGGCGACTGCGATCTGTCCGCTGCCTTAAAGACTCCCGTGAATTCTGTTGTTCTTGGGGTGCCGAAGCGCTAGTGGGCCGCTGCCGATCACGCGGCGCATACGATGGCGGCATCGAATCAGTTCCCGAGTGTGTGGGAGAAGGTCCCATCGACGAGCGACGCACTGGAGAATTGGGCCGTCTGCGTGATGGTTGGCCCTGAGTGCTTGGATCGGAGCCGCTTCCCGTTGGGGTGCTCGCGGATCCAAGATCTTGCCCGTGACGGGGCGCGTTCGGCCCCGAAGGGCGGGAACGCCGGTGGCGAGGCTCAAAAGAGGGAGGTTGTTCCATAATCCATATTCGCGTCGGAGTCAGTGAGTGAAAGTTTAGACCGAGTGTGGAGGCGAGTGTTAGAGGCCCACGGCAGTGCCGGTTCTCTTAGCGACCTCGTCGAGTTCTTCCGGCGTTGCATCAATGATGATCGAGGGCGAGTGGTCCGCGTTGAGTGCCTCTTCGGGAATGGGCTGATCTTTAATGAGGGCATCCCAAACCTGCTGTGCTTCCGCAGCGGGAACCACCCGCGCACCTGCAGGCGCCCAGGGCATTGTTACCGAGTTGATATCGTTAGAGCCGAGGCTGCGAAGTGAGTACATGAGTCCTGCAAGCCACGGGATATCTCCCATGCCGCGCGACATCTCAACGTGCGCCGTGACATCCTGAAGTAATCCGTAGAACTCGGGAAGATTAGTGAAGACGTTGAGAGAAAAGACCTTCTCTGCAATGGCCGTTACCACTTGGTGCTGACGTGAAATTCGGCCGATGTCGGAGCCATCACCAAGGCTCTTACGGGCGCGGGCTACCGCGAGCGCCTGATCGCCGTCGAGCGTGTGGCACCCGGCGTCGATCTCCAAGTGTGCCTGTGGATCATTGATGGGCTCAGCAAAGCACATCTCGATCCCGCCCAGAGTGTCGACTACCTCGCGGAACGAATTGAAATCGAGCACAACAAAGCCGTCGATGTAGACGCCGGTCAGATCCTCTACCGTGCGGACCGTGCAGGCTGCAGCGGAAGCAATGTTGCCGCCCTTGCTGCCGTTGTTGAACGCCGAGTTGAACATGGCGTTCTCCTCGGCTGGTGTACGCGTGCCATCGGGAAGTATGCACTCGGGAATGTTGACGAGCGTGTCGCGGGGGATGGAGACTACATCCACGCGATCCCTGTCCGCTGAGATATGAACGAGCATGGTGGTGTCAGATCGCATGCCCCCGTCGGTTTCGCGGTCGGCGCCCATGACGAGGATGTTGAGTGGCTCGCCAGCTTTCTCATCGAGTGGGATCTGGTTCTCAGTGGGGCGATCGTCGCTGTCAACGAGATCTTCGATATCGTGCTGGGAAATGTTTCCTTGGAGGCTGGAATACATGGAGACCGCCGCTCCGGTGACGATAAGGACAAGGGAAAGCAGCACGAGACCAACGGCTCGCATAATCTTGCGGCCATCTCTCCCGTTGTGGACGTGTGCCGGCGCTCTGTCCGGTACCACGAATTCCTGTCGCGTCACATCTTCGATAATACTTCGCCTCGCATTCGATCTGACCTCGATGCTACTGAGAGTTGTGCCATGGTGCTAGATAGATCCAGCACGTTTCGCCATGAAAAGCAGATCCCGAATGTCCACAATGCGGGAGCGCTATATCAACATGTGGATTACGAGAGAGAATGTCGGCATGTCTGCACAGAAAAATACCTCGCGTCCCGCCCGTACCGCAGAAGATAGATCCGCGCTGCGCGCCGTCACGATCTTCCCCATTCTTATCATCGGTGCCGCTCTTTGGGCATTCTTTTTCCCATCCACGGCAGCGCACGTCGCGCCACACGTTCCAATCTTGCTCGGCATCATCATGTTCGGCATGGGGCTCACACTCACCCTTCCAGACTTCAAGCTTGTGCTGTCCCGTCCACTACCAATTCTGCTTGGCGTGATCGCCCAGTACGCGATCATGCCGCTTCTAGCGCTCATTTTGGTCAACGTGCTGAGCCTTCCGGATCCGATCGCGATCGGTGTTATTCTCGTGGGCTGTGCTCCAGGTGGAACGTCGTCGAACGTCATCTCCTACCTGTCAAAGGCGGATGTCGCACTGTCTGTCACTATGACCTCCGTGTCCACGCTTCTTGGTCCCATCATGACTCCACTACTCATTCAGTGGCTGGCAGGAACGCGCATGGAACTCAACGGTGGGGCAATGGCGATCGATATCGTGAAGATGGTTCTGGTTCCGGTGCTTGCCGGACTCGGACTCCGCCTCATTATTCCCAAGGTTGTCAATGCGGTCTTGCCGATCCTGCCCTGGGTCTCGACTCTTGGTATTTCCGGCGTTGTGGCCGGCGTCGTCTCAGGATCTGTTGATGCCATCAAGTCAGCTGGCCTGATGATCCTTCTGGTAGTCATCCTGCACAACTGCCTCGGCTACGCACTGGGTTACGTGGTGACCAAGCTCTTCCGCTTCTCCAACCGCGCCGCGCGCACGGTCTCGGTAGAGGTGGGCATGCAGAACTCTGGATTGGCGGCAACGCTTGCCAAGACTCACTTTGCGGCAACGCCCGAGACCGCACTTCCCGGCGCGATCTTCTCAATCTGGCATAACCTCGCCGGCGCGCTGCTCTCGGTGTTCTACCGTCGCAGCGCAGAGAAGGAGACTTCGCGGGTACCGGCCGTTCAGCCCAACTAGCAGAGCGCTGATGGCAGGTGAATCTCACATGGGTGCATAGAGGGAAAAGCCCTCGAAGTAAACTGCCTTTTCGGCACTGCAGATCTCACGAGGATCCTTGGCGGGATCGTTGATCACCACAAGGCCCGCCCCGTCGGAGAGCAGCTGGTATCCAAGTGAAAGTGCGCTGGGCAGCGTGGGGAAGGTGACCGCTACACGGTCTCCTTCAGGAACATACCGCACAGCTCGGGCGAAGAACGACGCATTTGAGTATTCGTCGACTCCGGACACCATAAGTGCATCTGGGTGCGACAATACGCTTGCGGAGCCGTCCTCGACGCCATCTGGAAGGTCGCCATCCCATGCGAAAGCCAGACTCTCTAGGTTGAGTGCCACGACGTCGTCGTCGTTATCCGTTTCTATGGCTTCTGGCTCGTCAGTAACGACGACGGTACCGGATTCGTGGTCGCGAACTCGCTCGCGCCCGATCACCACGCTGCCGCCGGCAACTAGCGCGGCCAATCCCCAGGCCACTGACTTCCAGTGGGTGGGAAGATCGAGTACTACGCGGGCTCCGGGCTCGAGTTCACATTCGTCGACGAGGTAGTTCGCGATCTTTGCGATGTGGTTAGCCAAGACCTTGCCGGATAGTTCAATGCGTTCATCTTGGCCATACCAAATCAGTGCTGGGCTCGTGCCCGTCCTGAGTAGCTGTCCGTACACCTGCGCGGGAGTCGCCGCGCGACGATCGTTGTCAGTCATTGGGGCTGTCCGTTCTGGGAAAGAAAATCTGTGGCAAAGGGCTGGGCTTCGACATGGCCTATGACGTCCATGAACAGCTCGACCGCTTCACGGGAGGCCCCAGCACAGTAGCTGGCACAATCCCAGCGCCTAGATTCATCGCGGGTTCGGTCGTCGCGAATGCCAACGTAATGGCCGCCCGCACCGAGAACGAGTGCGATTCCGGCGCTCACATCCCAAGGCTGCGTGCCAAGCGCAAAGTTTCCGATCATGGTTCCGTCAGCGACTTCTGCGAGGTCGAGCGCAGTCGTGCCGTGCTTTCGTACTGATTTCACTTGGCTAATGAGGTGCATGTATGCGCGGCCCGCGCCTTCTTTATCGCGCAGCTTCGAGTTGGGGAACTCCGCTACCGCCACGGATTCATGAAGCGGTAAATCCCGCACACGAATTGCTGTTCCGTTTTTGTATGAACCGCTCGAATCGGCGCGATACATGAGGTCTCGCGTTGGCTGGTAGATCACTCCGGCAAGGACATCGTCGCCGCGTGCGGCTGCGATCGAGACACACCACTTTTCTAAGCCCGAGGCAAAGTTGGACGTGCCATCGATGGGATCGACGAGCCAGATAATGTCGTTCGAGCCCGGGGTTGCGGGCGAACCTTTGCTATTGAGAATGCACCCTTCTTCCTCGCCCAGCATGTAGGAATCGGGGGTGCGCTCGAAAAGGATAGAGCGGATCTTCTTTTCGGCTGCTTTATCGTGGACCGTGACGACGTCGTGAAAGTCGTGTTTCGTCTGTACTGGTCCGGGATCGTCGAAAGCTTCGAGAAGGGCGGGCCCAACGGCCCGCGCCGCCTCTTGCGCAATATCGGCGAGCTGATCAATCATTCCACTCATATATCCATCGTCCCACGGATTGCTGTCAGGGTGGCTTCTGAAAGCGCCTGGCGAAATCCGGCAAACTGCCGGTTCAACAACACGCCGCAACACGCATGTCAAGGGGAGAAGTTTGCCGTATCGCCTTGACTTTTAGGGGATGACACACGTGTAATTTACCTAGTGAATGTGAAACGGAGGACCACGCATGTGGGAAATTGAGGGTACGTCCCGGCTCAAGGCTGCACGCACCACCGATGATGCACAGGTTGCGCAGAGCCTCATGCAGGGCATTTTCAACCTAGGCTACGGAACCGCAGATACGGAAGATCTCGGCTGGATGCAGGAAGCGCTGTGCGCGCAGACCGATCCGGACATTTTCTACCCGGAAAAGGGCGGTTCAACGGCACCTGCAACATCTGTGTGCAATAGCTGTTCAGTTCGCGGTGAATGCCTCGAATATGCCGTCACGAACGATATTCGTCACGGTATTTGGGGCGGAACATCGGATAACGATCGGAAGCGCATGGCTCGCGAACGTAAGGCGGCCGGCGGCGCTCGCAGCTGATTAGCCACTCGCAGTGAGTGATATACACCTCGAGCGTACGGCTCGCGATAAGGTCACGACCATCATTATTTCGGATGGTCGTGACCTTGCGTTTCTCGACGAGACTTTGCTGGGTGTGGCTGAGCAAACCCACCAAAGTGACCGAGTCATCGTCGGTCTCGTTTCCCTCGAGTCGGCGGCGGTGCAGCCACTAGAAACTCATCTGGACGACTACGTGGTGAGCGCCATTGGTGAGCAGGAAAACCTAGGTGCCGCTATCAAAGCAGCGCTGTCAAAGGCTGGCGAGGATTCGGAAGATGGGTGGTACTGGGTCCTACATGCTGATTCCGCTCCCGCACCCACCGCGCTCGATCGTCTTCTGCGCGTGGGCGAGCACTCGAATCGCATTGGCGCGGTGGGGCCAAAGCAGATCGGTTGGGAGTCCGCGCGGGGCGAGAGAGAACTTTTGGAAGTTGGCATTCGAGCCACACGATCCGCCCGCCGCGTGCCCGAAATAGAGGTGGGCGAACGGGACCAGGGCCAGTACGACTCTCGAGACGACGTCCTAGCCGTTGGCACAGCGGGAATGCTTATCCGGAAGTCGGCGTGGCGAGAACTCGACGGCTTCAATCCACACCTTGGCCCCTTCGGCGATGGTCTTGAGTTTTCTCGCCGCCTCCGTCACGCGGGCTATCGCGTGGTGGTCGAGCCTCAAGCAACGGTGCGCCATGCACGTAACAGCTTGGGCGAAGATCCAGCGTACTCCTTTGGCCGACGCCGGAGCGCACAAATGCTCAACGCGCAGCTCGCTGCGCCAGGTTGGCTCGTCCCCCTGTTGTGGCTCGGATATACGCTTGGCTCGATTCCTCGTGCAATTCTGCGACTTCTGCTCAAGGAACCAACGCGTGCGGGAGGGGAAGTTCGTGCCGGGCTGAGTAATCTCGCAGCGATACCGGCCATCCTGCAAGGGCGCCGTGCTATCCAAGATGTTCGAGAGGTGTCCGGCAGTGCCTTGCGCCAGCTTGAGGCTTCTCCCGCAGAGGTTCGGGCTGCCAAGCGGGAATCACGCCGCTCACGTGCCGAAGCTAGGGCCCTTGCACTACTCCCAGACCCGCTCACACTGAGCGCGCAAAGCGATCTGCGCAGACATGCGCGCCGGGGCGCGCTCGTCACCATCTTCTTTGGAATACTTCTTACCGCTCTGCTTCATCTGCCGTTATTCGCGCAAGGAACCTTGGCGGGCGGCCAGATCACACACGCCACCGCGACGGCGGGAGATCTATGGGATGTCATTCGGTCCGGCTGGCTACCAACCGGCGATGGCTATCCACTTCCCGTTGATTCGCTGTGGGTCGCATTTTTGCCCCTTTTAGCGCTCGGGATGCCGATTGGCCTGACGCTTGGCCAACTCATCACCGCCATTATTTATGCTGCGATCCCGCTTAGCGCCCTCACCGGATACCTCGCTGTTGGACGGTTGACAAAGAGCTGGCACGTTCGCGTTGTTCTCGGGCTGCTGTGGTCGATCGGGCCTCCCATGCTCGAGAGCTTGGCTGGCGGGCGCATCGCGTCGGTCATCATCCATATCCTCCTTCCACTTTTGGTGTTTGCAGTTGTAGGAGCTTGGCGCGGTTCGTCCACTATGCTTGGCCTATCTGCCTTGACGCTCGGACTCCTCTCCACTGCATCGCCAATGTTCCTTCTAGCGTCGGTTGCTTTGGCAGCGATCGGCCTCGTGTACTGCCGAGGTGCTCGCAAGCGCTGGCTGTGGCTACCCCTGCCTGCCCTCGGCATGCTTGCTCCCGCAATTCGCCAGCTAGATCCGTCCGAGATCACTCCATTCCTGTTTTCGATGCCAGGCAAACCAGTCGCATCACCGCGTGACCCGAGCGAGTTGCTCGACCTGTTCTCGCTGCGTTCCGTTTCTCTTTCTAACGATCTGGACTGGCTGCTCTACATCCCGATCGGTATCCTCTTGGTTGCCGCTGTGTTTGCGCTGGTGCGCAGGCATCGCCAGTGGCCAATTCGCCTGGGTTGGGCGGTCATGGTTGTCGGTTTTAGCTGGGCGCTCATCGCAACGCGCACGGAGGTTGGCCACATTGTCGATGGTCTTAACAGGACGTCCGTAGTTGGATGGGCAGGCGTTGGACTGAGCGTATTTTGGTTGGGACTCATCCTCGTTCTCGCCAATGGGTCAGATGCTCTTCGAACCTCCTTGCGCACGCGTAGTTTTGGGCTGGCCCACGTCATCGGCGGTTTACTCATGGCGCTCGTTCCGCTCACAGTTCCAGCCATGGCCGGGCAGTGGATTCATCTGCAACTCACGAGCACACACAACGACCTCACTGGTGCCGACGACGTTCTGCCCGCCATGGCGCGTGAATCGCAGAGCGGGCCGAACTCGGGGAGAGTGCTGGCGCTAGTTTCCACTTCTGACGGCATTGAGGCCGAAGTGTGGCGTCGCACCGGGATTGAGATACACGAGTTCTCGACGATCAAAACCATTCGTGAGCTCAATGCCATCAGCAATGGCGAAGCCTTAAGCGATAACGAATCGCTTGCCACCGGCGTCGTCAACCTCACCAGTGGTTCCCAAAACGCTGCCTCGCAGCTTGCGGCACACGCAATCACTGTGGTTCTTGTACCGCCAAGCGATGAGAGAAGCGGAGCGGAACACCGCGGAGAACTCATCGCCCAGCTGCACGCCGTCGCGGGACTCGAGTACGTGACGGACAACGAGACCGGGACCTTCTGGCGAGTTCGAACCAGCGACCCACCACCAGCGCGACTTCATACCAGCGACGGGGAGATCATTGCCTCGGGCACGGTAGAAGCCCACGGCGAAATTGCCGGATCGATCGAAACCCGAGAGTTGGCTCTTGCTGAACGAGCAGACGAGGGCTGGGTCGCCACAATCAACGGTGACGAGCTCCAGTCCATTGAGGCAGATTTGCAAACTTGGGAAATTCCCCGCCAAACAGCGGGTGAGGTTCACGTGACATACTCGGACACCACCAATGATGTCTTGGTGGGAATTCAACTTCTCACGATGATCGTCACCTTTATTGTGGCGCTGCCGTTACGCACACGGAAGGGGAGTGTGGAATGAGAGTGAAGGCTACGATATCGGGAGTCGCTCTCATCGCAGCGGCCACGGGATTAACCGCACTCGCCTTGGGCATGGACGTTACGGAGCCAACGAACGGCGAGGCGCCGGTTCTGACTCCGGACACCGCCACCATGGCTCTCGTATGTAACGGCGGAGTTTCTAGAACAATTGACGCGGGTGTCGACGTTGAAGAGCTTGATGAGAACACCGCTGGGTGGGCAGGAATCCTTGCTAGCGGCCGTTCGGAGCGTCAATGGATGCCCCTACCCGAAGAACGCGAACGAAGCGTCGCAGGCCCCGTTCTCGCTCCCGACCTGCTGGGCGAGACCGAGCTTGGTCATCCGCAGGCGTTCGGTGTTTTGAGAGTGACCGAAGCGGGCGACGTTACCAGAGTCGCGGGTGCTACCACCCATCGTGCAGAGGCGGGAGACGTAGCAGGCCTTGCTAATGATGCTTGCCAGTGGGCGAGCAGTTCGATGTGGATCGTGGGTTCCTCGTCTGAGCTTGGCGTATCCAACCGTCTAGTGGTCTCCAATCCGGGTGCTACCACCGTCACCGTGATGATCGATGGTTACTCCTCAATAGGCGAGATGGATCTTGGGGCAAATGGAGTTGTTAACCTGTCTCCTCGCTCGTCTACCGAGATCATTCTCGACGGTATCCTTCCACAGGATCCACGTATCGCACTCCGACTCAGTACGGACTCCGGAAGATTCTCAGCCTCTCTGCAGACGGCGGCACTAGAAGGCTTCACCCCGGCAGGACTTTCATTCGTCTCCGGCTCGGAATTTGGACGGGAACTGACCATCCCCGGTCTGTTCATCCCCGCGGCGCCTTCAGGCAATGGCGGGGTTTCACGACTTGCCCACCCTGACGTGACAGGGAAAGTTCGCATCGTCAATCCATCTGATGACCCGCGAACCGTGGACATCGCAACCGTCTTGGGTGACGAAGAGACGCCACTGCCCGGCGGCGAAGGCGTAACTGTGGCTCCCCAGACCGTCCTTGATCTCAGCCTCGATGGACTGACACCGGGAACTCACGGGGTCATTGTTCGTGCAGATGGCGACGTGGCAGCAGGCGTTGAGGTGCGTGAGGGCAACGCGGAGGACGGCTGGGACACTGCGTGGCTGTCGACTCAGGCTCCCATGCGGCAGGGTGGCGTTGCGTTTGGCCTTTCGCAGGGCGAGTTAGGCCTGATGGCCACCGACAGCGCCAACGTAACGTGGACGGCTTACAACGATGCTATCGAAGAAATCGACAGCGAAACCCTGGCTGTAGCGGGAACGCAGAGCATCTCGTTGCCCGACGGTACGTCGTACGTCTGGATGGAGTCCGACGACGACGTTTGGGCGGCCGTAAACCTACGGGCGCCGCTGGAGAATAGGACAGCCGTCGACTGGACGCCGCTGACGTCTGGCGCGGCAGAAACTCAAAACCTGCGCATTGACGTCCGTCCGTAGAATCCCCGGTCCGTGAGCAAGTGGCACCCCCACTGACGCAACAATGACGTAGCTTGGCTAAACTGAGTCCCGAGGCGCCGACGCGAGCGACGCCCGAGGTCCGCGTTAAAGGTAGTCGATCTCCTCGGGATCCATCTCGAGTGCCGTTGCCAACTGGTTCGTGATGACATCATGAATGAACCAGCGCGGATCCGGTTCCTTCTTGGTAGCCTCTAAGATCGGCATCCGATAGAAAATGATTCGCCCGCGTATCTTTGCAGGCCTTTCGAATGGCAGGAATCGCGATAGCGGGATTCCCTGCTCCCAAGGTGCCGGGTCTTGCTGGGGAACATCGAGTACCGCAAAGTCATAGCGATCGAGTTTGGGGCCGAGCCTGCGCTTAAAGTTCCCAAGATCCCAGGCGATCACGTCGTCAAACTGATCTGCTCGCGTCCGCCAGACGGGGGCGGTCATCGGCACGATGGGACCGCGAAATCCGCGACCGTGGCGATCGCGTCGGCGCGCGTTGGCGCGGCTAGGAATAGCGGACTCGTAACTCACATGGCCAGCTTAGCGTTCGCGGTACGTGCTCGCGCCGAGCCCGCGCGTTCAGATGTAGAGTTGTTTCTCGTGAGTCCTATTCGTCAATGTTCCCGTACCAACTGTCGCGAGAGCGCCGTTGCCACGATGACGTACGGCTATAAAGAAGCCACGGCAGTCATCGGCCCACTTTCACCCATTGCCCAGCCGGGCGCGTTTGATCTGTGCATGGAGCACGCGCATTCGGTGACCGTTCCCGTGGGTTGGCAAATGGTCCGTCTCGTGACGGAGTTTGAACCGGTGGAACCCTCAGATGATGATCTCACCGCCCTTGCCGACGCGATCCGTGAGGCCTCGAGGCGCGAGGTTGCACCTCCGCAGCCTGCGCGCCGTGAAGTGCGTCGCCCAGCAACCGACCTTTCTACCCCTCCTACGCCTCGTCCGCGTTTCGCAGTGATACCTGGCCTTGGAGATGAGCCCGATGGCGACGACGCCGGAGCAAAGGGTGAGACTGAAGCCGCATTTGCTGAGGACGAGTCGTCGCGAGCTGCTTCGGCCGCACGATCGACACCGCTCAGCTCTGTAGAAGATGAGGAAAACTGATGGAACAGTGGTTTGACGAATCCCTGCGTTGTCCCGTGACCGGTGCTCGACTCCAGAGGGTCACTAACGACGACGGAACCACCGAGCTCGTTGCAGACGAAGGCGCGAGCCCACGGCTCGCCTATCCCGTTATCGACGATGTCCCGCACCTGCTCGAATCATACGCACGGTCGATCGACGATACGCCCCAGCGCTAGCGGCCGAGCCTAAAAGCCATCGGCCGCTGTCTTTGGTCGCGGATCGACCTACGCGGGATCCGGAACCTGATAGGGCAATCTTTCCGTGGCGCTCAGCGAACGGCTCTGGTGCTCGCGGCGATGTTCGTGCCGCTGCAGTTCGGCCTCGTGCCGAACAAGCATGAGCGCGGATAGGAAGTCCTCGGGCGAGGTCCCCCACGGAGGTGGGGGAGAGACGTAATTTTCTGCGGAGGCTGCCAGAAGCCGGCCTTGGGCCGCACGAGCCGGCCCTGTGAGTCGGCGTGAATGGCGCAGGAAGTCGACGATGTTAAGAGCCAAGCCAGTGGGCAGGTTTCGCGTCTGAACAGATTGAGCCCACCCTTGGAGGCCATCAGGCATCCAAACTTTAGGTTCCCAGTTGGTGGCTTTTGGCCAGCGCACCACGTACGTCCCGGCCAGCATGTCACCCAGCCGCTGGCCGCGCTTAGTCAATGCGGACGTGATGAGTGCGAGTGACCCCAGCGTCAACCACACCTCGACGATTCCGATAGTGGCGCGCACGAAGGCCTGCCGAATAGTTATGCGTCCACCATCGGATCGAACCACGCGGGTGCGGGTCAGGAGCTTGCCAAGGGATGTTCCCCCGCTAAGGCCAGTAACCAGAGCTGGGATCAGCCAAAAGAATGATGCCAGCAACAGAGTCATTGCCGTGCGAAAAGTTGCTTCGCTAAGTCCGAACCCGTGCCTGAGTAGCTGCTCAAGAATGAAGCCAAGCAGAAGAGCCATAAGCACATAGTCCACAAACCCAGAGACCATTCTTGTGGTCACGGTCGCCGAAGGCAGGTCAAGTGCTACGGCCTCGCCCGTGACGATCTCCTCGCCCAGGTAGCCGCTTGCTCGCAGTTGATCATACTGATCTTGATTTCGTGCCACGTCTACAGGATACCCGCACCTTTGTGGCACAGTTGGAACGTGGACAGTCTCGCTTTTGCTAAGACCCACTCAAGTGAGTGGGAGCGCCTTGATGAGCTCGCGAAGCGGCGCAGGCTGAGCGGCCAAGAGAGCGACGAATTCGTGAGGCTCTACCAGCGCGCAGCCACCCATTTGGCAACTGTGCGCACCCAGGCGCCCGATCCCGACGTCGTGCTTTATCTGTCTGCCATCCTCGGCAGGGCCCGATCCCGCCTAACCCAGTCTTCAGGCGGTACGTGGGCCAGTGTGGCCGACTTCTTCAACGTCACCCTTCCCATCGCCTTCTACCGCATCCGCTGGTGGGTACTTGGTGTAACTCTTGGATTCGTGGGTGTTTTCCTCGTCGTTCTCATCCACTATCACCTGAACCCAGAACTGGTGACCTCCATGGGATCCTTGGCTTCCCTTGAGCACTACGCGGATACCGCCTTTGAAGCCTACTATTCGGAATACGCTAACGCTGATTTCGCCGCACTCGTATGGACCAACAATGCGTGGATTGCTTTGCAATGCGTAGCTGGCGGTATAACCGGCGTTTTCCCCGCGTTTGTTTTGTGGCAAAACGCGGTGTCAATTGGTCAGTCTGCAGCAGTCATGAACTACTTCGACTCGCTGGACATATTTTTCCAACTTATCCTTCCGCACGGGCTGCTTGAGCTGACTGCCATCTTCGTGGCGGGCGCCGCGGGTTTACGCCTTTTCTGGGTGCTGCTTGTTCCCGGTGACCGGCCTCGAGTAGACGCACTCGCTACCGAGGGCCGCCAAACCGTGACCGTGGGCATCGGTCTTGTTTTTGTCCTCTTCGTCTCGGGTCTCGTGGAAGGATTCGTGACGCCATCTGGGCTGGAGTGGTGGCTGAAGATCGTCATCGGCGCACTCGTCCTCGCGGCCTTCTGGGCATGGGTGATTCTTCTTGGTAGGTCTGGCTTGGCACGCGGCCTCAGCGCGGATCAGGCTCCCGCAGATGCGGGCTGGACCGTGGAATACAGCGCTTAGAGCTTTCCCCGTGCCTTGAGCTCAAGGTAGGTATCGGTCACCTTTGGTGGCAGCCCTTCGGCGTCGGCACGTACGACGAAGGCACCCGCACGTTCAATCTCGCGTGCAACGGCATCTTTTTCCACGTCGCCTCGAGAGAAAGCAGCGGACTCGTAGACCTGTTCCAACGTATGGTCTAGGCTCCCCACCCCGTCACGTGCAGTGTGCGTGGACGCGACGAGCACAGTGTGAGTACGGCGCAACGTGGAAATTGCTTCGAAAAGACCCGACTGGACTGAGCCCCCGCCAAGGTGGGTGAGCAGAACGACGAAGGCGGGACGGCGCGTGATCTTCTTGATGGTGGTGATCGCACTGGTCCAGTCTGTGGCTGCCAACGACGGGTGAACATCCGCCAGACCTTCTGCGATCTTATTCATCATGGTGGTTTGAGTGCCGCTCAAACGAGTCTTAACCTCGTCGTCGAGCGCAACCACGCTCACTCGGTCACCAGCGCGAATGGCCAGCGTGGCCAGCAGGAGGGTGCTTTCAATAAACGAATCGAAAGCCGTGCCATCACCCATGCGCAGCGCGCCGGACCTACCGGCATCGAGAAGTATTACCACTTGGCGGTCTCGTTCTGGCCGCCAAGTTCGAACAACGGTATCGCCGAGACGGGCGGTGGATCGCCAGTCAATCGCGCGCACATCGTCGCCTGCGACATATTCGCGAAGTGAGTCGAACTCGGTGCCCTGGCCTCGAACAAGGAGCAGCGCACGCCCCTCCAGTTCGCGTAGCCTCTGGACTCTGGAGGAGACATGCCGGCGCGAGTTAAAGGGAGGGAGAACACGAAGCTGCCACGGGGACTCAAAAGACCGCTGTCTACCAGCCAGCCTGAGGGGTCCGGTGGTTCTGACAGTCACGGCCTCAGAATAGCGAGTTCCGCGACGCGAGGGCGTGAGAGAAGCTTGGACCCGGCGTCGTTCACCCGCGGGAATAGTGAACGAGTGGCGTGAGGGCTCCACACCGGCCGATGGTGGCCAGGCGTCACGAATCTGGCCAGCTACTCGTCTGCGGGAGGAATTCGTAAGTGTCAGCGTCTGAACAATAGGCTGACCTACTCTAGTTGCGCTATCTGCCTCGCGGCTGACGGCAATTGAACTGGGGGACGGCGCAAGGGCAGCATCGAGGAGACAGAGCACCACAACGAAGAGGTTGATCCAGAGCACGCTCGAGAGGCTGCCCAAAGAAATTCCAACGAGAATTCCTACGGCAGCGAGTGCGACTGCTGGCAGGCGGAGGTACATGTCAGCGAGGTACCGGAACGGCACCTAGGATCGTTTCGACCACGCGATTGACCGAAAGTCCGTCCAGTTCAGCTTCCGCGTGGAGCTGGATGCGATGCGAGAGGGCGGGACCAGCGAGTGCCTTGACGTCGTCGGGGGTCACATAGCTTCTGCCGGAGAGCCAAGCCCAGGCACGCGAGACATGCAGGAGCGCGGTGGCACCACGGGGCGAAACACCCACGTGAACCGACGGAGACTCGCGCGTGGCTCGCACGAGATCGACGATGTAGCTCAGGATCGCCGGGTGAACATCAACTGTCCTGATTTCGCGCCGTGCTTGGAGGATTGTTTCGGCGTCTGCCACGGGCTGGATGTCGGCCGTGGAGAGATCCGTGGGGTCAAAGGTGCCGGCATGACGGCGCAGAACTTCGAGCTCGACGTCGCGAGGAGGTAGCGGAAGGATCATCTTCAAAAGGAATCGATCCAGCTGAGCCTCTGGGAGCGGATACGTGCCCTCGTACTCGATGGGGTTCTGGGTGGCAACTACCATGAACGGATCGGGCAGCTCGCGAGGCTCGCCATCGACAGAGACCTGATGCTCAGCCATTGCTTCGAGGAGCGCCGCCTGGGTTTTCGGTGGCGTACGGTTAATTTCATCGGCGAGGAGAAGGTTGGTAAACACCGGACCGGGGCGGAACGAAAAGTCTCCGGTTGATGATTGGTATACCAGCGATCCCGTGAGGTCGCCCGGCATGAGATCGGGGGTGAACTGGACCCGCTTATTTTCAAGCGACAGGGCTCGTGCCAGCGACCGGACGAGTAGTGTCTTCGCGGTGCCAGGCACGCCCTCGAGAAGCACGTGGCCATCGCAGAGCAGCCCTATCAGCACGCCAGTGACAGCTTCTTCCTGACCTACGATTGCCTTCCCAATCTCGCCCCGCAACGCGCGGAACTTCGTGGCACTCGGCGTATGCGCCGGCGCCTCGGCATCCGGTAGCGACAGTGGTGGACGGAATGATGGATTACTCATGTCAGTTCCTTCTCAAGAGCCGTCAGCTGACGGGACAGGGTGGCTAGGTCTCTTTCAGACGTGACCTCTCTAGCGTAGAGCAGGTCGAAGATTACGTTGGGTTCCGCGGCACTTGCACGCGACATTGCTTGGACCACGGAGGATGGATCCATGTTGGGGGTAAGACCAAGCCGGGGCGCCACTCGTGAAATCATCCCCGCACGCAAGGATGCTCCCGCGTGTGCAACGTTGCGACCACGCTGGTAGAGCCGGGCGCGGCCGAGCTCTGCTTCAGCCGCAGGGACAATCACGGGCAGAGGCTCGGGAACGAGCTTTCCAAAACGACGGGACTTGTACATGGCATACCAAGCGGCGGTGAGCAATGCGGCGATTGAACCGGCGGTAAACCAAGACGGAAGAGCATCGACACTCGGCTCATTAGTCGTAGAACTCGAGGATGAGAGCCCGGCGCCATGAATCCACAACAAGGTTGGTTGAGATCCGAGAGTATGGAAGGCAAATGCGGCGTTTCCCGGAGAGGCCAGTTCGGCATTCGTGAATGTTTCCGGAGCGGTGAACAGGCTGATACGCGGATGTTCATCCGATTTGACCCAGGCGAAGCCGTTGTGGCTCGGAAAACAGCCGGACTCGTCACCCATATACACGCGGTCTACGGGACTAATTCCTTGAGCGGCCACTGCGTTGGACTCCTCGCATTGGGCGCGCACCGGATGCGAATCAGTTCCCTCAAACCGCCCATCGAATCCCCACGCCCGAGCAGTACTGGCGTAGTCATCAGCTATCAAAACGATAGTGGCTCCACTGTCAATGAGCTGATCGACGTCGGATTGAGAAATACTATTCGACAGCTGGATGAGGACAGTTGACTGCGAATCGGCCCGCTCAATTGCCTCCTCCCACGAGTTGATCACCACCACGTCGATGCCGCGGTCGCGCAGAACCTCCGCAGTTGCACCTGCGCCATCGGGCCGGGTTGAACCTGGGGATAGCGGCTGTCCATCGTTGCGCGGGGCGAGGATAAAGATGGCGGCAAGAAGCCCGACCATCAAAACGATGACGGCCAGAGTTTTCCCGATACGCGACGCAAGGACTTTGTTCATGAGCGCACCACCATCATGAACGCACCAAGCACCACCATCATGAACGCACCAAGTCGTCGGCTGCGATGCGAGCTCGCGCTGGAAGCTTCGACATGGTTTCTTGCAACGCTCTGGTTACGCCTAGCGCCTCGTCGTTCGCCTGCGCATCCGAGTAGTAGATCCCGTTGAACCACTGTGCGGATGGGTAGAACAGGTGGCCCGCTTTACTTACAGTGGTACCTTCAACGGCAGCCTCATACGCCGTCATCCCGGGACGCACCACGATGTACCCGCGCTCGTCCAAGAGCCGAATAACCCCGCGGTACCGCTCGACCACGGCAAGGTTCTTATCGCCGCGTCGAACCGCGTCGTCGGCGGAAGCAAAGAGCTCCTTTGACGTTCGCACGTCGTCGAACAGGGGCTGCAGAGACTGCTTGACCGCTCCTCGCTGGGTGCGCCCGCGAGAACCTAGGCGAGCGAGAAGGAATACCGCGAGAGCCACGAGTGCGATGACGATCGTAATGACGACGAATCGCATGAAGGTTGACGAACCATCGAAGGCCGGAATAATGTCCGCCAGCCGATCGAATAACCAATTCACTATGCGTTCGAGGAGACCCGGCGAATCGTTGTACTTCGCCTTAGATAGCTCCGATTCTGCCCACTGCTGCGCTTGATCCGCGTCGGGGGTGAGCGGTGCTCCGCTAACCATTGGCTGCCTCATAGAGGAGCTCCTGATGGAAGTTCTCTCGCTTGAAACGCATATTGACGTACACCACGTTGACGAGTGTGGTCAGGAGAGGAGTGATGAACACGCTGAGCAATGCGGGAACCATCACCGCAACAGCGATTGCTCCCGCGGCGATCGTGCCGTTATCCAAGGTACCAAGCGCGCTGAGCAGTGCGCTCGCGAGGAAGAACCACGCGAAGGAAATGACCCAAGCGATCACGACGACGGACAGGATCGTTCCGAGCATATAAGCGAGGGAGCCTTTGGTAAGCGTCCAAGAACGACGGATCGCGCGAATCGGGCCGATATCTTCGGCGATCATTGCGGGCAGGGACGGTACGAACCGTGCAAGGATGGCCGCCGCGACCAGCGCACCGATGAGAACAAAAATCAGTACCAAGGCAAGCACGCCCATGAAGGACTCGGGCTGGAAGTTCGCGCCGGAGAAGAACGCGACCATAATGAGCCCGAACACCATCATGGCGACGAATGAGATGAGCATCCAAATGATGGTCAGACCGACGAGGCGAAGGCTGAATATTCCCAGCTTCTTAGATGCGAGAGAGAAGGTTTCACGAAGGGTAATCTTACGGCCACGAATGGCAGCGAGTACGACTCGCGTACCCGCAAGAGACATGATGGTGGCGCTGACGATGGACAGCACGATGGTGACGATACTTGCAATACCTGACGACCCGACCGCGCGGATCGAGTCATCAGAAATATAGATTTCGCCATACAAGGCTGTGAGCCCTGCGGTGATGACGCCAGCAACGAGCGAGACGATCATGGGGAAGACGATGAGCGCCACGGGGTTGAACTTCAGCAGTCGCAGCGTTGCATCAAGTGTGTCGCCCACGCTCAGAGGTCGCATGGGGATGACCGTTCGGTGGCCCGGCGTGCGTGCCACGGTCTGGTCGCTGGCTTCGCCATATTGGCCGTACGACGACGGTGCTACCTGACCGTAGGGCTGGCCGTACTGTGACTGATCCGGCTCGCCATATTGTGAGCCATACGAGGGCTGGTCTGGCTGGCCATATTGGGAACCGTACTGAGGTTGACCCGGCTCGCCGTATTGTGGCCCGCTGTACTGGTACGGCACGTTCGACCCGTATTG